>NZ_SMKK01000067.1 GCF_004348425.1 Actinomadura sp. 7K507
GCGCTACGTCTGGCGGCGGACCGCGCCGCGACGGTACAGTTTGGAAACAGCGTTTCGCCAGTGGAACCAGGAGGCGGCATGGGTCCGGTCAAGGGTCCGGTCCGGGTGGCCGCCGTCCAGTTCGCGACCGGCCGGGACGCCGGCGCGAACCTGGACGCCTGCCTGCGGATGATCGACGAGGCGGCCGGCGCCGGCGCGCGCCTCATCGTCCTGCCGGAGTTCTGCAACCGCATCTCCTGGTACGACGACCGCGCCGCGGCGGAACGCGCCGCCTGCACGCCCGACGGCCCGTTCCTGGCCGCCGTCGCCGCCCGCGCCGCCGCGCACCGCGCCCACATCAAGATCAACGTGACGCTCGCCGCCGGCGGGCGGGTGACGGTCGCCAGCCTCCTCTACGGCCCGGACGGGGCCCTGCTCGGCCGCGCCGACAAGCTCGTCCTGATGGGCGCCGAGGGCGACCACCTCGACGCCGGCACCGCCGCCGGGCCCGTGATCGACACCCCGCACGGCCGGGTCGGCATGTACGCGTGCATGGAGGGCGTCACCAGCGAGGTACCCCGCGACCTGGCCGTCCGGGGCGCGCAGCTGCTGCTCAACAGCCTCAACTCGTTCGCCCTGGACGAGGCGAGCCTGCACATCCCGGTGCGGGCCGCCGAGAACCGCGTGTGGGTGGTGGCGGCCAACAAGGTCGGCCCGCTGCTTCCGGAGGAGGCGCTGCCCGCCATCGCCGCGCGGCTCGGCGTCCCCGCCGGCCTGCTGGACGGCGCGGGCGAGAGCCAGATCGTCGCCCCCGACGGCACCGTCGTGGCCAAGGCGCCGCGCACCGGCGAGGCGGTCGTCGTCGCCGACATCGACCCCGCGCTCGCCGACGACAAGGTCCGCCCGGACGGGACGGACCTGTTCGCCGCGCGCCGGCCCGCCCTCTACGCGCCGATCACCGCCCCGCCCGTCCCGCGTTCCGCGCCCGCCGGGGCCGCGAAGCTCAACGCCGCCGTGGTCCGCTCCCCCGGCCTGGTGGCCGAGGCGGTCCGGGCGGGCGCCGAGCTGGTCGTCCTGCCCGAGCTGGCGTTCGGCGCCGCGGCCCGCCCCGCCGGCGCCATCGCCGCGCTAGCCGAGGCCGTGCGCGGCACCGCCGCCCACGCGGTGACCACCGTGCGGGACGGCGACGGCGGCCACGCGGCGTACCTGGTGGGCGCGGACGGCCTCGCGGGACGCCAGCCCCGGCTGCACGGCGGCGCCGGCGAGAAGCTGGAGATCTTCACGCTTCCCTGGGGGCGGCTCGCGCTCATCGCCGGCGACGACGCGCTGTTCCCCGAGACGTTCCGGCTCGCCGCCATCGCCGACGCCGACGTCGCCGCGGTCCCGTTCACCCCCCTCGAACCGTGGGAGACCGCGCTCGGCCTGCCCGAGCGGTCCGCCGAGAACCGGCTGAACGTCGTCGCGTCCGGCCCGGACGGCGGGCTGATCCTGGCCCTGCCCGCCGACTTCACGCTTTGGACGTCCTGGGACGGCCCCTTCGAGGGACGCATCAGCCATCCCCTGGTCAACCAGGCGGGAGGGCCGGTCACCATCGCCGGCGTCCACCCCGCCCAGGCCGTCAACCGGCTCGTCTCCAAGAACACCGACCTGGTCGGCGGGCGGCCCGCGCACGCGGTCGCCGCGCTGGCCGCAGACGCACCGAGCGGAGCGCCCCGTTGAAGGAAACCCTGCAGCACGTCGAGCAGATGCTCGACGAATCCCCCACCGTGGACGTCACCGAGACCTTCCAGCGGTTCGACGCGATCCTGGACGCGCTCAAGGCGAAGATCGACGCGAGGTTCGAGACGACCCGCGACCCGTCCACGGAGGCGCTGGAGACCTACGGCACCTACCCGGACGGGCCGGGCGGGACCCTCGCCGCCTACAGCGGCCCGGAGGTCGACTGGATGGTGCGCTCCTGGCTCGGCAACCCGGCCGCGAGCTTCGCCAACCTGCACCTGACCGTGTGGCTCGGCCCCCACGTCCGGGTGCCGCACCTCGGCATCGCGCTGCTGGTCTGGCCGGAGGGCTGGTTCTACCTCGACTCGGTGCCGCGCACCAACCTCCTCAGCGACGGCGAGTACTACGACCGGTACTACGAGCCGCTCAACGAGCAGTGGCTGGCCGTCCGCGAGCAGAACCCCGGCTTCGAGTGGTTCACCAGCCGCGCCGGGTTCATCCGGGCGAGCCTGTCGCCGACCGCGCACTGCTACTCCTTCCCGCGCGCGGAGAAGAACATCGACCTCGTCGGGCGGCTGCTGGACGAGCACGTGGACCGCTGGCTCGGCTGGGTGGACGAGGCCGAGACCGTCCCCGAGGCCGAGCGCCCGGCGCTGGCCGCGACCGACCTGGCGATCCGCCGCAACATCGCCGAGCGCGACCCCGCCAACGTCATGGGCGTCCGCTACTTCGGGCAGGAGACCACCGACCTCCTCGTCCGCGGCCTGTGGGGCGGCGACCGGAAGCTGCCGCGCCCATGAACGCCCCGTCCATGAGCACGCTCCCCATGAACGTCCGGTCCCTGTGGTGGTCCGCGGCGAGCGGCGGCAGCCCCCCGTTCGGCACCTCCCACCTGAAGGTCTACTACCCGGCGCGGGCGGAGGGCACCGACGCCGAACGGCTCTCCGGGCAGATCCCGCCCGACCCCGCCGGCGCGCCCTACCCGGTGGTCGTGTTCTGCTCCGGAGTCAACGTCGAGCAGGCCGTGTACCGGCCGCTCGCCGCCGCCATCGCGGCCGCGGGCTTCGTCGTGGTGACGTTCGACCGCGTCGCCGAACTGTTCGGCGGCCAGGTCGGGCTCACCCCGGGCGTCGACCTCGACGCGGCGCGCCCGGACGCCTACGGCACCCGCCCCACCTGCCCGGCGCTGCCCGCCGTCATCGGCGCGCTGGAGGAGATCGGCCTGCTCAAGGGCGTCCTCGACCTCGACCGGATCGCCCTCGGCGGGCACTCGGCGGGCGGCACCGTGGTGCTGCAGTCGGCCCGGTTCCTGCCCGGCGTCCGGGCCTGCTTCGCCTACGGCGCCCACACGATGGTCGCCACCATGCTGGGGTGGCCCGCCGGAACCGTGCTGCCCGCGCAGGTGGACTGCCCGGTGCTGCTCGGCGCCGGCACCCGGGACGGCGTGATCATGGGCAGCAGCGACCGGTACGGGCAGGACGCCGCCGCCGACCCGATCACGCGCACCTTCACCGAGGCCCTCTCCGGCCCGGACGACATGCTCGCCCTGCTGAAGGGCGCCAACCACTTCGCCATCGCGGACCCCGTCGACCCGACGGCGGCCCGCGCCTTCCTCGACCTGGAGGCCGAGACCGACCCCGCCGCGGCCCGCGGCGCCTTCACGGACCTCACCGTCGCGTTCCTCCGCGCCCACCTGCGCGGCGAGGACGTGGCGCCGTCCGCCGACCCGGCGCACATCGACCTGCGGCGCCGATAGGGAGCCGACATGCTGAAGAACTTCTGGTACGCGGTGGAGTTCGCCGACGCCGTCACCCGCACCCCCAAGCGGGTCACGTGCCTCGGCCAGGACTTCGTCATCTACCGCAAGCGCGACGGCGCCGTGGTCTGCCTGTCGGACCTGTGCGCGCACCGCGGCGCGGCGCTGTCGAGGGGCACGCTGGTCGACGACCAGATCGCCTGCCCCTACCACGGCTGGCGGTACGACCCGGCGGGCGCCTGCACGCTGATCCCGGCCAACCCCGAGGGTCGCGGCATCCCGAAGAAGGCCCGCGTCGACTCCTACCCGGTCCGGGAGGAGTACGGGATGATCTGGGCGTTCCTCGGCGACCTGCCCGAGGACGAGAGGCCCCCGATCCCGCACTTCCCCGAGCACGACGACCCGTCGTTCGCCCGGGTGGACGTCGAGATGGTGATCGAGGCCAACTACGAGCGGACGTTCGAGAACGTCGTGGACGCCTCGCACACGCCGTTCGTGCACGGCACCCGGTTCGGAAACCCGGACAAGCCGGAGATCCCCGACTACGAGATCACCCAGGACGACTGGTCGGCCGTGGCCGACATCAAGCTCAGCCCGCCGCCCGCCCGGGGCCTGTGGAAGCGCCTCTACAAGAAGGACGGGCCCAGCGAGCTGGTGGTGACCAACGGCTGGTACCTGCCGAACATCGTCAAGCTGCACGTGCGGCTGCCGTTCGGCGACATGATCCTCTACGACCACAACATCCCGCTGAGCCGGGACCGCACCCTGATCAAGATCGTCGGCTACCGCAACTTCTTCACCGGGAAGTGGGCCGACCGCGACTCCCGCCGCCGCATCGCGAGCATCCTGCTCCAGGACAAGCCGGTGGTGGAGAGCCAGCGCCCCGAGCTGCTGCCCTACGACCTGCCCGCCGAGCTGCACCTGCGCAGCGACTCCCTCCAGGTCGCCTACCGGCGGCGCCGGCAGCAGCTGATGGCCGACGGGTGGTGGATCGGCGACGAGGACATGATGTCCGACCCCGGCCCGCGCAAGAGCGCCACCGTCATCGCCTCCCCCGCCCGCCGCGAGAACCCGGAGCTGGCACGGGCCTGGATGCACAAAGCGCGGGGCGCGGAGACACGCGGCGCGGACCCCGCGGCCGCGGAGACGTCCAACGGGACGGTGCACGAAGCGCCCGCCGAGGAGACCGCGGCGGCCGCGAAAACGACCGGCGAAGGAGAAGACAAGTGACGGCGTCCCTGCCCAGGGCACTGAGCGAACGGACCATGGCGGCGCTGTCCGGCGTCGAGGAGCTGACCCCGGTCACCGTGCGGGAACTGACGAGCCCGATGTCCCCCGGCCCCGTCGGCGAGCTGGAGGTCCTGCGCGGCGAGCGGATCGCCAAGGTCGTCCGCATCGGCCTGACGGTCGAGCAGATCGGCATGGACAGCCACATGATCTTCGCGTTCGCCCCGGCGGACTCGGCCGTCCCGCACTTCACGCTCGACTCGGTCATGGCGGGCGGCTACCTCGCCTACCACATCGACCTCGTCCAGCGCGCCGACCTGGCGTGCCACCTGGAGTACACCAACGCGGTCTACCAGCCGCTCACCCCCGCGTTCGAGGAGGTCCGGGAGCGGTTCGGGCCGTCCACCGCCGCGATCGGCCCCCGCCAGCACGCGATGATGTCGCCCTGGATGCTGGTGAACAGGGCCGACGAGGAGCACTTCGCCGCGATCGGCGAGTACCTCGACCGGTATTTCGAGCACTGGCGCGGCCTGGTCGACAAGGGCCTGCCCGCCGACGTCGTGGCGACCCTCGCCGACACCGACCTGGCCGCGCGCGACGAGCGCAGCCGCGCGAACCTGTTCAGCCCCGAGGTCGACCCGGTCTGGGCCAACGTGACGCGGCTGCTCGGCGACGAGCAGTCCGAGGCGCTGCGCGGCGAACTTCTGACGAACGAGGTGCAGGGTGGCTGAACCGAGCGAGTGGCAGACCCGGATCGCCGGCGAGTGGCACGGCCGCCCGTCGCTGTTCGACGGCACCGGCACCTGGCAGGGGTACGAGGACATCCGCCGGTCGTCGGTGTTCGAGGACGGGACGACCACCTACTACATGGACGGCGGGCTGGAGGGCGGCGGCCCGATGGCCGGCCGGTTCCGGCTGGGCGCGCCGTTCGCGTTCGGGGTGGTCGACTCCGACAGCGACCGCCTCTACACCGGCCCCGACTTCCACGGCACCGGGCAGCCCTACGGCGGCTTCGTCGACGCGCACTACTACGGGCCCGGCTGGCAGGTCGACCTCAACACCTGGAACCACGTGCTGCCCGACGGCGAGACGCAGGTCTACTCGTCCACCCTCTACCAGGGCTGGGCGGTCGTGGGCTGCTTCAACGGCGTCTACCGGCGCAGCACCGACTACGACGCCGACCCCGCGACCAGGGACGCGATCGCCGGGTTCCTGGAGGGTGAGACCCGCAACGGCCCCACCCCCTACATCCTGCCCACCAAGCAGCGCGGCGCCTACTCCGGCACCTGCGAGCTGTGGGGCGCCGACCAGAAGCTCATCGGCGATGTGACCGTGTCGGTGGAGCTGGAACCGCTCGACCTGCTGCGCACCCGCCAGCACGTCACCTGGTCCGGCGCCCTCGACCGCATGTACACGGTCGAGGCGCGGCGGGACGGCTTCCGGCACTTCTACGAGGGACCGGACGCCTGGGGCAACGCGATCTCCTTCGGCCGGGCCAACTACCCCAGCCTGCACTTCACCGACGTGTGGAAGGCCAAGGGCCGCGAATTCATGATCGACGCCGCGCCGGGGATGACCGCCGGCGAGACGCTCACCGTCGCGTACGAGCTCTTCGAGGGCAACGTGCTGACGTGCGTCCTGCACGGCGTCCTGACCTGGGAGGCCGCCCAGTGACCACGCGCGAGACCACGGTCGTCATCACGGGCGGGACGCGGGGCATCGGCCTCGGCCTGGCGCGGGAGTTCCTCGCCCGGGACGCGCGGGTCGCGATCTGCGGCCGGTCCCGCGAAGGGGTCGACAAGGCCGTCGCCGAACTCGGGGACGGCGCGTCCGGCACGGTCTGCGACGTCGCCGACCGCGACCAGGTGCAGGCCCTGTGGGACTGGGCCGCCGCCGGACTCGGCCGCGTCGACCACTGGATCAACAACGCCGGCGTCTCCACCTCCCGCCGCCCGCTCGCCGAGACGCCCGCCGGGCAGCTGGAGACCACGGTCGCCGTCAACTTCCTCGGCGTCCTGCACGGCAGCGCGGTCGCGGTCGCGGGCATGACCGCGCAGGGCGGCGGGACGGTCTGGAACATGGCCGGCCTCGGCAGCGACGGCCGCACCGTCCCCGGCCTGGTCGGATACGGGGCGACCAAGCGCGGCACCGACTACCTCACCACCGGGCTGGCCAAGGAGGTCAAGGGCGGCCCGGTGAAGGTCGCGCACCTGTCCCCCGGCATGGTCGTCACCGACCTGCTGCTCAAGGACTACTCCCCCGAGGAGCTGGAGAAGGCCAAGAAGGTCTTCAACATCCTCGCCGACCGGGTGGAGACCGTGACGCCCTGGCTGGCCGAGAAGATCCTCGCCGGGACCGGGAACGGCGGGAAGGTCGCCTGGCTGACCACCCCCAAGATCATGGGACGGTTCGCCACGGCGAAGTTCCGCAAGCGCGACCTGTTCGCCGAGGCGCCATGACCGACTACCCCGTCTCCCTCGCCGTCGAGGACTTCGTCCCCGTCGCGCTGACCGCGTTCGGGGTGGCGATGCTGCGGCACCGCCACCCCCTCGTCCTGCCGGCGGCGGTCCTGGTCGTGTCGGGCGGCTTCGCCAAGGCGACCTGGAAGCTCATCGTCGCGCTCGACGGCCCCGACATCCAGTGGATGTACCACGCGCTGTTCCCGCTGCTGGCCACCGGCTTCACCCTCCTGGTGTTCGCGCTGACGCGGGGCCGGTGGCGCGCGGCCCTGCCCGTCCCGCTCGCCGCCGCCCTGGCCGCCTCGGCGGCCCTGAGCGACACCTGGCCCGCCATGGTGTGGACGATCGCGGCGGTGACCGCCGTGGCGGTGCTGCTGGCGCTGGACGCCCGCCGCCGCGGCGACCCGCTCGCCGCGTCGCTGTTCGCGCTGTGGCTGGGCGGCCAGTACCTCCTCGGCCCGATGGCGGCGCGGGCCGAGCAGACCATCGCGCTGCAATGGGTCGAGCAGGCCTGCAACACCGTCACCCAGGCGGCCTTCGCGTTCGCCGCCTGGCGGCTCGGCCGGGCCGCGGACGCGAACAAGGAGAAAGAGGAGGCGGTGCCGGCATGACCGACGCACTCGGCTGGCGGCGCAAGTTCGGAGTGATCGCGCCGTCCACCAACACCATCGTGGAACCCGACTTCTACCGGATGGGCGTCCCGGGCGTGACGTCCCACTTCTCCCGCATCCACATCCGCGACCAGAACATGGACGGCGACGCGGGCATGGAGCGCCTGCTGGAGCAGATCCGCGACGAGATCGGCGGCGCCTGCGAGCGGGTCCTGACCTGCGAGCCCGACTACATGGTGATGGGCATGTCCGCCGAGACGTTCTGGGGCGGCGTGGAGGGCAACAAGGAGTTCGTCCGGCAGATCACCGGCATCACCGGGCTGCGGGTGGCGACCGGGGCGGAGGCGTGCGAGCGGGCACTGAACCTGCACGGCGCGCGCCGCATCGGCGTCGTCACCCCCTACCAGCCGGTCGGGGACGAGAACGTCGACCGGTTCTTCACCGAGCTCGGCTTCACCGTCGACCGGATCATCGGCCTGAAATGCCCGACGGCGGTGTCGATCGCCCACGTCGCCGAGGACGAGCTGCGCTCCGCGCTGCGGGAGCTCGCCTCGGGCGAGGTGGACGCGCTCGTCCAGTGCGGCACGAACCTGTCGATGGTCGGCCTCGCCGACGAGGCCGAACGGTGGCTGGGCCTGCCCGTCATCGCCATCAACGCCGCGACCTGGTGGATGGCGCTCCGCGACAACGGCATCGAGGACCGCGTCGAAGGCGCCGGCTCGCTCCTGCGCGATCACTGACCCCGCTCACGGGATCACGGGGTCACAGGATCACGGGGCCACGGGTCACAGGGGCGGCCACGGGATGGCGGGCCAGTCCTCCGGCGGGTAGGGGTGGATCCGGTGCTTGAGCATCAGTTCCACCCGGCGGCGCGTGGCGTCGACCTCGTCGGCGGTGAGGAGCTCGGTCAGGCGGGCGCCGAGGGCGCCGCCGCGGATGCCCTCGTCCACGCGGCCCAGTGCCTCCAGCGCCTCGGAGGTCAGCGGCTTGCCGCGCCACTGCCACAGGACGGTGCGGAGCTTGTAGTCGACGGAGAAGCACACGCCGTGGTCGCAGCCGTAGACGTGGCCGTCGCCGGGCGGCAGCAGGTGCCCGATCTTGCGGTCGGCGTTGTTGACGACGGCGTCGAACACCGCCATGCGGCGGATCGCGTCGTCGTCGGAGCGGGACAGGGCGACCAGGTCGATGTCGGGGTCGGGCTCGACCCACAGCTGCACCATGCCCGGCCCGTACGGGCCGTCGCGGTGCACGGTGGGCGGGACGGTCCCCCAGCCCATGGCCTTGGACACCTCGTACGCGGCGACCTCCCGCTCGGCGAGGGTGCCGTCCGGGAAGTCCCACAGCGGCCGTTCCCCGGCGACGGGCTTGTAGACGCAGGCGCCGGTGAGCCCGTCGAGGTCGACGGAGCAGTAGAGGGTGGCGTTGGACGCCTGGACGAGCCGGCCCTCCACGCTGAGCCGCCCGGACGACAGCAGCTCCTCGGCGGCGGCCACGTCGCGGGGAGGGACCCGGCGTCCGGGCCTGCCCCGCCCGGCGTCGTCTGCGGGCGCCCGGTCCCGGGAGGACTGCGTCATGCGCTCATTCTCCCGGCGGCCCGCTTCTTGATCCAGTACGGCGGGCCCTTTTCGTCCTCACCGGGCCGGGGCGCGGCGCACGCGCGGACGGCCCTGGGGGACGGGTTCGAGGGCGCCATATCAGCCGTGGTATCCGTTCTGGCGCGGGCACACGTGCCCCTCGGCGTCGAGCGGCAGGCCGCACAGCGGGCAGGGCGGGCGCCCCGCGGCCACGACCTTCAGGGCGCGCTCGGCGAACGCGCGGGCCTGCGCGGCGCTGATCCGCACCCGCAGCACCGCGATGGCCGGGTCCTCATCGCCGACCTCGGCGTCCTCCTCGGCCTCGGTGACCTCCTGGGCCTCGATGACGACCTGCTCGTCGTCGGGGTCCCACGCGAGCGCCATCGTGCCGACCTTGAACTCCTCCTCGACCGGCTGGTCGAGGGGGCCGTCGTCCGTGAGCTCCGACGGGGTCGCCGCCGGCACCGGGGCGTCCCCGCCGCTGCGCCGCAGCACCTCGTCCAGCAGCTCCTCGAGCCGCTCGGCCAGCAGCGTCACCTGGAACTTCTCCAGGGCGACGCTGGTGACGCGGCGGCCGGAACGCGCCTGCAGGTAGAAGGCCCGGTCGCCCGGCCGCCCGACGGCGCCCGCGACGAAGCGCTCCGGCGGGTCGTAGGAGATGACGGGCATGACAACGACCCTACGCGCCGCCGCCCACGGGCGCGTCATCCGGGCCGAGTCCGTCTTTCCCGGAACCTTCCTCCGGCGGCTCGGGAACGAGACCGGCCACATCGCCGCCGGTGTCGTTGACGCGGGCGACGAACGGCCGCGTTTCGGTGTACCGGATGACGGTCAGCGAAGCGGGGTCGGCCTGGATCCGCTGGAACTGGTCCAGGTGGAGGCCGAGCGCGTCGGCGACGACCGACTTGATGATGTCGCCGTGGCTGCACACCGCGTAGAGGGCGTCCGGGCCGTGCGCGGCGGCGATCCGCTCGTTCCAGTCGCGGACGGCGGCGACGGCGCGGTGCTGCGCCCCGGCGAGGGACTCGCCGTCCTCGCCGGGGAACCGCGCGGCGCTCGGGTGCGCCTGCACCACCCGCCAGAGGGGCTCCTCGGCCAGTTCCTTGAGGGGACGGCCCGTCCAGTCGCCGTAGCGGACCTCGCCGAACCGCTCGTCCGTCTCGATCTTCTCGATCGGGCGGCCGTGCCCGGCGGCGATCGCCTCGGCGGTCTCGGCGCAGCGTTCCAGGGGGCTGGTCACGATCGCGGCGAGCGGGAGCGGCGCCAGGCGGGCGGCGAGCCGGGTGACCTGCGCGCGGCCGCGTTCGTCGAGCCGGACCCCAGGGGTCCAGCCGGCCAGCACGGGGCCGGTCATCGCGGTCAGGCCATGCCGTACCAGGAGGAGGGTGGTCACAGCGGCCACTCTAGAAGATGACCGGCACCCGACCGGCGGCGGCCACGGCCACGATGCGGAAGAATGCCCCGTGTGATCGTGGACAAGGCCATCTACGCGGGCGGGAAGCGCCACGACATCGACGGCGACATCAGCGACGCCTTCGATCTCGCGCGCGAGAACGGCGAATGCTTCCTGTGGATCGGCCTGTTCGAACCCGACGAGGAGGAGTTCGAGCTCGTCAAGGAGGAGCTGGGGCTGCACCCGCTCGCCGCCGAGGACGCCGTGGCCGCCCACCAGCGGCCCAAGCTGGAACGCTACGACGACACGCTGTTCATCGTGCTGAAGACGATCACCTACGTCGACGAGACGTCCGACATCGAGGTCGGCGAGATCATGCTCTTCCTCGGCCGCGACTTCGTCGTCACCGTCCGGCACGGCGGCGGCAACCCGCTCGGCCCCGTCCGCAAGCGGCTGGAGGACTCGCCCGAGCTGCTCAAGCACGGCGCCACCGCCGTCCTGTACGCGGTGTGCGACGAGGTCGTCGACCAGTACGGCCTCGTCGTCCACGAGGTCGAGGTCGACATCATCGGGCTCGAACGCGCCGTGTTCGACACGGGCGCGCGGGACGTCACCGCCGACATCTACTCCCTCAAGCGGGAGGTCCTGGAGTTCCGGAGCGCCGAGGACCCGCTCGTCCCGGTGATGCAGGAGATCGTGAGGGGCCGCGTCCCCGAGTGCGCCTCCACCCGCGAGTACTTCCGCGACGTCCAGGACCACCTGCTGCGCGTGGACGGGCAGGTCGACGCGCACAACGAGCTGCTCAACAGCGTCCTCACCGCGCATCTCGCGCTGCTCGGCAAGCGGCAGAACGAGGACATGCGCAAGATCTCCGCGTGGGCCGCGATCATCGCGGTGCCGACGGCGATGGCCGGGATCTACGGCATGAACTTCGACCACATGCCCGAGCTGCACTGGACCTTCGGATACCCGCTGGCCCTCGCGGTCATGGCGGTCGTGTGCACGCTGCTGTTCCGCAGGCTCCGCAAGAGCGGCTGGCTCTAGCCGGGCGGCGCGTCATCCGCCGGCGGGGTGCCGCCTGGAGACGCGTCGCCGCCGGGCGCGTCGCCGGCGGACGCGGGGGCGGCCAGCAGCACCGCCCACAGGTGCGACTCGGCGCCCCCCGACTCCAGGCGGCGCCGCAGCCGCTCCACCCCGCCGCGGGTCGGCAGCGCCAGCCAGACCAGCAGCGGGTAGCCGACGACGAATCCGGCGACGAAGACCAGCTCGCTCTGCCCGACCATCGCCAGCGGCAGCCCCAGCAGGATCACGGCCTCGGCCAGCGCGAACCGCAGCAGCACCGCCTGCCGGAACATCAGCAGCGCGGTCCGCGCGGCCGCCGCGGGGCCGGCCCCCGGCGTCATCGCCCGCGGGGTGCGCGGACCGACCGTCATCGCGACCAGCGCCGCGGGCAGCAGCGGAAGGTAGGCCCAGGGCGGGGCGTCCTCGCCGCCCTGCACGATCAGCGGCGTGATCGCCAAGATCAGGACGGGGGCGGCCAGCAGGAAGATCATCATCGCCCGCAGGCGGCCGAGCTCGGTGCCGCCGGCCAGGGAGGCGAGGTAACCGGGGTCGTCGCCCGGTCCCGCGCCGAACACCGGCGCCACGTGCGGCCCGCCGTCGCCGTCCGGCGACTTCGGCGAGTACATCGAGAACGGGGGTGGCGCCATGGGCACGAACTTTAGCCGCGCGGCGGCCCCGGCAATAGATGTCACCAGGATCTTTGCACCGGGCGGGAATCCGCGCGGGCCGATCTCCCGCTTCTCGCGCGGCCCGCGCGGACCGCTACATTGACCGCCTATGAAGGAGCGTCACCTCGGGCGGAGCGGGCTGCTGGTGTCCCGGCTGGGCCTCGGCACCATGACCTGGGGCCAGGACACCGGTCCGGACGAGGCCGCCGCGCAGCTCACCGCGTTCGTCGAGGCCGGGGGCACGCTGGTGGACACCGCCGACGTCTACAACGAGGGCTACGGCGAGCGGATCCTCGGCCACCTGCTCCGCGAGACGGTCGACCGGGACGCCCTCGTCATCGCGACCAAGGCGGCGATCAGGCCGAACGGCCGCTACGACGGGTCCCGCCGGCACCTGCTCCGCGCCCTGGACGCCTCCCTGGACCGGATGGACCTGGAGTACGTCGACCTGTGGCAGCTGCACGTGTACGACCCGGCCACGCCGCTGGAGGAGACGCTGTCGGCGCTGGACGAGGCGGTCGCGTCCGGCCGGGCCCGCTACGTCGGGGTGTCGAACTACGCGGGCTGGCAGGTGTCCAAGGCCGCCGCCTGGCAGCGGGCGTGGCCGGGCCGCGCCCCGATCGTGTCCGCGCAGCTGGAGTACTCGCTGCTGCGCCGCGACGTCGAGCGCGAGGTCGCGCCCGCGGCGCTGGACGCCGGGGCGGGGCTGCTGCCGTGCTCGCCGCTCGGCCGCGGGGTGCTCACCGGCAAGTACCGCACCGGCATCCCCGCCGGGTCGCGCGCCGCCGCCCCGCACTTCTCCGAGTTCGTCCAGCCCTACCTCGACGACGAGTGCGCCCGGATCGTGGAGTCGGTGGTGACCGCCGCCGAGGGCCTCGGCCGCTCCCCCCTCGCCGTCGCGCTCGCGTGGGTCCGCGACCGGGCGGGGGTGGCCGCGCCGATCGTCGGCGCCCGGACGGTCGCGCAGCTCGGCGCCATTCTGGACAGCGAGGACCTGACGCTGCCGAACGAGATCCGCGGCGCGCTGGACGACGTCTCCGACACCGCGTCCGGCCCGTGACACCCTCGGGACGTTCCACCGCCAACCGTGTTCAGCCGCGACGGGAAGCCCGTGACCGAGACCCCTGACCCCGCCCCCGCAGACCTCACCCCCGCGGAGCGGGCGGCGCGCGCCGCGGAGGCGATGCGCGCCGCCGAGGCCGCCGCCGAGGCCCTCGACGTCCGGCGCGACGAGGAACCCCGCGAGCCCGCGCCCGCCGCGCCGCCGGGTCCGCCGCCGTCCGCGCGGGAGGGCCTGCGGGACCTCACCGAGCTGTTCTCCGCGACGGGCGTCCCCGCGCCGCTAGCCGCCGGCGCCGCCGCGCGGCTCGGCCCGGACGCCGCCGCCGGGCTGCGCGCCGACCCGTGGCGGCTGCTGCGCGTCCCCGGCGTCCAGCCCCGGCAGGCCGACCACTTCGCCCGCGCCCTCCTCGGGCCGGACGCCCGGCCCGACGACCCGCGCCGCGGCCGCGCGCTCGTCCTGCACGTGCTGACCGAGGCCGCGCGCGGGGGGCACACGGTCACGCCCGCCGCCGAGGTGGTGTCCGCGCTGGAGGGTTTGCGGGTCCCCGACCCGCAGGGCGCCGTGGAGGCCGCGCTGGACGAGGCGGAGGTCCTCGCCCTCACCGAGGAGCCCGCGTTCGACGAGGAGTTCCTCGACGAGGACGCCGAGCCGCCCGAACCGGAGGAGACGCTCGGCCCGGCACGGTGGGCGCTCGCGGAGGAGGCCGCCGCCGAGGGCTTCCAGCGGCTGACGGCCACCGCCGTGCCGCTGCTGGACGACGCGGCCGTCAAGGGCCTGCGCGACGGGCTGCCCGAGGACCGCTCCCTCGCCCTCACCGCCGCGCTCCGCACCGGGGTGAGCATCCTGCGCGGCACG
The DNA here is from genome assembly GCF_004348425.1 of Actinomadura sp. 7K507. Lineage (GTDB taxonomy): Bacteria > Actinomycetota > Actinomycetes > Streptosporangiales > Streptosporangiaceae > Spirillospora. The sequence continues at coordinate 14,367 of NZ_SMKK01000067.1, forward strand.
CCGGACGACCTCGCCCAAGCCGTCACCGGCATCGCCGCGGCGGCGGCGGGCCAGGGCGTGCGGACGGCCATCGCCGCGCCCACCGACCGCGCCGCCGCCGATCTCGCCGCCGCCGTTCCCGGGGGCGCCGAGGGCGTCGCGGTCACCGGCCTGCACCGGCTGCTGGAGCCGCGGGAGGAACCGGCGGCCTCGCCGGGAACCGTCGTCTACGGGCGCGGCGAGCACCACCCGTTCGACCTCGACCTGGTCATCGTGGCGGACGCCTCGGTGCTCGACGTCGAACTGTGCGCGGTCCTGGCCGAGGCGTGCCCCGACGGCGCCCACCTCGTGCTGTGCGCCGAGCCCGGCGCCCCGCCGCCCGCCGGGCCCGGCCGCCCGCTGGACGATCTGGAGGCCTCCGAGACCGTCCCCGTCGTCGCGCTGGACGCCGCGCCGCCGTCCGGCCCGCTCGGCGCGCTCGCCGAGGCGGTGCGCGGCGGCGACCTGGCCGCCGTGGACGCGCCGGGGCGCGAGGTCGTGATCGTGCCCGCCACCGGCCCCGCGGAGGCGGTGCACCGGGCCGTCCAGCTCGTCGCCGACTCGATCCCCCGCGCGCTCGGGATCGCCGTCGAGGACGTCCAGGTCGTCGCCCCGGCCGCGGGCGGCGAGGCGGGCACCCGGGCCCTCAACGCGGCGCTCAAGGAGCGGCTGAACCCCGGGCCCGGCAGGTTCGGCGGGATGGACCCCGGCGACCGGGTGGTCGTCGCCGCGCCGCTCCCCCAGGCCGCGCCCGGCGAGACCGGCGTGGTGACCGGCGGCGGCCCGCACGGGCTGGACGTCGGCTTCCCCGGCGGCCCGGCCGTCGTCGCCCCGGCGGACGCGTCCCGGCTGCGGCACGGCTGGGCCCTCACGGTGGCGCAGGCACGCGGCACCCGGCGGCCGGCCGTGGTCGCGGTCATGTCGCCGGAGGGCCTGTCGCGTCCGCTGGTGGCCACCGCGTTCGGGCTGGCGCTCCGGCACCTTTCGGTCGTGCAGGCGTCCGGTCCGGCGCTGGCCAGGGCCGTCCGCGAGGACGGCGGCTCCGGGCGGCGCACCAGGCTCGCGAAACTGGTGACCCAGTGAGCCGGTGACGAGGTAAAGAAACCCTCGTGTCGCGGTTTACCGGCAGGCCCGTATGGGACACGATGTCAACAGGGTTGGCAAATGCTCACAAAACGGGGTGGAGGAGCGACATGGCTCAGCGGGTCAGGCGTGTCGGTACGGCTTCTGCGGTGGTCTCGGCGGGCGCGCTCGTCCTTCTCCTGGCGGCCCCGGCGTCCCAAGCCGCGGCGGCCGAGGTCTGCAAGAAGGGCGTCGACCCGGAGACCACGATCGAGAACTGGAAGTGCAACCTCGGGAACATGCGCGAGGCGCTCACCCCGAAGACGCCGACGCCCACACCGAAGCCCACCCAGTCCAAGACCACCAAGAAGACCACCACCGGCAAGAAGCCGGCGAACAAGACGCCCAAGGCCCCGGCCAGGAAGCCGCGGAAGCCGGCCTCGGCCCCCAGCGGCGGTGGCGCTCCGGCCCCGCCGGCCACCATGACCGGCTCCAGGATCCCGCAGCCGTACTCGGAGGACGCGCCGCCCGCGACGTCCGGCCTGCCCGGCGTCCTGCCGACCCCGGAGATCGCCGCGGACCCGAACGCCTACCAGAACCCGCACGCCGACACCGTCGCCATGCCGCAGACGCGCCTCATCTCGCCCGTGGCGGCCTCTCAGCAGGACGACGGCCAGATGCTCCTGGTAGCCGCCGCCGCGGCCACAGCAGGCGCCGTAGGCGCCCTCAACATCTCCGTCGTAGGCCGAGCCCTCCGCCGCCGGCGTACCTGACCGCCGCCTAGAGGCGGCGGCTGATCAGTCCATGCCGCCCATGGCGTGGAGGCCGCCGTCCACGTGGACGATCTCGCCCGTGGTGGCGGGGAACCAGTCCGACAGGAGGGCGGCGCATGCGCGGGCGGTCGGTTCGCTGTCCTTGATGTCCCAGCCGAGGGGGGCCGCCTTCGGCCACATGTCGGTCATGCCCTCGAAGCCGGGGATGCTCTTGGCCGCCATCGTGGCGAGCGGCCCGGCGGCGACGAGGTTCACCCGGATGCCCTGCGGGCCGAGGTACTTGGCCAGGTAGCGGGAGCACGACTCCAGGCCGGCCTTGGCCACGCCCATCCAGTCGTACACCGGCCACGCCTTGGTGGCGTCGAAGTCCAGGCCGACGACCGAGCCGCCGTCCTTCATCAGCGGCAGGCACGCCATCGTCAGCGACTTCAGCGAGTACGTCGAGGCGTGCACGGCGGTCGCCACGTCCTCCCAGGGCGTCTCCAGGAAGTTACCGCCGAGCGCGGTCTGCGGCGCGAACCCGATCGCGTGGACGACGCCGTCCAGGTGGTCGAAGCCGTTGTCGCGCAGGTTCCCGGCGAGGGCGTCCAGCTGCTCGGTGTTCATCACGTCCAGCTCGATCACCGGCGGCGGCGAGTCGGGACCGGACGGGAGCCGCTTGGCGGTCCTGGCGGTGAGCGTCGGGCGCGGGTAGGCGGTCAGCGCCACCTCGGCGCCCTGCTCCTGCGCGACCCGCGCGACGTGGAAGCCGATCGAGGCGTCGGTGAGGACGCCGGTGACCAGGATGCGCTTGCCTTCGAGGATTCCCATGCCCGTCAGTGCCCCATTCCCAGGCCGCCGTCGACCGGGATCACGGCCCCGGTGATGTAGGCGGCGTCCTCGCTCGCCACGAACCGCACGGCCTTGGCGACCTCGTCCGGCTCCGCCATCCGCCCCATCGGGATCGCGGACAGGATGCCCTTCTGCTGGTCCTCGGTGAGCGCCTGCGTCATGTCGGTGTCGACGAACCCCGGCGAGACCACGTTCACCGTGATGCCGCGCGAGCCCAGCTCGCGGGCCAGGGACCGCGCGAACCCGACCAGGCCCGCCTTGGACGCCGCGTAGTTGGCCTGCCCCGGCGAGCCCATCAGGCCCACGACCGACGAGACCAGCACGATGCGCCCCTTCCGCTTGCGCATCATGCCCTTCACGCCGCGCTTGGCGACGCGGAACGCGCCGGTCAGGTTGGTGTCGATCACGGACGTGAACGACTCCTCGCTCATGATCGCCAGCAGGGTGTCCTTGGTGATCCCGGCGTTGGCGACGACCACCTCGACCGGGCCCTGCTCCGCCTCGACCTTGCCGAACGCGGCGTCGACGTCCTCGGCGCTCGTCACGTCGCAGCGCACGCCGAACAGCCCCTCGGGCGGCTCGCCGGACCGGTAGGTGACGGCGACCGCGTCGCCCGCGGCGGCGAGCTCCCTGGCGATCGCCAGGCCGATGCCCCGGTTCCCCCCGGTGACGAGGACAGAGCGACTCATCACGACCCTCTCGTTGGCTGTTCGCTGATGACAGCGCACGACACTAGTGGCCTTCCGGCCCCCTGCGGATGTGCCGAACCGACAAGATCCGCTCACCCGGGTTTGTTCGGGTGCCGTCCCGGGCGCGGCGGGTAGGTTCCCAAGGGTGCATGACATCGATCCCACCTTCACCGCGCTGCCGCTTCGAGCGCTGGCCGACGCGGCGCTGTCCCGGGCCCGGGAGCTGGGCGCCGAGCACGCCGACTTCCGCCTGGAGCGCATCCGCAGCCAGACCCTCCGCCTGCACGACGCCGCGCTGGAGACCGCGCTGGACGCCGACGACGTCGGCCTCTCGGTCCGCGTCGTCAAGGACGGCACCTGGGGCTTCGCCGCCGGCATCGACCTGACGCCCGAGGGGGCCGCCCGGGTCGCGGCCCAGGCCGTCGACGTCGCCGCGGTCGCCGGGCCCGTCAACCGCGAGCCCATCGAGCTGGCCCCCGAGCCCGTGCACGGCGAGCGCACGTGGGTCTCGTCCTACGAGACCGACCCGTTCGACGTGCCGACCGCGGACAAGGTGGCGCTGCTGTCGGGCTGGAGCCGCCGGCTCCTCGGCGACGACCGCGTCGACCACGTGGACGCGACGCTGCTGCAGGTCAAGGAGAACAAGTTCTTCGCCGACCTCGCCGGGACCGTCACCACCCAGCAGCGCGTCCGGCTGCACCCCGTCGTGAACGCCGTGGGCCTGTCCGGCGGCCTCGTCGACACGATGCGCACGCTCGCGCCGCCCGCCGGGTACGGGTGGGAGTGGCTGTCGGGCGAGCACTGGGACTGGGACGGCGAGCTGGCCCGCATCCCCGAGCTCCTCGCCGAGAAGCTCGCCGCGCCGTCGGTCGAGGCGGGCGTGTACGACGTCGTCGTCGACCCGTCCAACCTCTGGCTGACGATCCACGAGTCGATCGGGCACGCCACCGAGCTGGACCGGGCGCTCGGCTACGAGGCCGCCTACGCGGGCACCTCGTTCGCCACCCCGGACAAGCTCGGGAACCTGCGGTACGGCTCCGAGGTCATGAACATCACCGGGGACCGCACCGCCGAGCACGGACTGGCCACCATCGGCTACGACGACGAGGGCGTGCGGACCCGGGCGTTCGACATCGTCTCCGGCGGGCTGTTCACCGGCTACCAGACCGACCGCCGCATCGCCCGCCTCACCGGCGCCGAGCGCTCCAACGGCTGCGCGTTCGCCGACGCCCCGTCCAGCATGCCGATCCAGCGGATGGCGAACGTCTCGCTCCAGCCCGCCGAGAACGGCCCGTCCACCGCCGAGCTGATCTCCGGCGTCGAGCGCGGCATCTACATCGTCGGCGACAAGAGCTGGTCGATCGACATGCAGCGCTACAACTTCCAGTTCACCGGGCAGCGGTTCTACCGGATCGAGAACGGGCGCCTGGCCGGGCAGCTGCGCGACGTCGCCTACCAGGCCACCACGACCGACTTCTGGAACTCCATGGAGGCCGTCGGCGGCCCGCAGACGTACGTGCTCGGCGGCGCGTTCAACTGCGGCAAGGGCCAGCCGGGACAGGTCGCGCCGGTGAGCCACGGCTGCCCGTCGGCGCTGTTCCGCGGCGTCAACATCCTCAACGCCCTGAAGGAGGCCGGCCAGTGACGACGATCAGGCCGCAGGAGGCCGTCGAGCGGGCGCTGTCGCTGTCCCGCTCGGACGACTGCATCGTCATCGCCGACGAGGCGAGCACCGCGAACCTGCGGTGGGCGGGCAACACGCTGACCACCAACGGCGTGACCCGCTCCAGCCGCCTCACCGTCATCGCGCTGCGCGACACCGCCGACGGCGTCGCGACCGGCGTGGTGTCGCGGTCGGCCGTCACCGCCGCCGGCATCGAGGACTTGGTGCGCGCCGCCGAGGCCGACGCCGCCGGGAGCGAGGCCGCGGAGGACGCCTCACCCCTGATCGCCGGGGGCGCGCCCTCGGCCGGGTGGGACGACGACCCCGCCGAGACCGGCATCGGCGTGTTCGAGGGGTTCGCGCCGGCGCTCGGCGAGGCGTTCGCCGCCGCGCAGGCCGGCGACAGGCGGCTGTACGGGTTCGCCAACCACATGCTGACCTCGACGTTCCTCGGCAGCTCCGCGGGGCTGCGGCTGCGGCACGACCAGCCGACCGGGCTGCTGGAGCTCAACGCCAAGGGCGCGGGCGGCTCGGCGTGGGCGGGCGTCGGCACCCGCGACTTCGCCGACGTCGACGTCCCCGCGCTGACCGGCGACCTCGCCAGGCGGCTGGAGTGGGGCGAGCGGCGCGTGGACCTGCCCGCCGGGCGGTACGAGACGATCCTGCCGCCCTCCGCCGTCGCCGACCTGATGATCTACCTGTACTGGTCGGCCGGCGCGCAGGACGCCCAGGACGGCCGGACGGTGTTCAGCGCGCCCGGCGGCGGCACCCGCGTCGGCGAGAAGCTCGCGGGCCTGCCGGTCACGCTGTCCAGCGACCCGGCCGCCGCGGGCATGGAGTGCGCCCCGTTCGTCGTCGCGCACGCCTCGAGCCGCGAGTCGTCGGTGTTCGACAACGGCCTGGCGCTCGGCGCCACCGACTGGATCAGCGGCGGCGACCTCGCCTCGCTCACCCAGACGCGGCACTCGGCCGAGCGCACCGGGCTGCCGCTCACCCCGCCGGTCGACAACCTGGCGATGACCGGGCCGGGCGGCGGCGCGACCCTGGAGGAGATGGTCGCCCGCACCGAGCGCGGGCTGCTGCTGACGTGCCTGTGGTACATCCGCGAGGTCGACTCGCAGAGCCTGCTGCTGACCGGGCTCACCCGCGACGGCGTCTACCTCGTCGAGGACGGCGAGGTCGTCGGCGCGGTGAACAACTTCAGGTTCAACGAGAGCCCCGTCGACCTGCTGTCACGCCTCACCGAGGTCGGCGAGACCGGTCCGACGCTGCCGCGCGAGTGGTCCGACTACTTCACCCGCGCCGCCATGCCGCCGCTGCGCGTCCCCGACTTCAACATGTCGACGGTGTCGCAGGCGTCGTGACCGTCACACCGTCCTCCAGCCCCCACCCACCACCATCCAAAGGACGAGCTTCGCTCGGCGCCTGACTGTGCACGGGCCCGCCCAGGCTTAGGGCGGGCCCGTGCGCGGCTCAGCCGTCCTCCAGGCGGAAGCCGACCTTCATGGTGACCTGCATGTGGGCGACCTCGCCGTCCTCTATGTGGCCGCGGACCTCCGTCACCTCGAACCAGTCCAGGTGGCGCAAGGTCTGCGCGGCACGCCTGACGCCATTGCGGATGGCGCTCTCGAGCGACTCCGGCGAGGTACCCACGATCTCCGTCACCCGGTACGTCCGATCGGTCATCTCGTTCCTCCGATGTCTTGACCCGTACTGCTGTCGCCAGCCGGACTCCATGGGCTTACCTTGGAATGGTGAAGGCCAATCACGAACGTGAGCCGGAGATCTACACGGTCACCGACGCTCCCCGGCCCATGTCCGAGGACATCGGGCACCGGCAGCGGCGGTATCTGATGTCCATGGGGGTCCGCACGGCGTGCTTCGTCGGCGCGATCCTGGCGGCGGTGGCCGGTGCTCCGGCGTGGCTGGCGCTCATTCTCGTGGCCGGAGCACTCGTTCTTCCCTACATCGCGGTGGTCTTCGCGAACGGCGGCCGGGAGCCGACCGCCTCCGCGACCTTCGACGATCCGGGCAAGCCGGAACAGAAGCCGGTTTCCGGACAGCGACCGGAAATCGGGTCGTGACATTCTCTTGACTAACCGCGGGGGGTTTCGGTGTACGATTTGTACCGGCGCTCTGGTCCCCCGTCGGAGCGCCCGTGCCGGTGTTCCGGGCCCCCGTCGGAACACCGATGATGCGGCGCCGGGTGGATTGCCCCCGTATCCACCCGGCGCCGCTTTTCATGTCCGGGGTCCTGTCCTGGGACTCCCCCGGGCCGGCGATGACCCGCCCTTGACGGCCGGTCCCGGCCCGCAGCACATCCCCGCGGAAAAGCAAGCCCTGGTCGTGGCCTGCTCCGGCCAGGAGCCGAAACCCCGCCGGATCGAACTTTTCTCCCGCGAATCCGTGTAGCGCGGGGCGTTCCCGGCCGGGCACGGTCGGTCAGAACGACCTGGAAGCGCACCGATCCATTCCCGTGGCTCGCTGCGTACTGCTGAGCGGCCCCGCGTACTGCTGAGCGGCCCCGCGTACTTCCGAGCGGCGGTGCGTACTTCCGAGCGGCGGCGCGCGGCCGAGGCCCCCGTCCGGTCTCGAATCGCCGGAACACTTGACGGAAGACGCCGATGAGACGAACATCACACCTGACCCTGCTGAGACACTTCCTCTATATGTCTCACAGGGCGGCTGTCACCAAGCGGCGCGCCACGCCCCGGCGCTCCCGCCCGGGAAACGGAGATCGGCGATGAGCGGACACGACGACGTGCCCGATTGGGCACCCCGGACCCCGCCGGAGACCGGCGACCCCGACGTCCCCTACACCTTCCTGGGCGCCTCCTACCCGGGCGGCGTGCCCTCCGCGTCCGGGCCGGCGGGCGGCCCCCGGGCCGGCGGGGCGCCGGGCGGCGCGGCCGCCCGCGATCCGTTCGACGCCTTCGAGAGGCCGGACCGCCCGTCCCGGCCCCCCGGCCCGGCGCACGCCGCCGCCAGGCCGGGCCGCAAGGGGCCGTGCCGGCCGCCGCGGCGGATCGGCGGCATCCTGCTCGGCCCGCTGGCCGGCGCGGTCGCGCTGGTCCTGGTGACGGGCGCCGGCGCGTACGCGCTCACCTCGGCCGGCGACGGATGCTCGGACGAGGACGCGCTCACCATCAGCGTGGCCGCCGCGCCGGACATCGCCCCGGCGGTCGTCCGGGCCGCCGAACGCTTCAACGACGACCGCAACGAGATCGCCGGGAGGTGCGCCCGCGCGCTCGTGCGGCCCGCCGACCCGGCCGCGGTCGCGACGCTCCTGTCGGGCAAGGGCGTCGCCGGCGTCGCCGAGAAGCCCGACGTCTGGATCCCCGACTCCTCGCTGTGGACCAAACTCGTCGAGGGATCCCGGCGTGCCGGGGCGGCCGGGGACCTCACGGGCCTCGGCGGGATGGCATCGACCCCGATCGTGCTGGCCATGCCCAGCGGGCTCGCGACGCGGCTGCGGGACCTGGGCGCGCCCGCGCAGCCGTCCTGGAAGGAGCTCCTCGCCGCGGCGGGGACGGCGGCGAACGCCGAGCAGGGCCCGAGCGCGCCCGCGGACGGCGCGATCCCGCCGCGGCTGTTCCGGCTGCGGGTCCCCGACCCCGACGGCACCGCGACCGGCATGGGGACGCTGCTGCTGGCCGACGCGCTGCTGTCCGGGGACCCGCAGGGCCAGGCGGGGTTCACCGGCGTGGTGCGCACGATCCGGGAAGGCGTCGCGGTGTCGGTCAAGGCCGGGTTCGCCGCGTTCGGCCAGGAGCCGGGAGAGCGCTACCCCGTCGCGCTGGCGCCGGAGCAGGCGGTGTTCGGCCACAACGCGAGGCGTCCCAGGCAGAGCGCCGTCGCCGTCTACCCGGCCGAGGGCACGATCTACCTCGACCACCCGGTCACCGTCCTGTCCGGGGACCCGGCCAAGCTGGACGCCGGACGGCTGCTGCGCAAGGAGCTGGCGAGCGGCGCCACCCGCGGCGACGTGCACCGGCTGGGCTTCCGGACGCCCGACGGCGCCGCGCCGGCGGCGTTCTCCGGGAGGACCGGGCTGAGCCGGAGCGCGCCGAAGGCGGTCCCCCCGGTGCCGGCGGCCGAGGTCGGGCGCACCATGCAGCAGTGGGCGCAGCTCTCGCTGAGCATCCGGATGCTCAGCATCATCGACATCTCCGGATCCATGGACAGGAAGATCGCGCCCGGCGCGACCCGCCTGCAGTCCACGATCCGGACGGCGCAGAACGGGCTCTCCCTGCTGCCGGACGACAGCGAGCTCGGCCAGTGGGTGTTCTCCACGGAGCTGGAGGGCGAGCGGGACTGGCGGGAGCTGGTGAGCGTGGGGCCGCTGGCCGAGCGGCTCGGCTCCGCCACCCGGCGCCAGCTCGTCCTGAGCGCGTTCGCCAGGACCAGGGTGAAGGAGGACGGCGGGACCGGCCTGTACGAGACCGCCATCGCCGCGTTCGACCACATGAAGCGGACCTACAAGCCGGAGTACGTGAACTCGATCCTGCTGTGGACGGACGGGAGGAACCAGGACCGGGAAGGTCCCTCGCTGCCGGAGACGCTGGACCACATCCGCCGCGCCTACGACCCCGAGCGCCCCGTCCAGATCAACATGTTCGGCATCGGTGATGGCGTGGACGTCGACGAGCTCCGGCAGATCGCGCGGGCGACGAACGGCGACGCGTACGTGGCCCAGACGCCGGGGCAGGTCCAGGCCCTCTTCCTCAAGGCGCTGTCCCAGCGGGTCTGCGAGCCCGACTGCTGAACCCCGCGCCGGCCGCCGGGCCGACTGCCGGAACGCCGACTCGTATTTGATTCTAGAACTCGATTCGAGTTAGGTTAGCGTTCTGTTAGTTGCGCAGCGAAAGGGGCACAGCGTGCGGCGCACCGTGTTCAACGAGGACCATGAAGCGTTCCGGGAGACGATCCGGGCCTTCATCGAGGCGGAGGTCGCGCCCGTCTTCACCGAGTGGGAGGAGGCCGGCCATCCGCCGCGCGGCTTCTACAACCAGCTCGGCGAACTCGGCGTGTTCGGGATCCAGGTGCCCGAGGAGTACGGCGGCGCGGGCGAGACCAGCTTCAAGTACCAGGCGGTGGTCTCCGAGGAGTGCGCCCGCGCCGGAGTGAGCTTCGGCGGCTACGGCGTGCACGTCAACCTCGTCCTGCCCTACCTGCTGAAGTACGGGTCGGAGGAGCAGAAGAAGCGCTGGCTGCCGCCGTTCATCTCCGGCGAGATGATGACCGCCATCGCGATGACCGAGCCCGGCACCGGCTCCGACCTCGCCGGCATGCAGACCACCGCCAAGCGCGACGGCGACCACTACGTCCTCAACGGCGCCAAGACGTTCATCACCGGCGGCGTCCTCGCCGACCGCGTGCTCGTCGTGGCGCGCACGTCACCGGCCACGCCGGAGAACCGCCGGGCGGGGCTGTCGATCCTGGCGGTGGACACCGCCAGCGAGGGCTACGCGGTCGGCCGCAAGCTGGAGAAGATCGGGCTGCGCAGCTCCGACACCGCCGAGCTGTCGTTCACCGACGTCCGCGTCCCGGCCGAGGACCTGCTCGGCGAGGAGGGACGCGGGTTCGAGTACCTGACGCACAACCTGGCCGAGGAGCGGCTCGGCATCGCGACCAGCTCCTACGCGTCCGCCGCCGCGGCCGTGGAGTTCGCGCGCCGGTACGTCCAGGACCGCAGCGTCTTCGGCAAGACCGTGTCGTCGTTCCAGAACACCAAGTTCGTCCTCGCCGAGTGCGCCACCGAGGTCGAGGCGGCCCGCTCGCTGGTCGACCGCTGCATCGAGGCGCTCGACGCCGGGGAGCTCACCCCCGCCGACGCCGCCGTGTGCAAGCTGTTCTGCACCGAGGTGCAGGCCCGCGTCGTCGACAAGTGCCTCCAGCTGCACGGCGGCTACGGCTACATCCTCGAGTACCCGATCGCGCGCCTGTACGCCGACGCCCGGGTCAGCCGCATCTACGGCGGGACCAGCGAGGTGCTCAAGACCATCATCGCCAAGGACATCCAGGTTTGAGAGGGGCAGTGGAGATGACGGACGATCGCGTTGCCATCGTCACGGGCGCGGCGCGCGGCATCGGCGCCGCCACCGCCGTGCGGCTCGCACGGGAGGGCTTCGCCGTCGCGGTCTGCGACCTCGACGAGGCCGCCTGCGCCGGCACCGTGGCGGACATCGTGAAGAACGGCGGGAAGGCCCTGGCCGTGGGCGTGGACGTCGCCGACTCCGCGCGGGTCCCGGCCGCCGTCGCCCGCGTCGCGGCGGAGCTGGGCCCGCCGGTCGTGCTGGTGAACAACGCCGGGGTCACCCGGGACAACATGCTGTTCAAGATGTCGGACGACGACTGGGACACGGTCATGTCGGTGCACCTGCGCGGCTCCTTCCTGATGAGCCGCGCCGCGCAGGAGCACATGACGAAGGCCGGGTGGGGGCGCATCGTCAACCTGTCGTCGGTGTCGGCGCTCGGCAACCGCGGGCAGGTCAACTACTCGGCGGCCAAGGCGGGCCTGCAGGGCTTCACCAAGACCCTCGCGATCGAGCTGGGCAAGTTCGGCGTGACCGCCAACGCGATCGCGCCCGGGTTCATCGCGACGGAGATGACGGCCGCGACCGCCGACCGCGTCGGCGTCGCCTGGGAGGACTTCAAGGCCGCCGCCGCCAAGGAGATCCCCGTCCGCCGCGTCGGCACCCCCGAGGACATCGCGGGGACGGTCGCGTTCCTGGTCAGCGACGACGCCTCGTTCGTGTCCGGACAGGTCATCTACGTCGCCGGAGGCCCGCGGGCGTGACGGCACCGCGGACGGCCCGCAGGGACGGCCCGGCCCGCGACCGGGAGGCGACCGAGGAGTCGCTGCGCGCGGCGGCGATCGCGCTGCTGCGGCGCGGCGGCGTCCTCGCCGGGCTGAACCTGCGGGAGGTCGCCGACAAGGCCGGCGTCAACCGCGGGCTGGTCTACCAGTACTTCGGCTCGCGGCGGGCGCTGCTGCGCTCGGCGCTGTTCCACCGGTCCCGGCCCAACGCCGAGGACGCGGTGGACGCGGCGGGGCTGCCGCTGCGCGAGCGGCTGTCGCGACTGTTCTGGACGAGCCTGCGCAACCCGGAACCGGTCGTCCTGGCGTCGCTGCTGGTGCTGGACGGCGACGACCGGCCCCGGGTCCTGCTCAACCGGGGCGCGAGCCGGGAGGACCTCGCCGCGGAGGCCGGGCGGGGCGAGCTGCCGGTGGAGGACGTGGCGGCCGTCCAGGCGGCGATCGCGTCGACGATCTACGGGTACACGCTCTTGCGCGAGCACCTGGCGCGGGAGATCGACCTGCCGCCCGAGGAGCTGGACGAGCGCATGGCCGCCTGCGTGGAGGCGATGTTCGCTCGCGGACCCGCCCGCGATGGCCGGGGCGAGGGTCAGTAGGTCCTGGCCGCGGCGAGCCGCCGCGCCAGCGCGGCCGGGGCGTCCGCGAGGGACGGGCCGTACCAGGTGAGGTACCGTCCGTCGACGAGCGCGACGTCGATGCCGGGGAACGACTCGGGGCCGTCGTCCTCGGTGAACCGGTAGGGCTCGTCCGGCAGGACGACCAGGCCGGCGCCGGCCTGGTTCAGCTCGTCCAGCGGGATCTTCGGGTACCGGTCGGGGTGGCCGCCGTAGAGGTTGGACACGCCCAGGCGGGACAGGACGTCGCCGGTGAAGGTGTCGCGGCCGACGACCATCCACGGCCGCCGCCAGATCGGGATGACGGCAGTGCGGGGAGCGCCCGGAGTGACGCCCGACCAGACGCGGGACGCCTCGTCCAGCCAGCCCGGCACGGGAACCCGGCACGCCTCGGTGAGCATGCGCCGCAGTGAGGCGAGGGCCACGTCCACGGTGCGGATCTCCGTCATCCACACCGGGATCCCGGCGGCGCGCATCGCGTCGACGTCGGCGGGACGGTTCTCCTCGGTGTTGCCGAGGACGACGTCGGGCCGCAGCTCCGCGATCCGCTCCAGGTCGGGGTTCTTGGTCCCCCTGACGCGCGGGACGTCCAGGCCGGCCGGGTGGGTGCACCAGTCCGTGGCCCCCGCCAGCAGGCCCGGCGCGGTGACGGCGACGCTCTCGGTCAGGGACGGGACGATCGACACGACCCGCCGCACCCGGTCGGGGACGGGGACCGGGGCGCCGGTGTCGTCGAGAGGGCTCATCAGGGGCCTCACACGTTGCGGCGGTACTGCCCGCCGACCTCGAAGAACGCGTCGGTGATCTGCTGCAGGCTGCACACGCGCGCCGCGTCCATCAGCACCGCGAACACGTTCTCCCCCGACCGCGCCGCCTCCCGGAGCGCGCCGAGTGCCTCCCGCGCCTGGTCGCGGTGCGCGTCCTGGTAGCCGTGGACCCGGTCGAGCTGGGACCGCTTCTCCTCCTCGGTGGCGCGGGCCAGCTCGATCGTCTCCGGCGTCCCGTCGTCGGCGCCGGGGGCGCGGAACGTGTTGACTCCGATGATCGGCAGGGAGCCGTCGTGCTTGCGCTGCTCGTACAGCATCGACTCGTCCTGGATGCGGCCGCGCTGGTAGCCGGTCTCCATCGCGCCGAGGACGCCGCCGCGCTCGCTGATGCGGTCGAACTCCGCCAGCACCGCCTCCTCGACCAGGTCGGTGAGGTCGTCGATGATGAACGACCCCTGCAGCGGGTTCTCGTTCATGGCCAGGCCCCACTCGCGGTTGATGATGAGCTGGATCGCCAGCGCCCGCCGCACCGACTCCGCCGTCGGCGTGGTGACGGCCTCGTCGTAGGCGTTGGTGTGGAGGCTGTTGCAGTTGTCGTAGATGGCGATGAGGGCCTGAAGCGTCGTGCGGATGTCGTTGAAGTCCATCTCCTGCGCGTGCAGGGACCGCCCGGACGTCTGCACGTGGTACTTGAGCTTCTGGCTGCGCTCGTTGGCGCCGTACCGGTCGCGCATCGCCACGGCCCAGATGCGGCGGGCGACGCGTCCGAGGACGCTGTACTCGGGGTCCATGCCGTTGGAGAAGAAGAACGACAGGTTGGGCGCGAAGTCGTCGACGTCCATGCCGCGCGCCAGGTACGACTCGACATAGGTGAACCCGTTGGCGAGCGTGAAGGCGAGCTGGCTGATGGGGTTCGCCCCGGCCTCGGCGATGTGGTAGCCGGAGATGGACACCGAGTAGAAGTTGCGGACCTCGTTGGCGATGAACCACTCCTGGATGTCGCCCATCATCCGCAGCGAGAACTCGGTGGAGAAGATGCAGGTGTTCTGCCCCTGGTCCTCCTTGAGGATGTCGGCCTGCACGGTGCCGCGCACGCTGGACAGCACACGCGCGCGGATCCGCGCGGCCTCCTCCTTCGACGGCTCGCGTCCGTGTTCCTCGTAGAAGGCGTCCAGCCCCTGGTCGATGGCGGTGTTGAGGAAGAACGCCAGGATCGTGGGCGCGGGGCCGTTGATGGTCATCGACACCGACGTCGTGGGCGACGACAGGTCGAACCCGTCGTAGAGCGCCTTCATGTCGTCCAGCGTGGCGATCGACACGCCGGACGTGCCGACCTTGCCGTAGACGTCGGGACGCTCGTCCGGGTCACGCCCGTAGAGGGTGACTGAGTCGAACGCCGTGGACAGGCGGGTCGCGGGCTGCCCCTCCGACAGCAGCTTGAAGCGCCGGTTGGTGCGGAACGGGTCGCCCTCCCCCGCGAACATGCGCGCGGGGTCCTCGTTGTCGCGCTTGAACGGGAACACCCCGCCGGTGAACGGGAACCGCCCCGGCAGGTTCTCGTTCCTCAGGAACCTCAGCAGCTCGCCGTGGTCGGCGTAGCGCGGCAGCGCGACCCGGGGGATCCGGCTGCCCGACAGCGACTCCCGCGTCAGCTTGGTGTGGAGCTCCCGGTCCCGGATGCGGACGACCTGCTCGTCGCCCGAGTACGACTCCGCGACCGCCGGCCACCCCTCGATCAGCTCGGCGTTCTCCGGGGCCACGTCGCGGCGCGCCTTCTCCAGCAGCCCTTCGACCTCGGACGCGTCGGCCAGCTCGGCGCGCACCTCGTCCAGGCGCTGCACGCGCCGGACGGCCTCCATCTGCGCGGCGGTGCCGGCGTGGTAGCCGCGCACGGTCTCGGCGATGCCGGACAGGTACCGGACCCGGCCCGGCGGGATGACGGTCGCCGCGCCCGTGGAGACCTTCGTGGTGATCTCGGGCAGGGCCCCGTCCGCCAGCTCCAGCCCGTGCTCGCCGAGCAGCCCGCCGAGGTGCTGGTAGAGGGCGGTGACGCCGTCGTCGTCGAAGGTGGCGGCGCTGGTGCCGAACACGGGCATGTCCTCGGGCCGCTGCCCGAACGCCTCGCGGTTGCGGACGAGCTGCCGCGACACGTCCCGCAGCGCGTCCGCCCCGCCGCGGCGCTCGAACTTGTTGATCGCCACCACGTCCGCGAAGTCGAGCATGTCGATCTTCTCCAGCTGGGACGCGGCGCCGAACTCGGGCGTCATCACGTACAGCGAGACGTCGGCCAGCGGCACGATCGCGGCGTCGCCCTGCCCGATGCCGGGCGTCTCCAGGATCACCAGGTCGTACCCGGCGGCCCGGCACGCGGTGATCATCTCCTCGATGCCGTCGGGCAGCTCGCGCGCGCCCCGCGTCGCCAGCGAGCGGAAGAACACGCGGTCGCCGTCGAGGGCGTTCATCCTGATCCGGTCGCCGAGCAGCGCGCCGCCGCCGCGCCGCCGGGTGGGGTCGACGGCCAGCACCGCGACGCGGAGCCCGTCCCGCTGGTCGACGCGGAACCGCCGCACGAGCTCGTCGGTGAGCGAGGACTTCCCGGAACCGCCCGTCCCGGTGATCCCCAGGACGGGGACGTTCCGCCCGGCCGCCGCCTCGGCGAGCACGGCCCGGTCGTCGCCGGAGAGCTTCCCGGCCTGCAGGCAGGTGAGGGTGCGGGCGAGGGCGCGCCTCTCCCCCGACAGGACCGCCTCCACCGGGACGGGCTCGGCGGCGAGGTCGGTGTCGCAGTCGCGCACCAGCTCGTTGATCATCCCGGGCAGGCCGAGCCGGTGCCCGTCCTCGGGGGAGAAGATCCGCACGCCGGATCCGGACAGCCGCGCGATCTCCTGGTGGACGATCACGCCGCCGCCCCCGCCGAACACCTTCACGTGCTCGGCGCCGGCCTCCTTGAGGCTGCGCGAGAGGTACTCGAAGTACTCGACGTGGCCGCCCTGGTAGGAGCTGATCGCCACGCCCTGCGCGTCCTCCTCCAGGACGGCGTCGACGACCTCGCGGACCGAGCGGTCGTGTCCGAGATGCACCACCTCGGCGCCCTGGGACTGCAGGATGCGGCGCATGATGTTGATCGCCGCGTCATGGCCGTCGAACAGCGCCGCCGCGGTCACGAAGCGCACCGGATGCACCGGCGTGTGCAGTTCCCCCGTCACCGTCTCCACCCCAAACCTTGGACATCCAATATTTGGAAGTTAAAATAGTTTCCGTGCGCGACCCGGTCAAGACCACATACGGTGGGGCGGTGCCCCAGACCCCCGATCCGATCTCCGAGGCCCACCGCCAGTGGAGCCTGCGCTGGCCCGAGCACGCCGACCACATGGCGGCCGTGACCTCGGTGATGCGGGCACAGCAGCTCCTGCTGAGCCGGATCGAGGCCGTCCTCAAACCGTACGCCCTGACGTTCGCCGCCTACGAGGCGCTGCGCCTGCTCGCCTTCACCCGCACGGGGACGCTCCCGATGGGCAAGATGGGCACCCGCCTCATGGTCCACCCGGCCTCGGTCACCAACGTGATCGGCCGCCTGGAGCAGCGCGGCCTCGTCGGCCGCGGCCCCTCCCCCGACGACCGCCGCGTCGTCCTGGCCCGCATCACCCCCGCCGGGCGGGACCTGGCCGAGGAGGCCACCCGCGCCCTCAACGAGGCGGGCTTCGGCCTCGCCGACGTCCCCGCCGCCGAGGCCGCCGGGATCACCACGGCCCTGCGCGCCGTCCGCGTGTCCGCCGGCGACCTGGACTGAGCACCGGCGGCCCCGGGCGGCCGCCGCACTTCACCTGCGGAACGATCCCTTATGCTGCGGGCACATCCGTTGTGTCGCAAGGAGGCGTGATGGCGGATTCGCCGACGACGACGTACGGCGGGTACCTGAAGCTCGACGAGCTCCTGGCCTGCCAGGAGCCGAGGACACGGGCCCACGACGAGCTGCTCTTCGTGATCATCCACCAGGTCTACGAGCTGTGGTTCAAGCAGATCCTGCACGAGGCCGAGCTGCTGCAGCGCAGGCTGGAGGAGGGCGGCAGCGCGGGGGCGCTGCACACCGCGCGCCGGATCGCCAAGATCCTCAAGACGGTGGTCGGGCAGCTGGACGTGCTGGAGACGATGACGCCCAGGCAGTTCGCCGCGTTCCGGGACGTCCTCGGAAGCTCCAGCGGATTCCAGAGCGAGCAGTTCCGCGAGATCGAGGCCGTCCTCGGGCGGCGCGGCTTCCCGGCCTCGGACCTGCGCGACGACGAGCGGCTCCAGGCCGCCGTGTCCCGCCCGTCCGTCTTCGACTCCCTGCTGCGGTACCTGGACGGCAAGGGCTACCCGATCCCGCGCGAGGCGCTCGAGCGGGACACCGCCCGCCCCTGGGAGGCCGACCCCGGCGTGCAGAAGGCGCTCCTCGCCGCCTACGCCGACGAGTCCGGGCCCGCCGCCGAGGTGTGCGAGGCGCTCGTCGACGTGGACGAGGGCGTTCAGGAGTGGCGGTACCGGCACCTGAAGATGGTCGAGCGGACGATCGGCGCCAAGATCGGCACGGGCGGGTCGGCCGGCGCGGACTACCTGCGCCGCACGCTGTTCACCCCCTCGTTCCCCGACCTGTGGGAGGTCCGCTCGCAGACCGAGGCGGCGAGCGCGGAGGAAGTGCCCGTCCATGACGGGTGACGGCGCCGCGCGGGAGGACGCCCCACAAGCAGGAGGGGAACGGGTCGCGATCGTCGGCGCGGGCCTGGCGGGCTGCCTGCTGGCGGTGCTGCTGGGCCGCAGGGGCATCCCCGTGACCGTGTACGAGCGGCGGCCCGACCCGCGCGTCTCGGGCGCCGAGCGTGGACGCTCGATCAACCTGGCGATCTCGGCGCGGGGCCTGGCCGCACTGGAGCAGGTGGGCCTGCGCGACCGGTCGCTCGAGCAGGCCCTGCCGATGCACGGGCGGATGGTGCACCCGGTGTCGGGCGGGCAGAACTTCCAGCCGTACAGCGCGGACGGCGAGCGCGCCATCAACTCCATCGGCCGGGCCGAGCTGAACCGCTCGCTCCTCGACACCGCCGGCGCCACGCCCGGCGTCACGCTCCGCTTCTCCCAGCGCGTCACGGGCGTGGACACCGCGGCCGGGACGGTGCTCCTGGAGGACTCCGACGACGAGCCCGCGGACGTCGTCCTGGCCGGAGACGGCGCCTACAGCGCGGTCCGCCGCTCCCTGGGGCTGGGCGAGGACGCCGACTTCCTGGAGCACGGCTACAAGGAGCTGACCGTCCCGCCGAAGGACGGCGAGTTCGCGCTGGACCCGGACGCGCTGCACATCTGGCCGCGCGGCACCTCGATGATGATCGCGCTGCCCAACCTCGACCGGTCGTTCACCTGCACGCTGTTCTGGCCGAAGGGCGACTTCGACGCGCTCGGCACGCCGGAGGAGGTCACCGCCTACTTCGAGCGCCACTACCCCGACGTCGCCGGCCTGATGCCGGACCTCGCCGACGACTACGAGCACAATCCGGTCGGGTCGCTGGTGACCGTCCGGTGCTGGCCGTGGACCCGGCACGCGGACGGGGGCGGCGGCGCGATCGTGGCGCTGCTGGGGGACGCCGCGCACGCGATCGTCCCGTTCTTCGGGCAGGGCGCCAACTGCGCGTTCGAGGACTGCATCGAGATCGACCGCTGCCTGACCGAGACCGGCGGCGACTGGGCCGGGGCGCTGTCGCTGTACCAGGAGCGCCGCAAGGCCAACACCGACGCGATCGCCGGGATGGCCCTGGACAACTTCATCGAGATGCGCGACCGGGTGTCGTCGCCGGTGTACCGGGCGAAGCAGGCGGCGACGCACGCGCTGGAGCGGCGGCTGGCGGGACGCTACGTCTCCCGCTACGAGCTGGTGTCGTTCTCGACGATGCCGTACGCGGAGATCCCGGCGCGGATCAGGCGGCAGAACCGGATCCTCGCCGGCGCCGCCGCGGGCACCGCCGCCGCCCTCGCCCTGACCGCGCTCGCCCTGCGCCGCCGGGCCTAGCCGGAGCGGCGGCCGGTCACCACGTCGGCGACGGCCGCCGCCAGCGCCGCCAGGACGAGCACCATGATGACGACCAGCCCGTACCGGAACGCGGCCGCCCAGTCCCCGGCCGTCCGGGACAGGGTGGCGAAGAACACCGACCCGACGGCGGCGATGCCCATCGCGGTGCCGACGCGCTGGCCGGTCTGCAGCACGCCCGCCGCGCTGCCGCCCTCGGTGTGGGGAACCTCCGACAGCGTGATCGTCTGGTTGGGCGCGATGACGAGGCCGCTGCCGATTCCCGCGACCAGCAGCGGCGCCGCGGTCACCCACGCCACGCCGCTCCCCGGGTGCAGTTCGACCGCCACCCAGGCCGCGCCGAGGCCCGCCAGCACCAATCCGAGCCCGGCGGCGACGAGCGGGCGGCCGTACCGCGCGACGAGCCGGCCCCCGGCGGCGGACGCGGCGCCCGACCCGACCGCGAACGGGGTGATCGCGAGTCCCGCGCCGAGCGCGCTGTAGCCCAGGCCGTTCTGCAGGTAGAGGACGAAGATGAAGAAGACCGCGGTGAACCCCGCGAAGTACAGGAGCGCGATCGTCGAGCCCAGCGCGTAGGAGCGGAGCCGGAACAGCGCGAGGTCGACCATCGGCGTCCGGGCCCGGCGCTCCCACGCGGCGAACGCCGCGATCAGCGCTACACCCGCGAGGACCAGCAGCCACTTCAGGCCGCCGCGCCACTGCTGCTCCTGGACGAGCGGCAGCAGCACGCACACGAGACCCGCGCCCAGCAGCACGACCCCGAGCGGGTCGAGGCCCTGGCGCTCCCCGTAGACGGGGGCGGGAAGCAGCCGCCACGCCAGTACCAGCGCCACCACCCCGACCGGGACGTTGACGTAGAACACCCAGCGCCAGCCCTCGTCGGGCCCCGCGAGGGCGATCAGGGCGCCGCCGAGCAGCGGGCCGACGGCCGTGGCGACCCCGATGACGGAGCCGAGGGCGCCGAACGCCCGTCCCCGGTCGGCGCCGCGGAACAGCTGCTGGATGAGTCCCGCGACCTGCGGGTTGAGGATGCCGCCCGCGACGCCCTGCACGAGCCGGGCCAGGACGAGGAACAGGACGGTCGGGGCGATCCCGGCCAGCGCGCTCGCCACCGTGAACAAGGCGAGCCCCGACATGAAGACGGCGCGGCGGCTGCGCGCGTCGCCGAGCCGCCCCGCCGGCACCAGGACGAGCCCGAACGCCAGCGCGTACCCGGACAGGACCCACTGCAGCCCGGCGTCGGACGCGTCCAGCCCCGCGCGGATCGACGGCAGCGCCACGTTGACGATGCTGACGTCCAGCAGGGTCATGAACGCCGCGACGAGGCAGACCGAAAGCGCCTGCCAGCGCCGCTTCTTGTCCCACTCCCGCTCCGGGTCCGCGGCCTCGCTGCGCACTGCCCGGTCCTATCCGGGGATCACCGTGTGAAACCCGGGCCGGGCGCGTCCCGTCCGGCCCGCTGTGCCACAGTTGGCCGATGACCGACTCCGCTCCGGGAACCGGCCCCGAAGAACCGCAGTGCTCGGCCAGGGACTGCCGCGCCGGCGCCGTGTGGGCGCTGCGGTGGAACAACCCGAAGATCCACACCCCGGACCGGCGGAAGATCTGGCTCGCCTGCGACGAGCACCGCGAGAGCCTGTCGGCGTTCCTGTCCCGCCGCGACTTCCTGAAGGACGTGGTGCCCCTCGCCGACGTGGAGCCCGGCGACGGTTAGCCGCCGGGAGTCAGGCGTCGCCGAGGACGGGTTCGCCCGCCGGGCCCGGCACCTCGGACGGCTTCCCGGCCTCGGCGTCCCAGCCCTCGGCCATCTCGGTCAGCCGGGCGGCGGCGTCCCGCGCGGGCGCGCCCCGGCCGACCGCGAGACCGAGCAGGTACGCCGTCAGCGGCGCGCCCGGCCGCGCGACCCCGTGCGCGACGTCGCGGGCGAGGTCGAGCACCAGGTCGCGGTCGATCTCGCAGCGTTCGAGGCCCAGTTCGTGACAGGCCGCGTTCATCCAGTCCTCGAGTACGGACATGGGTCCCCCTTCACGCATGGTCTCGGCGAACCTCCCCACTTTCGCACGATCAAAGCAGGCGTTCGGCGGCGGCCAGCGCCTCCGGGGTATCGCAGTCGTACCAGGCCGGGCGGGTACCCGCCGGCAACGCGACCGTGGCGGGGCCGAGCGGGCCGAGGAGCCCGCGCAGCGACGCGCCGCGGTAGCCGTCCAGTGCCGTCCGCAGCGTTGCGGCGTGCCAGCAGCCGGCCAGCCACTGCTCGCGGCCGTCCTCGTCCACCAGCACGGACCCGGGCCGCTCCCCCATCTCCTCCAGCAGCCGGTCGATGTGGGCGGGACGCAGGAACGGCAGGTCGGCGGCCAGCAGCGCCAGCCGCGGCGAGCGCACCCGCGCCAGCCCGGCGCGCAGCGCGGGCACCGGCCCGGCGCCGGGCGGGTCCTCCCGGACGAGCACGGCCCCCGGCAGGACGTCGCGCGGCGGCCCCACCACGATCAGCCGGGCCGCCCCCGACGCGGCGGCGGCCGCCCACTCGATCAGCGCGCGGCCGCCCACGGGCGCGGCGGGCTTGTCCGCGCCGAACCGGCGGGCTCGCCCGCCCGCCAGCAGGACCGCGTCGAACGGCCCGGCCGCCCCGGTCATCAGCCGCCGATCGCCGACATGGGCCGCGCGGGCTGCAGGAAGGACGGGTCGTCGATGCCGTGCCCGGCGCGTTTGGCCCACACCGCCTTGCGCCAGCGGTCGGCCAGTTCGCCGTCGGTGGCGCCGTCGCGCATCGCGTCGCGCAGGTTGGACTCCTCGGTGGCGAACAGGCAGTTGCGGACCTGCCCGTCGGCGGTGAGCCGCACCCGGTCGCACGCGCCGCAGAACGGCCGGGTCACCGAGCCGATGACGCCGACGGTCTCCGGGCCGCCGCCGATCGCGAACGACTCGGCGGGCGCGCTGCCGCGGTCGTGCTCCTCGTCCGGGGCCAGGTCGAACTTCGCCGACAGCCGCTCCAGGATCTCGTCGGCGGTGACCATGTTCTCGCGGGTCCAGCCGTGCTGGGCGTCCAGCGGCATCTGCTCGATGAACCGCAGCCGGTAGCCGTGGTCGAGGCAGTACCGCAGCAGCGGGACGGCCTCGTGGTCGTTGACGCCGCGCATCAGCACCGCGTTGACCTTGACCGGTTCGAGGCCGGCCGCCTGCGCCGCGGCCAGGCCCTTCAGCACGTCGTCCAGGCGGTCGCGGTGCGCGAGCCGCTCGAAGGTGCCGCGGTCGAGGGTGTCGAGGGAGACGTTGACCCGGTCGAGCCCGGCCTCGGCCAGCGGCGCGGCCAGCCGGTCCAG
Source organism: Actinomadura sp. 7K507 (assembly GCF_004348425.1). Taxonomy (GTDB): domain Bacteria; phylum Actinomycetota; class Actinomycetes; order Streptosporangiales; family Streptosporangiaceae; genus Spirillospora. Next base: position 36,976 of record NZ_SMKK01000067.1, read on the forward strand.
CCCGATGCCGTTGGTGGTCAGCGAGACCTGCGGGCGCGGCGCCTGCCCGGTCGTCCGCCCCACGATGCCGGGAAGGCCGCGCCGCAGCAGCGGCTCGCCGCCGGTGTAGCGGACCTCGGTGACTCCCAGGTCACGGACGGCCAGGCTCACCAGCCGCGTGACCTCGTCGTCGGTGAGCAGCTCGGGCTTGGGCAGCCAGTCCAGGCCCTCCGCCGGCATGCAGTAGGAGCATCGGAGATTGCAGCGGTCGGTGAGGGAGACCCGCAGATCCGTTGCGGTACGGCCGAAGGTATCGACCAGCACTGGCGCCCCTTCCTATTGCGGTCGGACACACCAGCCTATTCCGGTGGTTGACGATCCGTCGCCTCGCGAGAGACGGTTACGTTCCGTCGACCATGGAGGAGGCCGGAGTGACCACGTCGCGGGAGTGGGAGTTCGCGGGGACGCGGGGCGCGATCACCGCCCGCATCTGGGCGGACGGCGAGCCGCGCTACGTCGCCGTCCTCGTGCACGGCTACGGCGAGCATCTCGGCCGCTACGACCATGTCGCCGGCGTCCTCGTCCGGCACGGCGCCGTCGTCTGCGGCCCCGACCACATGGGGCACGGCCGCTCGGCGGGCGACCGCGTGCTGATCGAGGACTACGAGGACGTCGTGGCCGACCTGCACACGGTCGTGGAGTCGGCGCGCGGCGACCATCCCGGCCTGCCCGTCGTCATGATCGGCCACTCCATGGGCGGGCTCCTCGCGTCCCGGTACGCCCAGCTGCACGGCGGTCCGCTCGCCGCGCTGGTGCTGTCCGGGCCGGTGCTGGGCCGCTGGCAGGTCGTGGCGGACCTGCTCCCGCTGGACGAGATGCCGGACGAGCCGATCGACACGTCCACGCTGTCGCGCGACCCGGCCGTCGGCAAGGCCTACACCGAGGACCCGCTCATCTGGCACGGCCCGTTCAAGAAGGCCACCGTGCAGGCCCTCGACACCGCGATGAGGCGCGTCACCGACCACGGCTCCCTGGGCGCCCTCCCGACCTTCTACGTGCACGGCGAGGACGACCGGCTCGTGACGCCGGCGGACACCCGCGTCGGCGTCGAGGCGATCCGCGGCGGCGACTTCACCGAGCGGTTCTACCCCGGGGCCCGCCACGAGGTCTTCAACGAGACGAACCGCGAAGAGGTCCTCGCCGACGTCACCGCCTTCATCGACCGCGTTCTGGGCTGACCGCCGGACGGCGGTCGGCCCAGAACGGGTTCAGCCCTTCACGCAGATGAGCTGGCGAAGGTGGGCGACGACCTCGACCAGGTCGGACTGGGCCTCGATCACCGTCTCCAGGTCCTTGTAGGCGCCGGGGATCTCGTCGATGACGCCGCTGTCCTTGCGGCACTCGACGCCCTGCGTCTGCGCGACGAGGTCGTCCACGGTGAAGTTCTTGCGGGCCTTGTTGCGGCTCATCCTGCGGCCCGCGCCGTGCGAGGCGGAGTTGTAGGCGGTCTCGTTGCCGAGGCCGCGCACGATGTAGGTGCCGGTCGCCATCGACCCCGGGATGATGCCGAGGTCGCCGGCGCCCGCGCGGATCGCGCCCTTGCGGGTGACGAGGAGCTCGGTGCCGCCGTACTCCTCCTCCGCCACGTAGTTGTGGTGGCAGGAGATGCTCTGGTTCCAGCGGCAGCGCTTCTCGCCGAACCGCTTGGTCACGACGTTCTGCGCGAGCGCCATCATGACGGCGCGGTTGCGGCGCGCGTACTCCTGCGCCCAGAACAGGTCGTGGCGGTAGGCGTCCATCTTCACGGTGCCGGTGAGGAACACGGCGAGGTCGTTGTCCGGCAGGTCCTGGTTGTGCGGGAGTTTGCGGGCGGCCTCGATGTGCTGCTCGGCCAGCTCGTTGCCGATGTTGCGGGACCCCGAGTGCAGGACGAGCCAGATGGCGCCGTCGTCGTCCGCGCACAGCTCCAGGAAGTGGTTGCCGCCGCCGAGCGTGCCCATCTGCGTGCGGGCGCGGCCGTGGCGGGACCGCACCGCCGGGTGCAGCTCGTCGAACCCCTTCCAGAAGTCGTACCAGCCGCGCTCCTTCAGGTTCGGGAGCCCGTCCGGGTCCACGGCCTGGCGGTGCGAGCCGCGGCCGACGGGGATCGCCTTCTCCAGGCGGCCGCGCAGGACGGACAGGTCGTCGGGCATGTCCTCGACGGTGAGCGACGACTTCGCGGCGGTCATCCCGCAGCCGATGTCGACGCCGACGGCCGCCGGGGACACCGCGTCCTTCATCGCGATGACCGAGCCGACGGTCGCGCCCTTGCCGTAGTGGACGTCGGGCATCACCGCGAGGCCCTCCACCCACGGCAGGGCGGAGACGTTGCGGAGCTGGTCGAGGGCCTGGTCCTCGACGGTGGCCGGGTCGGTCCACATCCGGATGGGAACGCGGCCGCCCTTGATGGTCTGGTACGGCATGCCTTCTCCTTGATCGACGGGATCCGAACCGTGATCTATGACGCCAGAGCCGGGGTGCGCGGTTCAACTTGTTTTCCCACCGTGCCCCTTTCCCGCGTGCCGATGCCGGCGGGTCAGGAGCGGCGTTCGGTGAGGCCGAGGCCGTCCAGGTGGCGCAGGAGGGCGACGGCGACGCGGCGGCTGGTCGACAGGGCGTCGCCGGCCTGGCCGGGCGTGAACGGCTGCGGCAGGGCGGACAGGACGCGCAGCGCCTCCCGGTCGGCGCCCGGCAGCAGGACGATGCCGGCGCCGCCGTCGTCCTCGATCCGCAGGACGGCGCCCGCGCGCTCGGCCTCGGCGAGGGCGTCGCCGGCGAGGCCCAGCTCCGCGAGCCGGTCGGCGCCCGGTGGCGAGAACGGCGCGCCGGCGAGTTCGGCCCGGAGCCGCTCCACGGCGGCGGCCCAGGGCGGCGGCGGTGGGGCGGCGGCCGCGGCCGGCCCGGCAGCCGGTCCGGGAACCTCTCCGGTGGCCGGGCGCGGGGCGGGCGCGGGGCCGTAGACGCGTCCGGCCTCGACGCGCAGCGGCGGGCGGACCAGGGCCGCGACGAGCTGCCGGGCCGGGAGGCCGAGCCGCAGCCGGACGGTCTCCAGCGGGATCCCCGGGGCGCGGGGGCTCTCGGCGGCGTGCCGGGACGCCTCGTCGGTGAGGCGCTCGAACAGCGTGTTCCAGTGCGCGGGGTCGGCGACCCACTCGCCGTTCAGCGCGACGGCGTCCCGCGGCGCCGCGCAGCCCATGACCGACAGCTCCGACCTGCGGAGCACGCCGTGCCGGCGCAGGACGAACGTGCCGTCCGGCCGGTCCGGCCAGGACGCCAGCTCCCGCGCGCGGGCTGCGCCGGCGTCGCGCCGCACCAGCGTCGGCGGCCGGACGTCCAGGACGCTCACCCCGGCGATCGAGCGGCGCGCCGGGTCGCGCAGGATCCCGGTGTCGCCGAGGTGCAGGGCGAGCCGCGTGTTGAGGGTCAGGCGGGCCGTGTCGGGGCCGAGGGGACGCAGCCGCACCGGGACCGCGGCCGATCCGATGTGCAGGGTCATCTGCCGCGCCAGCCGGCCGGACGCCTCGCCGAAGCGGGTCCGCACGTCGACGGAGGTGGTGTGGGTCCAGGCGCCGTCGCTGACGAGGGCCATGCCGCCGTCCACGCGCCCCGCCTCGCGCAGGGTCAGCACGACCCGCGAGACGCCCCCGGCCGATTCGCGCGGCTCGCCCGCGCACCCGATCGTGCGGACGCGGACGCGTTCGCCGGCGGGCATGAGGAGCAGCTCGTCGCCGACGGTGACCGTCCCGGCGGCGAGGGTGCCGGTGACGACGGTCTGGCGTCCGGCGGTGAAGGCGTGGTCGATCCACAGCCGGACGGGGGCGGCGGGGTCGGGGA
>NZ_SMKK01000068.1 GCF_004348425.1 Actinomadura sp. 7K507
GCGGCGTGCTGTCGAGGATGGCAGTAACGGTCCCGCCGCGACGTGCGGAACGGCGTGGCGTGACGAGCGTCACTCGGTCGGGATCGTTTGTGGGGGACCTCACATGAGGCCCGCCGCGCGGTCCCGCCGGCGGGTGCCGGACGCCTCGCTCGGTGCCCCGGCGAGGGTTCGAACAGTAGCCGCAAAGCGGTGCCCGGTGCCGCAAATGGGGCCGGAACGGGGGGATTTTCACGATCATGCGAAAGTCCCAGCAAGGCGGCGGGATGCACGGTCGAGGGCCCGCAGTTGTGTACACTCTGTATTCAGGACACTCCAAGGAGTGATTTTCGTGAATTTGTGGCGGGCTAAACGGCACTTCACGTTGCCTAATGGGCGGTGAACTCGCTAGTTTCCCAACCCGTCCGACTCCGTCGAGTGGAAACCTGAGGTGACCCGGCGTGGCTCTTCCGCCCCTAACCCCCGAACAGCGCGCCGCAGCCCTGGAGAAGGCTGCCAAGGCGCGCAAGGAGCGGGCCGAGGTTAAGAACCGGCTCAAGCACGGGGGAACCTCGCTCGCCGAGGTTCTCAAAGAGGGTCAGTCCGACGACGTCATCGGAAAGATGAAGGTGTCGGCCCTTCTGGAATCGCTGCCCGGTGTGGGCAAGGTCCGTGCGAAGCAGATCATGGAGCGTCTGGGCATCGCCGAGTCCCGCCGTGTGCGGGGCCTCGGCGCCAACCAGCGCGCATCCCTGGAGCGTGAGTTCGGCGGAAGTGCGAACCGCTGACGCGCGACTCACGGGCGGGCGCGGCGGCCAGGCCGCCGCGGCCGGCTCGGGGCGACCCGAATCCGGCACCATCCCGTCCGGCTCCGGCGCGACGGCCGAGCACTTCTCATTCCCGGCAGGCCCGTGCAGGCCACGCCTCCGCGGACAGGCCGGATGAGAATGGTCGACCCAGTGCCGGAAGGCTCCGAACCGCATGACCCGCTCACGCGGCGCCTGACGGTCCTGTCCGGGCCGTCGGGCGTCGGCAAGAGCACGGTCGTCGCCGAGATCCGGCGATCACACCCCCAGGTGTGGCTGTCGGTCTCGGTGACCACCCGGCCCCCCCGGCCGGGTGAGACCCACGGTGTGCAGTACTACTTCGTCGACGACGCCGGTTTCGACCGGCTCGTCGGCGAAGGAGAGCTCCTCGAATGGGCCGAGTTCGCGGGCAACCGCTACGGAACCCCGCGGCGGCCCGTCGAGGAGCGCCTCGCCCGCGGCGAGCCGGTGCTCCTGGAGATCGACCTGCAGGGCGCCCGGCAGGTGCGCCGCTCCATGGCCGAGGCACGGCTGGTGTTCCTCGCGCCGCCGAGCTGGGAGGAGCTCGTCCGCCGTCTGACCGGCCGCGGCACCGAGCCCCCCGAGGTCATCGGGCGCCGCCTCGACGCCGCCCGCGTCGAACTCGCCGCCGAGAAGGAGTTCGACGTCACGCTCGTCAACACGTCCGTCCAGGACGTGTGCGTTGAGCTGCTAGCCTTGATGGCTGTCCACTAGCGTGACGTCCGCCGTGGCCGGCGGGCGATGATCGCACGTGGTCACAAGACCCGCACGTGGTTAACAAGTCCTAGGGGAAGGCCACCGAGTGGCAGCCAGCAATGAGGGCATCACCAATCCTTCGATCGACGAGCTCCTCGAGGTCGTCGACACCAAGTACGGCCTCGTGAGCATCGCGGCCAAGCGCGCACGGCAGATCAACGCCTACTACGCCCAGCTGGGCGAGGGCCTGCTGGAGTACGTCGGCCCGCTCGTCGAGACGCAGGTCCAGGAGAAGCCGCTGTCGATCGCCCTGCGCGAGACGCGCGAGGGCCTCCTGAACGCCGAGCCCATCGAGGGCTGAGAGAGCCCCGTGGCGGCCGAGGCCGCCCGAGGCGCCTTCCGGGGCGGCCCCGGACCCCGGCGCGCGGGTGTCCGGCACCGGATGGGAAAGTGGCGGACATGACCTCCCCCAAGCCGCGCGTCGTGCTCGGAGTGAGCGCCGGAATCGCCGCGTACAAGGCGTGCGAGCTGCTCCGGCGGCTCACCGAGTCGGGGCACGACGTCACCGTCGTCCCGACCGCCGACGCGCTCCGCTTCGTCGGGGAGCCCACCTGGGCGGCCCTGTCCGGCAATCCGGTCTCGTCCCGGGTGTGGGACGGCGTCGCCGAGGTCCCGCACGTCCGGCTCGGGCAGGCCGCCGACCTGGTGTTCGTCGCCCCCGCCACCGCCGACCTGCTGGCCCGCGCCGCGAACGGCCTGGCGGACGACCTGCTCACCAACACCCTCCTCACCGCGCGGTGCCCGGTGGTGTTCGCGCCCGCGATGCACACCGAGATGTGGGAGCACCCGGCGACGCGGGCGAACGTCGCGACGCTGCGGGCCCGCGGCGTCGTGGTGGTCGAACCGGCCTCCGGGCGGCTCACCGGCAAGGACACCGGCACCGGCCGGCTGCCGGACCCGGCCGAGCTGTTCGAGGTCGCCCGGCACGTCCTGGCCCGCGGTACCGGGGGCCGCGACCTCGCCGGACGGCACGTCGTCGTCTCCGCCGGGGGCACCCGGGAGGCCATCGACCCCGTCCGCTTCATCGGGAACCGCTCGTCCGGCCTGCAGGGCTACGCCCTCGCCCGCACGGCCGTGGCCCGCGGCGCCCGGGTCACCCTGGTCTCCGCCAACGTCGCGCTGCCCGAGCCGGCCGGGGCCCGGACGGTGCCCACCGGGTCGGCCGAGGAGATGCGCAGGGCCGTCCTGGAGGCCGCGGGCACCGCCGACGCGGTCGTCATGGCCGCCGCCGTCGCCGACTTCCGCCCGTCCGGCTACCAGGGCTCGAAGATCAAGAAGACCGAGGGCGGCGAACCGGAGCCGATCCGGCTGGTCAAGAACCCCGACATCCTGGCCGAACTGGGTGAGACCCGTCACCCCGGGCAGGTGATCGTCGGCTTCGCCGCCGAGACCGAGAACGTCCTTGACAACGGCCGCGCCAAGCTCGCCCGCAAGCGCAGCGACCTCCTCGTCGTCAACCAGGTCGGCGAGGACCTGACCTTCGGGCGCCCCGACAACGCCGCCGTGATCCTCGGCGCGGACGGCTCGCAGACCGAGGTGCCGCGCGGTGCCAAGGAGGCGCTCGCCGAGATCGTCTGGGACCTCGTCGCCGCCCGTTTCGCCCCCTTTCCACCCGACTGACCGTGCCCCGGCCGAATCCCATCCGAGCCCTTGGCCTAGCCTCGACCCAGCCCTCGATCGACATCGCCACCCGACCCACCGGAGGTGCCCGCGCAGGCCCGCACTAGTGGTGCTCTGCGACGATCCCGCTAGACTTCGCCCCTGAGACCCGTGGGAAGCCCGGCGGGGAGCAGTTCCCCAGCCGAAGTCGACAAGAATCCGTTCTGCGACGACAGTCAGCAGCCGCTGCAAGGAGTTCACGTACGTGCCTCGCCGCCTGTTCACCTCCGAATCCGTCACCGAAGGCCACCCGGACAAGATTGCGGACCAGATCAGCGACGCGATCCTCGACTCGATGATCAAGGACGACCCGGGCAGCCGGGTCGCGGTCGAGACGATGATCACAACCGGTCAGGTGCATGTGGCCGGTGAGGTCACCACCCAGACCTATGTGGACATCCCAGGGGTGATCCGGGAGAAGATCCTGGAGATCGGCTACGACTCGTCCAAGAAGGGCTTCGACGGCCACTCCTGCGGCGTGTCGGTGTCCATCGGCGCCCAGTCGCCCGACATCGCCCAGGGCGTCGACGACGCCTACGAGAACCGCGAGGGCGAGGGCACGGACGACCTGGACCGGCAGGGCGCCGGCGACCAGGGCCTGATGTTCGGCTACGCCACCAACGAGTCGCCCGACCTGATGCCGCTGCCGATCACGCTCGCGCACCGGCTCGCGCACCGGCTGTCGGCGGTCCGCAAGAACGGGGACGTCCCCTACCTGCGTCCCGACGGCAAGACCCAGGTCACCATCGAGTACGACGGCGACCGCGGCGTCCGCCTCGACACCGTCGTCGTGTCCAGCCAGCACGCGCCGGACATCGACCTGAAGGAACTGCTGACCCCCGACATCAAGGAGCACGTCGTCGACCCGGTGCTCGCCGGGTTCGACCTCGACACCGACGGCTACCGGCTGCTGGTCAACCCGACCGGCCGCTTCGAGATCGGCGGCCCGATGGGCGACGCCGGGCTCACCGGCCGCAAGATCATCGTCGACACCTACGGCGGCATGGCCCGGCACGGCGGCGGCGCGTTCTCCGGCAAGGACCCGTCCAAGGTCGACCGGTCCGCCGCGTACGCGATGCGCTGGGTCGCCAAGAACATCGTCGCCGCGCAGCTCGCCGACCGCGCCGAGGTCCAGGTCGCCTACGCGATCGGCAAGGCCCACCCGGTCGGCGTGTTCGTGGAGACGTTCGGCACCGAGAAGGTCGCCCCCGAGAAGATCGAGAAGGCCATCTCCGAGGTCTTCGACCTGCGTCCGGGCGCGATCGTCCGCGACCTGGACCTGCTCCGCCCGATCTACCAGCAGACCGCCGCGTACGGCCACTTCGGCCGCACGGAGCCCGGCTTCTCCTGGGAGTCGACGGACCGCGCCAAGGACCTCGCCTCCGCCGCGGGCCTGTAACCCGGCCGCCCGTCACGACGGGCCGCACTGAACGAGGAATGAGCCCCGGGGACTTCCCCGGGGCTCATTCGTCGTTGGTGAGGCCCCGTGGTCAGTTGGTGCCGTGGTCGGTTGGTGCCCTGCGTGCGCCGGTCAGGATTCGCACTGGTTCCCGCGCTGCAGGCCGTAGGGGCCGTCGATCGTGAAGCGGCCGGGCGTCTTCGCCGTCATCCGGACGAAGTCGCCCGCGCGCGTCAGGCACGCGTCCCCGCCCGTCACCCTCAGCCAGGGCGACCAGTGGACGCGCATCAGGACAGACCCCCTAAACGGCATGTCCACGACCAGCTTGCCGGAGTCGAGCGCGTGCACGGACGCCGGGCGGTCGACCAGAGGCGTCGCGCGCAGGACGCGGAACAGGCGCCAGTGCTCGTCCTGCCAGACCTCCGTCAGGTACGGCTGGCCCTTCTCGACCAGCGCGGCCTCCTCCTGCGCCGACCAGTCGGCCTCCTGCTCGGGCAGGGCGACGTACTGCACCGCCCACCTGTGGAGCCAGTCGCGGTAGGAGTCGGGCGTCAGCGCGCCGTCCTCGTAGAACAGCTCGTGGCGTTCGGCGTCGACCTGCCGGTTCCAGCCGCGCGCGAGGACGAAGTGGCGGCTCATGCCGGACGACTCCCAGTGGGAGCGCAGCGGCACGACCTCGATGCGTCCCTTGTCCGCGTCGAGGTCCTTCAGCTCGGAGATGAGCCCGCTGGCGTGCACGGCGGCCTCGTCGGCGGGCTCGGTGTGGATGAGGTCGTCCACGGGTTTCACGACCTGCCACGACGCGGTGACGATGAACGCCAGGGACAGGACGGCGATGCGGAGACGCCCCTGCGCGCGCGCCACGGCCGACAGCAGGAACATCCCGCCGAACAGCAGGGAGAGCCGTTCGACGTTGCTGCCGACCGGGGAGGGGATCAGCCAGGTCAGGGCGATCCCGGCCAGGTAGACGCCGGCGCCGATCCGGATGAACGCCCAGTTCTTCGGCGCGCACGTCAGTATCGCGATCACGCTGGTGATGGCGGGCAGGACGATGGCGGTGAGCGAGATGGGCTGGATGCCGTCGAAGGGGAACAGCAGGCTCGTCGTGCCCACCACGAGGGGCAGGCCGATGGCGACGCAGACGCCGGCGCGGCGGCGCCCGGTCACGATCAGCGCCGCGGCCAGCACCAGGAGGAAGAGCCCCGCGACCGGGCTGGCGAGTGAGGCGAGCACGCTGAGGCCGGCCATCCCCGCCGCGCGCAGGGCGGGTGTGCCGCGCGGGGTGAACGCCACGATCGTCGCCATGAGCGCGAACATGAGCCCCAGGCCGAACGTGGTCCGGCCGGACGCGGCGTTGCACACCAGCGCGAACGCGGCCCAGAGGGAGGCGGGCAGCGCCACGGGCGCCTTGAACCGCCGCAGAAGGTGCGCCGTCAGCGCGGCCGAGACCGTGCCGGTGACCACGGCGACCGTGCGTATGCCGAACAGCGCCATCAGGTGCGGCGACAGGACGCTGTAGGAGGCGGGGTGCATCCCGCCGTACCAGAAGAAGCTGTACGCGGCGTCCGGGTGCTCCCAGGCGAAGTCCGTCCAGGCGGCCTGCGCGGCCAGGTCGCCGCCCTCGGTCGCCAGGTACAGCGCCCACACCAGGTGGAGGACGGCCGCGGCGAACGTGGCCGCCACCACGGGGTGGCGCGGGCTCGCCCACTTTCTCCAGGGCGGCCGGGACGGAGGTCGCGGACGGCGGCTTGATGGCCCCTGCCGGGCAGAGTCGTCCGCCCGTTCTTGAGTATGCGCTGTGGTCATCGCCTGCACGGGCTCGTCGGACGGTGAGGGCACGGAAGGCATCGGGCGATGAGCCGGCGGACGCGCACCCCGTTCGAACGGACCAACCCTAGCGTGCGCGATCCCTGGCGTGCGCGATCGACTGTCGGGCTGATCTGGTAGGACGGGGGCGTGACGAAGGACGGCGGGGGGACGGACCTGATCCCGGGCCTGGACGATCTGCCGGAGACGCCCACGGAGAAGCCGAGCGAATCCGGGAAGTCTCCCAAGTCCGGGAAGCCGGCCGCCGCGGGGAAGACCGGCAAGGCGGTGAAGGCCGGGAAGAAGGGGGCGCGCCGTCCCGCCGAGGAGCGGCCCGTCGCGCGGATCGCGGTCGACATGTCCCTTCCGCATCTCGATCGCCCCTTCGACTACCTGGTCCCCGCCGAGCTGGACGCCAAGGCCGTCCCCGGATGCCGGGTGCGGGTGCGCTTCGCCGGGCAGCTCGTCGACGGATTCGTGCTGGAGCGGGTCGCGGAGAGCGACCACGACGGGAAGCTGCTCTACCTGGAGCGGGTCACCTCACCCGAACCCGTCCTCACTCCGGAGATCGCGGCGCTGGTGCGGGAGGTCGCGGACCGGTACGCGGGAACGTTCGCGGACGTTCTCCGGCTGGCCGTGCCGCCACGGCACGCCCGCGTCGAGGCGGAACGCGCGCCCGCCCGTGACGACGCCGAGCCCGGCGAGGCCGTGTCCGACGACGGCGAGGCCGTGTCCGACGATGTTGTGGCCGTGCCTGACGACGGTGGGGCCGAGCCCTCCGGGGACGATGAGACGCCCTCTGCCGGCGTGTGGAGCGACTATCCGGCCGGGGCGTCGTTCCTGAGGGCGCTGGCAGGCGGCAAGGGGCCGCGGGCGGTGTGGACGGCGCTCCCGGGGCCCGACTGGACGGCGGCCATAGCGCGCGCCGTCGCCGTGACGCTGCGGGGCGGACGCGGCGCACTGGTCGTCGTGGCGGACGGCCGCGACGTGGCCCGCGTGGACGCCGCGCTGAAGGCTGAGCTGGGGGAGGGCCTGCATGTCGCGCTGACGGCGGAGCCGGGCCCGGCGGAGCGGTACCGGAGATGGCTGGCCGTCCTGCGCGGAACCGCGCGGGCGGTGGTCGGCACGCGCGCCGCCATGTTCGCGCCCGTCGCCGACCTCGGGCTCGTCGCGCTGTGGGACGACGGTGACGACGTCCACGCGGAGCCGCACGCCCCGTATCCGCATCCCCGGGATGTGCTGGCCCTGCGCGCCCACAGGACGGGCGCCGCGGCGCTGGTGGGCGGATTCACCAGGACCACCGACGCCACCCAGCTCGTGGAGTCCGGCTGGGCGCACACGCTCGCCGCGGACCGGGGGCGCGTCCGTACGGCGATGCCCCGCGTCCGGTACGTGGGGGAGGACGCGCAACTCGCCCGCGACGCCGCCGCCCGCACCGCGCGCCTGCCGAACGTCGCGTTCGACGCGGCCCGGCGGGCACTGGAGGACGGGCCCGTTCTCGTGCAGGTCCCAAGGCGCGGATACGTCCCGGGCATCGCGTGCGGCCGCTGCCGTACACCGGCACGGTGCGCGGCGTGCGAAGGGCCCCTGTCGCTGCCGTCGTCCCATGCCGCCCCGTACTGCCGCTGGTGCGGACGCATCGCCGGCGACTGGCATTGCCCCGAGTGCGGCTTCGTCCAGCTCCGTGCCGTGGTGGTCGGCGCCAAGCGCACCGCGGAGGAACTGGGCAGGGCCTTCCCCGGCGTGCCGGTGCGGACCTCTGGGCGGGACGCCATTCTCGAACGGATCGGCCCTGAACGGGCTCTGGTGGTGTCGACGCCGGGTGCCGAGCCGCCCGCAGAAGGCGGGTACAGGGCCGCCCTCCTGCTGGACGGCTGGGTGCTGCTCGGACGGCCGGATCTGCGTGCCGGGGAGGAGACGCTGCGGCGCTGGATGAACGCTGCGGCGCTGGTCCGTCCGCAGGGGCCGGTCGTGGTGGCCGCCGAAGGGTCGCTGCCCGCCGTCCAGGCCCTCGTCCGGTGGGACCCGGTCACCTACGCGGAGCGGGAACTGGCCGAGCGCAGGGAGGTGGGTTTTCCGCCCGCCGCGCGCATGGCCTCCCTGACCGCGACCCCTGCGGCCATCCGGGAGCTTCTGGCCGATACCCGTTTGCCGGATGGCGCGGAGGTGCTCGGGCCTGTCCCCGTCCCGCAGCCGCCCGGTCCGCAGGGGGGCGCCGACGCGCAGGACAAGGAGCGCGCGCTGATCCGCGTGCCCCGGGCCGGAGGGCATGCGCTGGCGCGCGCCCTGAAGGAAGCCCAGGGGGTCCGCAGCGCGCGCAAGGCGGCGGAGACCGTACGAGTCCAGATCGACCCCCTGGAGCTGATCTGACCAATAGGGTTCTCGGGTGGCCGACAACTGGGTAGAGACCACCGTGGGCGACCTGCGGCGGTGGACGGACGAACGCGGCGAGACGCTGGACGAGCCGGGAGCGCGCATCCTGCTCGAACTGGCACAGGAGGAGATGGGCCTGACCGGCCCGGACGAGCTGACCCCGGACGGTCTTCGCGAGCTCCTGCTGCGCGTGTTCCCCGAGTCCGTGGTCGCCGGGCGCGAGGACGTCCCCACCGTCCTGGACGTCCTCCGCCGGATCGTCGCGTACCTGGAGGACACGGGTGTCGTCACCGGGAGCGGCGCCGCCGCCCTGAAGGCCGAGATCGACCGGACCGGTCCCGAGTTCACGGACCTGGTCGCCGAGGTCGACACCGAGGAGCGGCACGCGGCCGCAGAGGTCATCGGCGGGCTGATGCAGGCCGACGGGGTCTCCCTGGACGACCAGGATGCGGTCGAGGCGTGGATCCGCGACTTCGAGGCGCTCCCAGAGGAGGAGCGCTACGCCCGCACCGAGGGGTACCTGCAGCAGGTCGAGGAACTGGTCGTCCCGCCCGTGCGGCTCGCCCCCGAGGCGGAGCTGGCCAAGGCCGTGCGCCGCTCCCCGCTGACCGAGAACGTGCTCGCCCTGGCCGGCTGGACGGGCGAACGCGACCTCACCGAGCACGACACCCTCACCGAGGCCGACGCGGAGGCCGCGAGCCTCGCGCTGGGGCTGGAGGTTCCTCGGCGCCACGGCCAGATGGAGGACGCGGGCGAGCTGGAACGGCTCTGGTGGGCCGCCCTGGAGACGGAGGTCATCACCGCCGAGGACGGCAAGTCCGCCCCCGGCCCCGCCCTGGACGGACTCCGATCCAGCGATGACGCGGCACTGCTCGGTGCGTGGCTGCCGTTGTTCGACGCCCTGATCGTGCCCGGTCACGACTATGCGGACGGCCTGGACGCGGTCGAACTCGTCCAGAACGAGATGACCGGCGTCCTCATCCACCTGTACGAGCAGGAGGACCCGGCCGAGCCTGAGGCCCTGGTCGGCGCATTGCTCGACCACATCGAGGACGCCTACGACCTCACCGACGCCGACACCATGCCCTCGCTCGTGTCGGACGCGTTCTTCCTCGAACTGACGGCCCTTGAGGAGTGGGGCGTGATCGAGACGTCCGGCAAGGGGCGGGCGCTGACTCCGCTGGGCGTGTGGGCCGTCCGGGAGCTGCTGCTCGCGGACGGGTTCGTCGCGCCCGTCATCGGCGACCTGGCAGGAGCCAGGGCGTCTGAGCTCATCGCTGGCCTCACCTGGTACCGGCCGGAGGCCGCCGACGAGGAGATCGACGGCTGGCTGGCGGGCCACGACCCCAAGGACGCCGCCGCCGACCTCCTGGACGTCATGCGAACCGGCGGCCCCGGCGCCCGCAACCTCGCCGCGGCCGTCCTGCACCGCATCGGCCCCGAGGCCACCGCCGTGGTCCGCGCCGCGCAGGAGCATCCGCTGGTCTCGCCCTACGCCGCGCTCTGGCTCAACGCCATGGGGGACCCGGCCGGGCATGAGCTGGGCCGCGAGGAGTACCTGTGGGTGTTCGTCGACACCGTCGCCGGGATGATGGAGACCGCCGACCCCGGGGAGGCGGTCGATGCGGCCCTGATCGACGCGCCTCCGGGGGCGGAGATGGAGTCGATGGTCGACGACATGTGGCGGACCGACCACCCCGGTGTGGCGGACGTCCTGGAGGCCCTGGGCGCGCACCATCCCGACAAGGCGACCGCCAAGGCCGCTCGGACGGCCGCCTACAAGGCGCGCTCAGCGCCCGGGGGAACACGCCGCAGCGTGTGAATGTTCACGGGACGTCTCCATAGACTGGACGGAGACCCCACGGTGCGCGAAGCGCACGAACCACGAACCGCAGGAACTCGTAGCAACCTTGCAGGAAACGGAGTCCCGTTGGCCGTCAAGCCCATCCGCCTTTTCGGCGATCCCGTGCTGCGTACTCCCGCGGAGCCGGTGAAGGACTTCGACAAGGAACTGCGCCAGCTCGTCAAGGACCTCACCGACACGATGGTCGACGCTCCCGGCGCGGGCCTCGCCGCACCTCAGCTCGGCGTGGGCCTGCGCGTGTTCACCTACTACGTCGACGATCGGCTGGGCCACGTCGTCAACCCGACCCTGGACCTGTCGGACGAGCAGGAGACCGACGACGAGGGCTGCCTGTCCCTTCCCGGTCTGGCGTTCCCCACCGCACGCGCCGTCCGGGCCGTGGCGAAGGGCTTCAACATGCACGGGGAGCCGATCACGCTGGAGGGGACCCACATGCTGGCCCGCTGCGTCCAGCACGAGACCGACCACCTGGACGGGATCATCTTCATCGACCGGATGGACCCCGAGCAGCGCAAGGCCGCGATGAAGGCGATCAGGGAGGCCGAGTGGTTCGGCGACCCGGCCCCCGTCGTCAAGGAGTCGCCGCACCGCACCTTCGGGAAGGCGATCTAGGTGCGGCTCGCCCATTCGGCAGCGCAGCGCCGGGACGCCGTCAAGAGGGGGCGGTAACCGTGCGACTCGTCTTCGCCGGGACGCCCGAGACCGCGCTCCCGTCCCTGAAATCGCTTCTGGGGTCCTCGCACGAGGTCGCCGCGGTAGTGACCCGCCCGGACGGGCGTTCGGGCCGTGGGCGCCGTCTGAGCGCCAGCCCGGTGGCTTCGCTGGCCGCCGAGGCCGGCGTCGAGGTGCTCAAGCCCGCCAAGGCCCGGGATCCGGAGTTCCTCGACCGGCTCCGCGAGATCGCGCCGGACTGCTGCCCGGTCGTGGCCTACGGGGCGCTCCTGCCCCGTGAGGCCTTGGACATCCCGGCGTACGGCTGGGTGAACCTGCACTTCTCGTTGCTGCCGGCGTGGCGTGGCGCCGCCCCGGTCCAGCGCGCGATCCTGCACGGCGACGACGTCACCGGCGCGGCCACGTTCCAGATCGAGGAGGGCCTGGACACCGGCCCGGTCTACGGCGTCCTCACCGAGCCGATCCGTGCGGCCGACACCACCGGTGACCTCCTGGGCCGCCTGGCCGTCGCCGGAGCAAGCCTCCTGCTGGACACGATGAACGGCATCGAAGAGGGCGTTCTGGAGCCGCGGCCCCAGCCCACGGAGGGCGTGTCCCACGCGGCCAAGCTGACGCCCGAGGACGGTCGCGTCGACTGGAACACCCCGGCCCTGCACATCGACCGTCTCGTCCGCGCATGCACGCCCGCCCCCGGAGCGTGGACGAACTTCCGTGACATGCGGGTCAAGCTGGGGCCGGTCCGTCCGGTGCCCGGCGCGGAGAAACTGGCACCCGGGGAGCTGCGTCCCGGCAAGAACGAGGTGCTGGCGGGAACGGCGACGCATCCCGTCGCCCTGGGCGAGGTCCAGCCGCAGGGCAAGCGCCGCATGGCCGTCGCCGACTGGATCCGCGGCGTCGACCTCACCGGCGGCGCCTACTTCACCAGCGGCGCCGAACCCACCAGTGGCGCCGACTCCACCAGCAAGGACGCCCTGCACTGATGCCGCCCGCCCGTAACCGCCGACACACTCAGAACCGCAGGCCGGGCGGCCCCCGCAAGACGGGCCGTCCCCAGGACCTCGTCCGGCGCACCGCGTTCGACGTGATCCGCGCGGTCGACACCCGCGACGCCTACGCCAACCTGCTGCTGCCCGCCCGCCTGCGCGACCGCGGCCTCACCGGACGCGACGCCGCCCTCGCCACCGAACTGACCTATGGCACCCTGCGCGGCCGCGGCACCTACGACGCGGTGCTCGCGCTGTGCAGCGACCGCGAGCTGCGCCGCATCGACGCGCCGCTCCTGGACGTCCTCCGCCTCGGCGCCCACCAGATCCTCGCGACCCGTATCCCGCCGCACGCCGCGGTGGGGACCGCGGTGGAACTGGCGCGCTCGGTCTCCGGCCCGGGGCAGGCCAAGTTCGCCAACGCCGTGCTCCGCAAGGTCACCACCCGCGACATGGACGGCTGGCTGGAGATCGTGGCTCCCGCCGGCGCCGACCCGACCACCCGACTCTCGATCGCGCACAGCCACCCCAAGTGGATCGTGTCCGCCATGCGGGACGCCGTCGGCAAGGGCGAGATCGAAGAACTCCTCGCCGCGGACAACGCCCGCCCCCGGGTCACCCTGGTCGCCCGTCCGGGCCGAGCCACCGTCCAGGAGCTTTACGACGCGGGCGCAGAGCCCGCGCCGTACTCGCCCTACGCCGCTCTGCTGCCCGAAGGGGACCCGGCGAACATCGCCGCCGTCCGTGATGGGCGCGCCGCCGTCCAGGACGAGGCCAGCCAGATCGTCGCCCTGGCTCTGGCCGAAGCGCCCTTGGACGGCCCTGACACTCATTGGGCCGACCTGTGTGCGGGCCCCGGAGGCAAGGCGGGACTCCTGTCGGCCGTCGCCACCGAACGAGGCGCGCGGCTCCTGGCGGCCGACATCGCGCCGCATCGCGCCGGGCTCGTCCAGCGCGCGGTCGATGACCGCGCCGGAGTGGTCGCCGCCGACGGCATGGCGCCCGCCTGGCGCCCCGGATGCTTCGACCGCGTGATGGTGGACGCGCCCTGCACCGGGCTCGGTGCGCTCCGCCGCCGCCCGGAGGCCCGCTGGCGCCGCGGCCCCGAGTCGGTCGCCGAACTCGGTCCCCTCCAGCGCGGGCTGCTCGGCTCGGCCCTGGAGTCCGTCCGCCCCGGCGGCGTGGTCGCCTACGTCACCTGCTCGCCCCACATGGCCGAGACCCGGGTGGTGGTCGACGACGTCCTGCGCGGGCGCGACGACGTCGAACGGCTCGACGCACCTTCGGTTCTGACGTCCCTCGCGCATGACCTAACCGGCCTGGGGAACGGCCCCTACGCGCAGTTCTGGCCGCATCGCCACGGGACGGACGCGATGTTCCTGGCCTTGTTGCGCCGCACCTAGCGTCTGGGGGTTCCGTGCTGACCGGCTTCTGGGACGTTGTGTCGTTCCTGGGAAGCGCGGCCTTCTACGTTCCCTTGCTCCTGGTCGTGTTCTGGTGCGTGGCGCCACGCATGGCAGCACGTGCCACGGTCATCCTGCTGTTCAGCGCTTTCGTCAACACTTTCCTGAAGCTCCTCTTCCACGACCCCCGCCCATACTGGACGGACCCCACGGTCGAAGGGGAGCAGCCGCACTCGTCTTTCGGGATGCCGTCCGGTCATGCCCAGAACGCGCCGGTGGCCTGGGGCTTCTGGGCCGCCCATTCCCGGCGGCGGCCCCTGTGGGCGGCAACGGCCGTCATCATCGCCTTGATCGGTCTCTCCCGCGTCTTTCTGGGCGTCCACTCGATCGGCCAGGTCCTGGCCGGCTGGGGAATCGGCCTGGCCCTCCTGGCGGCCGGCCTGTTCCTGGAACCCGTCATCGTCTCGTGGTGGACCCGCCACCACCTGGCCGTGCAGATGGCGCTCGCCCTGGCGGTCCCCTTGCTGCTCCTGGGGGCCGCGTGGGTCGCGTTCCAACCCATCCAGGACTGGCGGTGGCCGAATGCCTGGGCCAGGGCCATCCGGGCGGCCGGAGGCGACACCGAACCGGTCGACCTGGTCGAGTCGGCCAGGCTCGCAGGAGGCTTCTCCGGAGTCCTGGCCGGCTTCTCCCTGCTGGCGGCCCGCGGCTGGTTCGACGCCGCCGGAGAACTCTGGCGCCGCCTTGCACGCCTCCCCGTGGCGCTGGCCGGCGCGGCGGTCGTCTACCTGCCCGCCCTCCTTTTCGACGGAACCGACCTCGTCCAGGCGTACATCGTCCAAGCGGTGCTCGGCCTCTGGGTCACGGCCGGCGCGCCGGAGGCCTTCGTCCGCCTCCGCCTGGCGGCCCGGCCCACCCCCGCGCTCACCCGGCCGGGTGACGAGCCGTCGGAGCTACGCCAATAGACTCTGGGCATCATGGCTCCTCAGATCGCACCCAGCATCCTGTCCGCGGACTTCGCCACCCTGGCCGACGACGTCGCGCGCATCGCCGGCTCCGCCGACTGGGTCCACGTCGACGTCATGGACAACCACTTCGTCCCGAACCTCACCCTGGGACTGCCGGTGGTTCAGGCACTGCTCAAGCACAGCGCGCTGCCCCTCGACTGCCACCTGATGATCGAGGACCCGGACCGCTGGGCCCCTGAATACGCCGAGGCCGGTGCGAAGAGCGTCACCATCCACGCCGAGGCGGCCAAGGCCCCCATCCGCACTCTGCGCACCATCCGCGCCGCGGGCGCGCGCGCAGGGCTGGGCGTCAACCCGGCCACGCCCGTCGACGGTTTCGAAGACCTTCTCGGTGAGATCGACATGCTCCTGCTCATGACCGTCGAGCCCGGCTTCGGCGGCCAGAAGTTCCTGGACGTCGTCCTGCCGAAGGTCCGCCGCGCGCGCGAGCTCATCAAGGGCCGCGACCTCCCCATCTGGCTCCAGGTCGACGGCGGGGTCAGCGCGGAGACCATCGAGCGCTGCGCCGACGCGGGAGCCGACGTGTTCGTCGCGGGCAGCGCCGTCTACGGAGCCGACGACCCCGCCGAGGCCGTCCGCAGGCTACGCGGCCAGGCCGAGGAGGCGACGGCGAAGGCGGACTGGTGATCCTGCCCTGCGCCGCGGTTCTGTTCGACGTGGACGGCACACTGGTCGACTCGACGCCCCTCGTCGAACGGGCGGCCCGCGAATGGGCCGCCGAATACGGCGTCGACGCGGACGAGTTCCTGTCCGACGCCCACGGCCGCCGGACGGCCGACCGCGTGGCCGACTTCCTCCCACCCGGCCAGGTAGCCGAAGCCACCGAACGCCTGGACGCCCTGGAGGCCACCCGCAGCGACGGCATAACCGCCCTGCCCGGCGCCGTCGACCTCCTCACCAACATGAACGGCCTGCCCTGCGCCTTCGTGACCTCCATGGACAGGGCACAGCTGCGGACGCGCACCGAGGTGGCCGCCATCCCGGTCCCTCCCACGGTGGTGACCGCAGAAGACGTCCCGGAAGGAAAACCGGACCCGTCCGGCTACCTGCGGGCGGCCCGGCGCCTGGACGTGGACCCGGCCGCCTGCATCGTCATCGAGGACGCCCCCGCGGGCATAGCCGCCGGCCGCGCCTCCGGCGCCACCGTCCTGGCGGTCCGTACGAGCCATCCACCCGGTGCCCTGTCCGCGGCCCACCACGCCGTCGAAGACCTGACGCGCGTCACGGCCACTCCGACCGGCCTGCGCCTCACCACCGCGAGGTCGGTCGCGATGGCCCGGGTGGCGCGGAGTGTCACCCGAAGAGGGGGCCCACGAGGTTGAGGCCGGGGTGCGGGTCCGAGGCGTAGAGGGCGAAGAGGGCCAGGGCGCCTCCGGCTAGGGAGAGGTCCTTCAGGAACTGGAGCTGCTCCTGCTGGCGGGCCTCCGGGGACTCCTGCTTCCAGAAGTCGTGGAAGACGAACGCGGTGACCAGCAGGAACGGGACCAGGGCGAGGGCCGCGAGGTCGGGCCAGACGCCGAGGACGAGCAGGGCCGACGCCAGGATGATGTACACGCCCGAGACCTGGACGGCGAGCTTCGGCTGCGGGAGCCTCTTGGCGCCCGCGTAGCCGGCCATGGCCTCGGTGGCGGTGAGGTGGCCGATACCGGCGCCGATGAAGATCGCTGTGAAGACGATGCGGGCGATGAGAGCGACGACGTCCATGACTGCCTCCTGGGGGTGGGAATGTCGTCATGCGTCACTTGCGTCCCGTGATCTACCCTCCCTCAAGATCGTTGAACGTTGAAACAACTGGGAGATGTGTTCTGGAACGGGCCACTTCGTGGTGATGGTCACATCGGCCGGGAATGCATCGCGTGGCACACTGGTTGCCAAGCATGAAACGCGTGCTCCGGGGTCGGTGAAATTCCGAACCGGCGGTGACAGTCCGCGACCCGGCCGAAGCCATCGGCCGGTTGACCCGGTGGAACTCCGGGACCGACGGTGAAAGTCCGGATGGGAGGCAGCGCGCGGTACGCCCCTGACCCAGGGGCGTACGCCGATGTATGGACGTCCCCGGAGCCCTGATCAGCCCTGATCTAGGAGGCCCGGGATGTTCACCGGCATCGTCGAAGAACTCGGCGAGATCGTGGGGATCGAGCCCCAGGGAGACTCGGTCACGCTCACGATCCGCGGGGCGCTCGTCACCCAGGACGCCGTGCACGGCGCGTCGATCGCGGTCAACGGCGTCTGCCTCACCGTGGTGGACGTCAAGGACGAGGCCTTCACCGCCGACGTCATCAAGGAGACCCTGGACAAGTCCGGCCTCGGTGCGCTGGAGCCCGGCTCCAAGGTGAACCTGGAACGCCCCGTCCGGCTGTCCGACCGGCTCGGCGGGCACCTGGTCCAGGGCCACGTGGACGGCGTCGGCGAGATCATCTCCCGCGAGCCGGGGGAGCGGTGGGACGTCGTCACGGTGTCCCTGCCCCCCGAACTGGGCCGCTACCTGGTGGACAAGGGCTCGATCACCGTGGACGGCATCAGCCTCACGGTCGTGGAGGCAGGCGCCGACCGGTTCAGCATCGCCCTCATCCCCACGACCCTCTCCCTCACCACGCTCGGCCACAAGAAGCCGGGCGATCCCGTGAACCTCGAAGTGGACGTCGTCGCCAAGTACGTCGAACGCATGCTCGGTGACCGCTCATGAAGAGCTCCGGCGTGACGGTGACGGCGACGGTCGGGTTCAGCAGGCGGACCTGGGAGGCCCAGGCCGCGTACACCCCCAGGCGGAAGGCGGTGACCGCGTAATGAGCGGCAACGACAGGGTCAGCGAGACGGGGATCTTCGACTCCATCGAATCGGCGGTCGCCGACATCGCGGCGGGACGCGCCGTCCTGGTCGTCGACGACGAGGACCGCGAGAACGAGGGCGACATCATCTTCGCGGCGGCGAAGGCGACGCCCGAGCTGCTGACGTTCACGATCCGCTACACCAGCGGCGTCATCTGCGTCCCGATGGAGGGCACCGACCTCGACCGGCTGCAGATCCCCCTGATGACCGCGCAGAACACCGAGCGCATGCGCACCGCGTACACGGTCAGCGTGGACGCGCGGCTCGGCGTCAGCACCGGCATCTCCGCCGCCGACCGGGCCAGGACGATCCGGACGCTGTGCGACTCGGCGTCGGAGCCGCGCGACCTCGTCCGTCCCGGCCACATCTTCCCGCTGCGCTACCGCGAGGGCGGTGTGCTGCGCAGGCGGGGCCACACCGAGGCCGCCGTCGACCTCGCCAGGATGGCCGGTCTCAGCCCGGCGGGCGTCCTCGCCGAAGTGGTGAACGAGGACGGCACCATGGCGCGGCTCCCCGAACTCCAGGTCTTCGCCAAGGAGCATGGGCTCAAGCTCGTCTCCATCGAACAACTCGCCGAATACCGCAGGCGCACCGAGGCGATGGTCACCCGCGTCGTCGAGACCCGCCTTCCCAACCGGTACGGGACGTGGCGCGCGGTGGGGTTCTCCAGCGCGATCGACGGCGGCGAGCACGTCGCGATGGTGCTCGGCGACGTCGGCGACGGCGAGGACGTTCTCGTCCGGGCCCATTCGGAGTGCCTCACCGGCGACGTCCTGCACTCCGAGCGCTGCGACTGCGGAACCCAGCTGGACTCCGCCATGGAGCGCATCGCGGAAGAGGGGCGCGGCATCGTCCTCTACCTGCGCGGGCACGAGGGACGCGGCATCGGTCTCCTGGCCAAGCTGCAGGCGTACGCGCTCCAGGACAACGGGTCCGACACCGTCGACGCCAACCTGGAGCTCGGGCTCCCCGCCGACGCGCGCGAGTACTCCAACGCCGCGCATATGCTGCGTGACCTCGGCGTACGCTCGGTGAGGGTGCTCACCAACAACCCGGACAAGCTCAAGGGCCTGGACGGCTTCGGCGTGGACGTGCGGGGGCGCGAGTCGATGCCGGTCATCGTCACCGAGCACAACCGGCGCTACCTGACGGTCAAGCGCGACCGTCTCGGACACCAGATCGAGGGACTCTCATGAGCGGCGCAGGACGCCCCGAGGACGTCACCGTCGACGCTGCCGGCGTCACGCTCGGCATCGTCTGCACCCGCTGGCACGGGCGCATCACCGACCGGCTCCTGGAGCGCGCGCTCGCGGCGGCCAAGGCGTGCGGCATCGACCAGCCCGTCGTCGCCCGCGTCGCCGGCGCGCTGGAACTGCCCGTGATCGCCCAGCAGCTCGCCCGCGACTTCGACGCCGTCGTCTGCCTCGGCGCGGTCATCCGCGGCGCGACCGCCCACTTCGACTACGTCTGCGACTCGGTCACCGCGGGTGTGACCCGCGTCGCGCTCGACGAGGCGACTCCGGTGGGCAACGGGGTCCTCACATGTGACACCATTGAGCAGGCACTGGAACGCAGCGGGCTGCCCGACAGCTCCGAGGACAAGGGATGGGAGGCGACTGTGGCCGCACTCGACACGGCACTGACCCTGCGAGGTCTGCGGCATCACGGTCACGCCGGGCACGGCCTGGAGCATTCGGGCTCCTGAACCACCCCGGTACCTTCACTCTCATCTCTTCGAAAGGCATCTCCGTGCTGTCACTCGTCCTGCCCAAGGGGTCGCTGGAGAAGGCGACCATGCAGCTGTTCGACGCCGCTGACCTGACGGTCCTGCGCTCGTCGGAACGCGACTACCGCGCCTCCATCGACGATCCCCGCATCGACCGGGTCCGCGTCCTGCGCCCGCAGGAGATCCCGGCCTACATCGAGCAGGGCCTGTTCGACCTCGGCATCACCGGCCGCGACTGGATCACCGAGACCGACGCCGGCGTCGAGAGCCTCGGCGAACTGCAGTACTCCAAGGCGACGTCCAACCCCGTCCGCGTGATCATGGCGGTGCCGGACGGCGCGCCCTGGCAGAAGGTGTCCGACCTGCCGGAGGGCGTCCGGATCTCCACCGAGTTCCCGGCGATGACCAAGCGGTTCCTCGACAAGCACGGCGTCAAGGCCACGGTCGTCCCGTCCTACGGTGCGACGGAGGCGAAGGTCCCCGACATCGTGGACGCGATCGTCGACCTCACCGAGACCGGCTCGTCCCTGCGCAAGAACGGCCTGCGCATCCTCGACACGCTGCTGACCAGCTACACCGAACTGGTCGCCAACCGCGAGGCCTACGAGGACGCGGAGAAGCGTGCGGCGATGGAGGACATCTCCCTGCTCCTCCAGGGCGCGATCCGCGCGCGCGGCAACGTCCTGCTGAAGCTGAACGTGGCCCAGGCCGACCTGCAGAACGTCCTCGACATCATGCCGTCGATGTCCTCGCCCACGGTCACCTCCCTGGCGGGCGGCGAGTCGAACGCCGTGGAGTCCGTGGTCGCCAAGCGCGGCGTCAACACGCTCATCCCGGCGCTGAAGGCCGCCGGCGCCCACGACATCCTCGAGATCCCCATCGCGAAGATCGTTGACTGAGGTTCCGGCACTGCCGGCCGTGTGGCGCCCCCGCACCACCCGGCTCGTCGCCTACATCACGGCGGGCGTGATCGTGCTCGGCCTGATCGTGCTCGCCGTGGTGGTGGCGCCCCAGTTCAAGCTGTTCGACCGGATCCTCATGGTCGCGTTCGGCGGCGTCATCGCATGGATCCTGCACATGCTCGCCCGCTGCCGCGTCGTCGCCGACGAGGCGGGCCTCACCCTCGTCAACGCCTTCCGCACCCGGCGCCTCGAATGGCCCGAGGTCGTGGACGTCTCCATGTCGGTCGGCGAACCCTGGCCCACCCTCGACCTGGCCGACGGCACCTCGGTCGGCGCGATGGGCATCAACGGCACCGAGAAGGACCTGGCCGCCCGCCAACTGGCCGAGCTGAAGGCCCTCCTCCACACCCGAGGCGAAGCCCCCGACCCCACCTGATCAGTTTCGAGGAGGCTCGGCTTCGGGGACGGCTAGAGCGACGTGAACAGGGTGAACGTTCCCGCCCCGATCAGGGCGGCGGCCCAAAGGTGGTCGAGGTTGAACCAGGTGCGGCGCAGGGCGGCCAGGCCGACGGTCTCGTAGACGAGGACCGCGATGACGCCCGCGACGGCGAACATCGACAGCGTGTGGACGGCGGTCACGAACACTCCCGTGGACAGGGCGCTGCCCGAGGCCGACGCCAGCCCGTGGTCATGGCCCGCCACGGCCGTCCCGGACGAGGTCAGGATCGGCAGCAGCATGAGCCCCGCGCCGTGTATGGACGACATCAGGAACGACCAGCCGGCGAGCTGCCACAGCGAGATCCGCATGCCCGCCCAGCGGAAGTGGCGCTGGGACAGCAGCCGCCACAGCCCGAAGCCGACGAGCACGACGCCGCCGCCGATCGCGACCGCCCGCGTCGCGACGACGGACTGCGTGAGCGCGACGACGATCGCGACGACGCCGATGGAGGCGGCGTGCCCCGCGGCGATCGCCGGGAGCGACTGCAGGACCGGGGACCTGCTGCGCTCCTGGAGGCCGCGGGCCACGGCGAACAGCCAGCCCATCGCGGGATTGACGCCGTGGAACGCGCCGAGCACCACGAGCGCGGCGAGCGACCCCTCTTTCACGGGTGGCGGCGAGAGCCAGAGGAGGCGTTTCCGCCCGGCCTCAGCCTGGGGACGACCAGGTGGCTGCGGTCCGGCATGCGGGTGCGGGCGTAGAAGGCCGGGTCTGGCTTCCACAGGGCCATGGTGGTCCCTCCGTGCGATGGGCGACCGATGCCGAGCCATGGCCAGCGTCCATCCTGAGCGGCGGCATGTCCACGGCCCGTGACCGAACGGCACGGCTTGCTCACCGTCGGGTGACGCGGAACAGGGAAACGGCGGGCTCGGCGCCGAGCCGCGAAAACGCAAGAGGGCCGGGCATGTGAGTTGCGCCGCGGGCTGAGTAGCCTGAGAGCCGTGGGGAGACGGCGTCGATGACCGCGGACCAGGTGACGATGGACCAGGTCGGATCGCCCGCGGAGCTCGCGGGCCTGCTCGACAGGCACGCCTACCTGTGCGACGAGGGGCTCGCGACGGCGTGCTTCCTCGCCCTGCGCATGGGACGGCCGCTGTTCCTGGAGGGCGAGGCCGGCGTCGGCAAGACCGAGCTGGCCAAAACGCTCGCGCGGGGGCTCGGCGCGCCGCTGATCCGGCTGCAGTGCTACGAGGGGCTCGACGCGTCCCAGGCCCTGTACGACTGGGACTTCCCGCGCCAGCTCCTGCACCTGCGCGCCGCCGAGGCCGCGGGCGTCAGCGACGTGGCGCGGCTGGAGGGCGAGCTGTACGACCGGCGCTTCCTGCTGGCCCGGCCGCTCCTCCAGGCCCTCGAAACCTCCCCGAGCGTGCTGCTGGTGGACGAGCTCGACCGCGCCGACGACGAGTTCGAGGCGTTCCTGCTCGAAGTCCTCAGCGACTTCACGATCACCGTCCCCGAGCTGGGCACGATCCGGGCCGAGCATCCGCCGGTCGTGGTGGTCACCTCCAACCGGACCCGCGAGGTCCACGACGCGCTGAAGCGGCGCTGCCTGTACCACTGGCTGGAGCATCCGTCGTTCGACCGCGAGGTCGCGATCATCAGGCGGCGGCTGCCCGGCGCGGCGAGGCGCCTCGCGGGGCAGGTCGCCGGCGCCGCGCAGCGGATGCGCGAGACCGACCTGCTGAAGCCGCCCGGGGTCGCCGAGACCCTCGACTGGACCGAGGCGCTCGTCGCGCTCGGCGTCCGCGAACTGGACCCGGCGACCGCCGCGGTGACGCTCGGCGCCGTCCTGAAGTACCGCGAGGACCAGCAGCGGGTGCTCGGCGGCAGCCTAGAGGCCCTGCTCAACGGGGGGTGAGCCGGTGTGGAGCGGGACGTCACCGAGACGATGGTCGGCTTCGCCAGGACGGTGCGCGCGGCGGGCGGCAACGCCGACCCGGAGCGGGTGCAGGCGATGCTGGCGGCACTCGACCACCTCGACGTCCTCGACCCGTCCGACGTGTACTGGGCGGGACGCCTGACGCTCTGCGCCGACCCCGGCGACCTGTCCCGCTACGACCGCTGCTTCGCCGCCTACTTCTCCGGCGCGACCGCCCGCCCGGGGCGCCGCCCGCCGCCGCCCGTGGTCGTGCGGCGGATGACGCTGCCCGACCCGGGCGCGGAGGCCGGCGAGGAGCGGGCCGGGGAGCTGAAGGCCGCCACCGCCAGCGCCGTCGAGGTGCTGCGCGACCGCGACGTGGCGCGGCTCAGCGCCGCCGAGCGCGCCGAGGTCGCCCGGCTGATCGCGGTGCTGGACGCGGGAGCCGAGCGGCGCAGGTCCCGGCGGTTCGCACCGGCCCCGGCGGGGCGGCTCGACCCGGCCAGGACCGTCCGGGAGACCCTCCGGCGCGGCGGCGAGACGTCCCTGCTGCGGCACCGCGCGCACCGCACCCGGCCGCGCCGCGTCGTGCTGATCGTGGACGTCAGCGGCTCCATGAGCCCGTACGCCGACGCGCTGCTGCGGTTCGCGCACGCCGCCGCCCGCTCCGGCGGACGGGACGTCGAGGTGTTCAGCGCCGGGACCCGGCTGACCCGCCTCACCCGCGAACTGCGGCACCGCGACGCGGACTCCGCGATGGCGGCGGCGTCGGCGGCCATCCCGGACTGGAGCGGCGGCACCCGCCTCGGCGAGGAGCTGAAGGAGTTCCTCGACCGGTTCGGGCAGCGCGGCCTCGCCCGCGGCTCGATCGTGGTGATCGCGTCGGACGGCTGGGAGCGCGGCGACGCGGAGCTGCTCGGCGAGCAGATGGCCCGGCTGCACCGGCTCGCGCACCGGGTGGTGTGGGCGAACCCGCACAAGGCGCGGCCCGGCTACGAGCCGCTGACCGCCGGGATGGCCGCGGCGCTCCCGCACGTCGACGACTTCACCTCGGGGCACAGCCTCGCGGCGCTGGAGGAGCTGGCCCGCCTCGTGGCGGGCGGCGGGCGGCGCCCGCGCGGATCCGGTCACACCGGGAAGGGGAGCGCACATGCGTGACGTCCTCGGCGACATCGCCGGCTGGTACGCGTCCGGGGAGACGTTCGGGCTCGCGACCGTCGTGAACACCTTCCGCAGCGCGCCGCGCCCGCCGGGGGCGGCGATGGCCGTGTCGCCGGGCGGGGAGGTGGCCGGGAGCGTGTCCGGCGGCTGCGTCGAGGGCGCCGTCTACGACCTCGCCCAGTCGGTGCTGGAGACCGGCGAGCCCGTCGTCCAGCGGTACGGGGTGAGCGACGACGACGCGTTCGCCGTCGGCCTGACCTGCGGCGGGATCCTGGACGTCCTGGTGGAGCCGGTCGGGCCCGGCACGTTCCCGGAGTTCGCCGAGGTCGCCGCGTCGATCGACCGGCACGAACCCGTCGCGGTCGCCACCGTCGTCGCGGGGCCGGGGCGGATCGGCGCCCGCCGCGTCATCTGGGCGGACCGCGCCGCCGGATCGCTCGCGCCGGACGCCCCGCGCGCCGCGCGCCTCGACGCGGCGGTGGACGACGACGCGCGCGGCATGCTCGCCCAGGGCCTCACGGGCCAGCGGCACTACGGCGCCGAGGGCGAGCGGCGGCTGGACGACCTGGCCGTCTTCGTGCACGCCTTCGCCCCGCCGCCCCGCCTGCTGGTGTTCGGCGCCATCGACTTCGCCGCCGCCGTCGCCCGGGTCGGCAAGTTCCTCGGCTACCGCGTGACGGTGTGCGACGCGCGGCCCGTGTTCGCGACGCCCAAGCGGTTCCCGGAGGCGGACGAGGTCGTGGTGAAGTGGCCGCACAAGTTCCTGGAGGAGACGGCCGCCGCCATCGACGAGCGGACGGCGATCTGCGTCCTGACCCACGACCCCAAGTTCGACGTCCCGCTGCTGGAGGTGGCGCTGCGCACGGACGCCGGCTACGTCGGCGCGATGGGCTCGCGCCGCACCCACGACGACCGCCTCGCCCGGCTCCGCGAGGCCGGGATGACCGAGGCCGAGCTGGGGCGGCTGCGCTCGCCGATCGGCCTCGACCTCGGCGCCCGCACGCCGGAGGAGACCGCGGTGTCGATCGCGGCCGAGCTCGTCCAGCTCCGGTGGGGAGGCTCCGGGCGCCCGCTCACCGACACCACCGGCAGAATCCACGCCGACGCGCCCTGACGGCACTACCCTCACGGGATGACGGTGCGGTCGTTGGGGGGGCACGGTGCGGGGGCCCCGGCGGGCCTGCTGCTCGCCGCGGGCGAGGGAAGCCGGCTGGGACGCCCGAAGGCGACGCTCGAACTGGACGGT
Source organism: Actinomadura sp. 7K507 (assembly GCF_004348425.1). Classification (GTDB taxonomy): domain Bacteria; phylum Actinomycetota; class Actinomycetes; order Streptosporangiales; family Streptosporangiaceae; genus Spirillospora. Next base: position 24,968 of record NZ_SMKK01000068.1, read on the forward strand.
GAACGCCTGGTCGACCGGGGTGTGCGGACGCTGCGCGACGCGGGCTGCTCCCCGGTCCTGGTGGTGGCCGGGGCGGAGCCGGTCGAGGTCATCGGCGCCGTCGTCGTCCCCAACGCGGGCTGGCGGGACGGCATGGGCTCGTCGCTGCGCGCCGGTCTGGCCGCGCTGCCGCCCGGCTGCCCCGCCGTGGTCGTGGCGCTCGTCGACCAGCCCCTCGTCACAGCGGCGGCGGTGGAACGGCTGATCGCCGCCTACGAGGAGGGCGCCGGGATCGCCGTCGCGACCTACGGGGGTGCGCCGCGCAACCCGGTCCTCCTGCGCGCCGCGCACTTAGCCGGCGCCGCCGAGGCTGCGGTGGGCGACATGGGAGCGCGCGGCTACCTGCGCGCGAACCCGGAGCGGGTCACCCACGTCCCTTGCGACGACGTCGCCGCCCCCGACGACATAGACACCCCCGAGGACCTGGCCGCCATGGCCCGCCGCCCCAGGCGGCCGGAGGGCTAGGGGACGGGCAGGACGCTCTCGTCCAGGGCGCCGCAGTCGACGGCGCGGCGGAGGCGGGACGTGAGCGCCTTGATGGTGGCGGGCTCGTCCAGGACGCCCGCGTTGCCCGCCGCCTGCTCGTGCCAGGCCCGGACCCGCCCGATGACGTCGTCGACGCCCTCCAGGTGGAAGGCGTACACGGCGGCGTACCGGCTCGGCAGGTGCGCCGGGTGCAGGTCCCAGCCCTGGTAGAAGCCGTGCCGCAGCGAGTGCCTGACGTGCGCGGCGTGCGTCGCCCACGCCGCGTTGACCTCGTCGGGCCCGTCGTTGCGGGGGATGACGTTGGTGGAGCCGTCCGACAGCCGCACGCCGGTGCCGGCGAAGGAGACCTGCATGACGTGCCGGGCGAAGTCGCAGGCGGGATGGTCGAGGCGCTGCTCGTGCGGCGGCAGCCCGAGCGCGGCGGTGTAGTCGAACACGCCGAAGTGCGCGGCGGTGAGGCGGCCCCCGGCGGCGCCGGCGACGGCGCGCAGGCCGGTGCGGCCCTCGCCGTCCAGGATCGACCCGGCGGTCTCGACCTGCACCTCGAACCGCAGGATGCCGGACGGCAGGCCGAGCGCGGTCTCCAGCCGGTCCAGGTACTCGACGAACAGCGTGACGTGCTCGGCCGTGACCACCTTCGGGAACGTGATCGTGAATCCTCCCGGCAGCCGCCCGAGGCGGTCGCGCAGCGCGGTGAGGAACCCGTCGAGCGTGCGCATCGAGCGGTCGTGCCCGCCGTCGGCGAACGACTTGACCCGCACGCCCCAGTAGTGGGGGAGGCCCTTGACCTGGTAAGCGGCGGCGACGGCCTCGACGACCTGCTCGACGTGCGCGTCCTCCTCGGCGTCGGAGCGCACGCCGTAGCCGTCCTCGAAGTCGATCCGCACGTCCTCGACCGGCTCGGTGCCCAGCTTCGCCGCGACCCGCTCGCGGACGACCCCGGCGATCTCGGGGTCGAGCCCGAACGCCGCGCCGAACGACCCGGCTCCCGGCGTGTGCGTGTTCAGCAGCCGCAGGGCCTCGGCGCCGAAGTCGGCCGGAGTCGACCGGGAGAACCGGTCGGCCGGCACGTACACCGTGTGCACCGGCTGCCGGCCGTCGGCGCCGCCGGGGAAGCGCTCGCCGTGTTCGTCGCGGACGGCGGCGATGCGCGCGGACAGGTCGTCGAACGAGGAGACGCTGAGATTCACCCCGCCATGATCCCCCAACCCGCACCGTTGGAAAACCCGTTCCGGCCACCCGCGGCTAGGAAACGGGCCGTTCCCGGGGGGTGGTGCGGGGGCCGTCCCCTCACAGGGCGGCGGCCTGGATGCCGTAGGTGCCGGTGTACTCGGCGCCCGGCTCCAGGTGGACCAGGCCCTCGCCGGTCGCGAAGGCGTTGGGCGGGCAGGTCATGGGCTCGACGCCGAGTCCCTCGCGGGGGGACGGGGCGTTGTCGGCGGTGTAGATCATCATCCAGGGGTGCGCCTCGTCCGCCCAGAGCCGGACCGTGCGGGCGCCGCCGGCCAGCGTCACCCAGACGCGGCCGTCGCCCTCGCGGTTCAGGTCGGTGAACGCGTTGTCGATGACCCGGTCGCTCAGGAGCGGGCCCGCGCGCAGGTCGTACTTGCCGCCGGTGACGTCGAGGGACGGCCCGGACGGCACCATCCGCTCGTCCACCGGGACGTAGCGGTCGGCGCCGAGGGTGACCCTGCAGGCGTCGATGGGCTCCCCGACCGTGAGGTAGGGGTGGGAGCCGTGCCCGTACGGCGCGGTCACGGCCCCGGAGTTGCGGGCGGTGATGCGGACGCGCAGGCCGTCCGCCGCGTCCAGGGAGTACTCGGCCTCCAGGTCGAGGCGGAACGGGTAGCCGGCCGTCGCGAGGAGGCGGTGCGTGAGCCGCACCCGGGCCGTTCCGTGGGGTGCGGGGGGTCGTCCCCCCACCGGGAAAGGGCCCGGCTCGTGCTCGGCGGCCCGCCACGGCGCCCAGCGGACGAGCCCGTGGATCGCGCAGTCCCGGGCCGGCTCGGAGATGTCGAGCTGGTGCGAGGCGCCGCCGTAGTCGTAGCGGCCGTGGTCGACGCGGTTCGGCCACGGGATCAGCAGGTGCCCGAACGCCGCCGGCGCGGGCTCGTCGGCGCCGTGCGACAGCACCAGCGGAAGCCCGTCGTGGGTCAGCTCGCGCAGGCTCGCGCCCGACTCGGTGATGATCGCCTGGTACGGCCCGGCGCTCAGGGCGAACTGCTCCCCGGTGATCGACTCGCTCATGCCGGGGACGTTACCCGCTGCCGCGATCACTACGCGATCTCCGCGAGGGCGTGCAGGGCCGCGGTGAACACCTCCGGCGGCGGCTCGACCAGGCCCGCGCCGACCTGGCCGGTGCCGGCCTCCCGTCCCGCGATGCCGGTGTCGATGACGGGCAGGATCCCGGTGCGGACGACGCGGGTGACGTCGACGCCGGCCGGGGTGCCCCGGAACGACAGCAGCGGGATCTGCAGCACCGGATGCTCGGAGAGGGTGATCTCGTACATCCGCTGGGTGGCGGCCACGGCGTCCGGTACCTCGCCGCCGACGAACCGGACGATCGCGGGCGCGGCGGCGAGCGCGAACCCGCCCATCCCGGCCGTCTCGGTGATCGCCGAGTCGCCGATGTCGGGGTTGGCGTCGCCGGGGCCGTAGTCGCCGAGGTAGAGGCCGTCCGGCACGCCGGCGGGGGCGGTGAACCAGCGGTCGCCCGTCCCCGACACCTGGATGCCGAAGTCGGTGCCGTTGCGGGCCATCGCCACGACGAGGCTGGAGCCGGGGACGTCGCGTGCCGCGTCCGCGCACGCCTTCGCCGCCGCCATCCCCGCGTTCAGGAAGAAGTGCTCGTTGCCCGCCGCGAACCGCAGCGTTCCGGCGGCCAGGTCGCGCGGCACCTCCTCGGCGGCGGCCAGGACGGGCGCCAGCTCGCGCAGCAGCAGCGACGTCGCCGCCCGGTTCCGGTTGTGCAGCTCGTCGCCCATCTGCAGCGCCTGCGCGATGACCGACATCAGGTCGAGCGGGCCGTGCCGGCGCACCGCCGCCTGGAGCGCGGGCCCGAGGGCCTCGCCCATCCACGTCAGCCGCTCGATGACCTCCGGCCCGTACGCCCCGTACCGCAGGACCTTCCCCAGCCCCTCGTTGAGGGAGCAGTACGACCTGCCGCCGTGCTCGGCGTCCTCCACCACCCACATCCACATGGACGGGCTGACGACGCCCGCCATCGGCCCGACCGTCGCGTGGCCGTGGCACGGTTCGAACGCCGCCGTCCCGCGCTCCAGCTCGCGCTCCGCGTCGGGCGGCGTCTCCGCCAGCCCCTCCAGGAGCATCGCGCCGATGAGGGCGCCGCGCATCGGGCCGGACGCGCGCTCCCACTCCAGCGGCGGGCCGGCGTGCAGGAACGTTCCCGCCTCCAGGCCGAGGACCTCCCGGGCCGGGCGCACGTCCATGAGGTGGGGACGGGCCGTCACCATGCGCCGCACCGCGCGGGCGTTGGCGTCCGCGCGGCGCGGGTCGCCGAGCACGGCCGCGAGCGCCTGCTCGGTCCCGGCGGGCGGCGGACGCCAGTCGACGGCCTCCACCGGGACGGCCTGCTCGGTGAGCGCCCCGGCGAGGACCTCCACCCCGGCGGCGACCACCCTGGGCTCCCCGGTGAGCAGCCCGCCCAGCCGGTGCCTTTCGTCGTTCATTCGACCGCCCTCTCCACCGTCGGCGCCGTCCCTTCCACCATCGACAGGGCGTGCCGGGTCGCCTGGGCGTTGGAGGCGAACACGTCGGCGCCCGCGTCGCGCAGCGCCGCGGCCTGCCGGTCGCGGTCCTGCGGGTCCGCGGTCGTCCCGCACAGCGACACGACGACGGACAGGTCGGGACGGTCCTTCACCGCGGCGGCGATGGCAGGGGCGAGGGACGCCGCCGGATCGGGCTCGGCGCCGTACCCGAGCACCACGTCCAGCAGCAGCGCCCCGCACTCGGCGCCCGACGCCTCGTCCCGCAGCGCCTCCAGCCGCAGCGCCGGGTCGATCATGGGGTGGGCGCGGCCCCGCGTGTAGGCGTCGTCGCCGAAGTCGGTGAACCGGTGGCCGCGCGCTTCCGCGTCCCAGCCCAGCACCTCCCGCGCGATCAGCTCGGCCTCGTCGCGCAGCGTCCCGCCGGCGAACAGCCCGCGCACCGCCCGCCCGGCCACCGGCTCCGGGCGCCTGGACGCCGGCCACCGCGGCCACTGCGGGACGGCCCGGCCGAGCGCCTTCAGGGCCTTCTCCGCCGTCCGCGTGATGTCGTCCTCACCGGCCATCGTCAGCGCGAAGAGGACCGGCGTGTCGAGCCGCCGTGCCGCCTCCCGGATCAGGTCCGCGACCTGGGGCGCGGGCGGCTTGGACACCAGCACGATCAGCTCGGTGGCCGGGTCGGCGTCCAGCGCCGCCAGCGCCGCCAGCGCCGACCGGCCGCTCACCTCCGGCGACAGGTCCCGGCCGCCGACGCCCAGCACGTGGCTGACGCCGGCCCCGGCCGCGTCCAGCAGGCACATCAGCTGCTGCGCGCCCGTCCCGGAGGCCGCCACCATGCCGACCGGCCCCGGGCGCACCGCGTTCGCGAACCCGAGGCCGGCGCCGCCGATCACCGCGGTGCCGCAGTCGGGCCCCATCACGATCAGACCGCGCCGCGCCGCCGCCTCCTTCAGCGCGATCTCCTGGGCGAGCGGCACGTTGTCGCTGAAGATCATCACGTTGAGCCCGGCGTCGAGGGCGTCCATCGCCTCCGGGAACACGTGCCGGCCCGGCACCGACAGCAGCGCGACGGTCGCCTCGGTCCGCGCCGCCGCGGATCCCGTCGTCCGCGCCGGCGCGGCCGCCCCCAGCCCCCCCGTGCCGTGGGGCGTCCGGGACGCGCCGCGCAGCAGCCCGTCCAGTGCCTCCCGCGCCTGGCCGAGGTCGCCGCCGTCCACCCGGATCGCCACGACGAGGTCGTCAGGCCCGGCGCCCGCCGGAACCTCGAAGCCCATCCGCTCGAACATCTCGCGGTTGAGCTCGGTGCCCATCGCCACCATCGCCGCGGCCACCCCGGGCCGCTCCGACAGCGTCCGGCTCACCCGCATGAGCGTGACCGAGTCGTGGTAGCCCCCCCGCCGGACCTCGACCCAGTCGCTCATGCCCGCCTCCTGTGGGGGACGGCCCCCCACACACCCCGGTTCGCTGCGCTCATGCGGGCACCCGCGGGGTGCGGCGGGCGGCGTGCGCGGCGTGCGCGGTGAGGGCGAGGGTGGCGCGGCAGCCGGCGAGGACGCCGTGCGCGAGGTCGGTGCCGGAGGTGTGGCCGACCGACAGGAGTCGCCGGACGGCCGCGGCGGGCGGCTCGTGGCCGGCGACGCAGCGCAGCACGGCGGCGACCTCGGCGCCCGCGCCGCCCGCCGCCGCGCAGTGCAGCAGCGTCGCGGCGAGCGCCGTCGTGCGGGTGCCGGCGTCGGCGGTGACGGCGGCGCCGAGCCAGTCGGCCAGCCAGACCGCCGTCCGGCCGTGCCGGACCGCGTCGCCGACCAGCCGCAGCGACACCAGCAGGCCGCACAGGATGTCGTCGCCGCTCGGGGTCAGCCCCGGGCCGAGGCCGACGATCCGCTCGGCGGCCTCCACGGCCCCGGCGAGGTCGCCGGCGGCGCAGCACCCGGCGAGTTCCGCCGGGTCGGGGTGGCCGGCGAGGCCGCCGCCCGTCATCCCGGCATCGGTGAGGGCCGCCTCCAGCGACCGCACACCGGTGGCGAGGGCGGCGGGCGCCATCCCGCCGAGCGCGGGCGACGGGTCCCACCAGCGGCGGACGCGCACCCGCAGCCCGTCCGCCTCGATCCGGCCGTCGCCGACGAAGGCGTCGCCGCCCTCCCGGACGGACCGGAACGGGTGTTCGCGGCGCGTCGCGACGACGACCACGGCGTTCGGCAGCCGGTGCGCGTCGGCGGTGACGACGGCGAGCACGCGCGGCTCGGGGCCGCCCCGCAGCTCCAGGTACAGCGCCGCCGGGAAGACGGCGATGACCCGCGCGGCGCGGCGCGGCGGGTCGAGCAGCGGCCGCAGCGCGAGGCTCGCCGCGCCGGCGGCGGGCGGCCGCCCGCCGGGCGGTGCCAGGAGCGGGACGGGGTCGCGGACGAGGGCGGTCACTGATCCTCCCGAGGCCGGTGTCGGTGGCCGTCCGGCGCGTGGTGCCCCGACGCGCCGTGTCCCGGTGCGCCGTGTCCGGCACCCCGGCGGACCGGCCTCTGCGGAGACGTTAGAACGGCCCTCGCGGCGGACGTATGGGGAAAGCTGCCAAGGATGGTTGTCATCGTTCGTCTTTGTTGTCAGTGTTGATCAGGAACCGGTAGCGATCACGCCGTAACGGGCGATGTACGCACCAAAAGGCGAGGTGACCCCTGGCATGAGTTACACCAGCGCGGACCCGGGCCCACCGGCCCTCAGGCTCGCGAGCACCGGAACACTGACCTATGGCCTTTCGGTCGGCGAGGTCCTCGGCGTCAGCACCCTGAACGGCGCCCGCCTCATCGCCGGACGGTCCGGACTCGAGCGCGTCGTCCAGCGGCTCAACGTGATGGAGGTCCCCGACATCCTGTCGTGGGTCAAACCGAACGAGCTGCTCCTGACCACCGGCTACCCCCTGCGCAACACCCCGCAGTCGCTCGACAACCTGGTCGCCGACCTGGACGAGCGCGGCCTCGCGGCCCTGGCCATCAAGCTGGGCCGCTACCTGGACTCGCTGCCGGCCGAGATGATCGCCCAGGCGGACCGGCGCGGCTTCCCCCTGATCCTGCTCCCCAACGACGTCGGCTTCGACGACATCCTCAACCAGGTCCTGACCGACATCCTGAACCGGCAGGCGGCCGTGCTCGCGCGCACCGAGGAGGTGCACCGGGCGCTCGTGCAGATCGTGCTGTGCGGCGGCGGCCTCCAGGAGGTCGTCGACGAGGTCGCGACGCTGCTGGACGTGGCCGTCGTCGTCCTGGACGGCGAGCAGCGGGTGCTCGCCGGCGCCGGGCCCGACGAGCACGTCCAGGCGATGCGGGCGTTCGACGCGGGCCGCCACGCCGCCTGCGGGCGGGGCGGCTGCGGCATCATCGGCGCGCACGGCACCGGCGACCACCTGGCCGTGCCGGTGATGGCGGGCGGCTTCGACCACGGCCGGATCGTCGCGTTCAGCCCGGGCGGCACGCTGCGCGGCACCGACCTCGGCATCCTGGAGCGCGCCGCCACCGTCGCCGCGCTCGTGGTGACCAAGCAGCAGGCCGTCGCCGCCGTCGAGAGCAAGTACCGCGCCGACTTCCTGCGCGACATCCTCGCGGGACGCGCGGGCGACGACGACCGGGTCGTCGCCCACTGCGACGGGTTCGGCTGGGACCTCGACCGCCCGGTGATGGTCCTGGTCGCCGAGCTCGACGGGCGCCCGCGCGGCAACGGCGGGCCGGTTCCGGCCACGGGCCACGAGCCCGACGGCAAGGGCCGCGGCAAAGGGGACGGCCCCGAGGGCGGGACCCGCGGCCGCGGCGCCGAGGAACGGTCCGCGCAGGAGCGGCTCGCCGCCGCGTGGACGTCGGCCGTCCGGCGGCACGACCGGGGCGCGGCCGTCGCGAGCTTCGCGCACGAGGTCGTCGCGGTCGTCGGCGTGGACGGCGCGGACCCCGCCGAGCTGACGGCCGGCCCGGCCCAGGCGATGGTCAAGGAGGCGTCGTCGATCTTCGCCGAGCACCTGCCGGTGCGGCGGACGTTCTCCACCGGCATCAGCCGCACGGTGACGTCCCCGGCCGCGCTGCCCGAGGCCTACGAGCAGGCGGTGAAGGCCGTCCGGGTCGGCCGCCAGCTCAACGGCGCGGGCGCGCGGGCGCACTTCGACCAGCTCGGCGTGTACCGGCTGCTGAGCCTGGTCTCCGATCCCGGCGAGCTGCACGCGTTCGTCCGGGAGACGCTGGGCGACCTGGCCGCCGACGACGAGCCCGAGCTGGTGGACCTGCGCCGCACCCTCCAGGTGCTGCTCGAGACCAACCTCAACGTCGCCGAGACCGCGCGCCGGCTCCACTTCCACTACAACACGCTGCGCTACCGCATCGGGAAGCTGGAGCGGATGCTGGGCGCGTTCACCGAGGACGCGCATCTGCGGCTCAACCTCACCCTCGCTCTTCACGTACTGCGCATGCGTGGTATCTGAAGGTAGTGATCCGAACGTAGTGTCACCGCCTCGGGCGCGTCCGCCCGGCGCGCCGGGCGGCGGCCACACCGGGCGCTCCTCCCAAACGGGGGCGCTGGCTTTGGCAGATGTCGCCGATGCCCGCCCCCCGGGGTGGATCTACGTTGCCCGCATGCACGCGGACGGTTGAGCAGGGAGGGGCCCGCATGGTGATGGGCTGGAAGCTGCACGGTGACGGGCGGACACCGCCGCCCGGCGAGGTCGTCAGACCGGACGAGCGGCTGTCGTGGCCGCGCACCGCGGGGATCGGCGCGCAGCACGTGGTGGCGATGTTCGGGGCGACGTTCGTGTTCCCCCTGGTCATGGGCCTGGACCCGAACCTGGCCATCATGATGTCCGGGGTCGCGACGATCCTGTTCCTGCTGATCGTCGGCGGCCGGGTGCCGAGCTACCTCGGCACGAGCGCGTCGTTCGTCGGGGCGGTCGCGGCGATCCGCGCGGCGGGCGGCGACACCGCCACCGTCACGGGCGCGATCCTCGTCGCGGGCCTCGTCCTGGCGCTGATCGGCGTGCTGATCCACTTCGTGGGCGGCGAGGTCATCCACCGGGTCTTCCCGCCAGTCGTCACCGGCGCCGTGGTGATGCTGATCGGGTTCAACCTGGCTCCCGTCGTCGCCAACGTGTACTGGCCGCAGGACCAGTGGGTCGCGCTGGCGACGCTCGGCTTCGCCGTGCTGTGCGCGGTGCTGCTGCGCGGGTTCTGGGCGCGGATCACGATCCTGCTCGCGCTGGTGTTCGGCTACGCCCTGTCGTGGATCCTCGACAAGACCGCCGGGCAGGTCACCTCCGTGCTGCCGGGTCAGAACCTGCTGGGCGCCAACGGGCAGCCGTGCACGGTGGAGGGCACGTACTGCGTCGCCACCGCCTTCCCCCACGACCGGGTCGACCTCGGCGGCGTGGGCGCGGCGGACTGGTTCGGGCTCCCGAGCATGCACGGCCCCGACTTCAAGACGTCCGCGATCCTGCTGGCGCTGCCCGCCGTCATCGCGCTGCTCGCCGAGAACACCGGGCACGTCAAGGCGGTCGCCGCGATGACCCGCGACGACCTGGACCCCTACCTCGGCCGCGCCGTCGGCGCCGACGGCGTCGGCACCGCCCTCGCCAGCGCGGTCGGCGGCGCGCCCACCACCACCTACGCGGAGAACATCGGCGTGATGGCCGCGACGCGGATCTACTCGACGGCCGCTTACTACGTCGCCGCGGTCGTGGCGATCCTGTTCGGCCTGTGCCCCAAGTTCGGGGCGCTGATCGCCGCGACCCCGGGCGGCGTGCTGGGTGGCATCACCGTCGTGCTGTACGGGATGATCGGCCTGCTCGGTGCGAAGATCTGGGTCGAGAACCGGGTGGACTTCGCCGACCCGGTCAACCTCGTCCCCGTGGCGGCCGGGGTGATCCTGGCGATCGGCGACGTGACACTCCATATCACCGACGACTTCCCGCTCCAGGGCATCGCGTTCGGCACCATCGCGGTGCTGCTCGGCTACCACGTCCTGAACGCGGTGCGCCGCCCGGACGGTTCGGGCGGCGGCATCATCGCGCCGTCCGAGGAGGAGATCGGCGGGCCGGTCCGCCGCACGAAGAAGGACGAGCCCGGCGCCGAGCCGGGCTGAGGAGGCCGCCGGTGAAACCTCCCCCGTTCGGATACCACGCCCCGGGCACGCTCGCCGAGGCCCTGGACGCGCTCGCCGCCGCCCCGGCGGGCAAGGTCCTCGCCGGCGGCCAGAGCCTCATCCCGCTGCTCAACATGAGGCTCGCCGCCCCGTCCGAACTCGTCGACATCAACCGCGTGGCCGAACTCGACACCGTCCACGCGGGGGACGGCGGCGTGCGGGTCGGCGCGCTCGCCCGGCACGCGCGGGTGGAGCGCTCGCCGGAGGCCGCGGCGATACAGCCGCTGCTGCGGCAGGCGCTCCGGCACGTCGCGCATCCCGTCATCCGCAACCGGGGCACGGTCGTCGGGAGCCTCGCGCACGCCGACCCCGCCGGGGAGATGCCCGCCGTGCTGGCGGTCCTCGGCGGGACGGTCGAGGCGGCGTCGGCGCGGCGCCGCCGCACGATCCCGGCCGCCGAGTTCTTCCGCGGACCGCTGGAGTGCGTGCTCGAACCCGGCGAACTGGCCGTGTCCGCGTTCTTCCCCGCCGCGCCGCCGCGCACCGGCACCGCGTTCACCGAGACGGCGCGGCGGCACGGCGACTACGCGCTCGCCGGGGTCGCCGCGACCGTCACCCTGGACGAGGACCTGCGGGTGTCGGCGGCGCGGGCCGGGTACCTCGGCGTCTGCGCGGTCCCGCTCGTCCTCGACCTGACCGCCGCCGCGGGGCCGGCGGGCGACTGGGCGGCCGCCGCCGCGCACGTCCGGGAGCGCGTCGATCCCGAACCCGACATCCACGCGGGCGCCGAGTACCGGCGGCACCTGACCGGCGTGCTCACCGAGCGTGCCCTGACTGCTGCGGCGGCCGAGGCGCTGCGGAAGGCGGAGGACTGATGGAGGAGGGCTTCGAGGTCGCGCTGACCGTCAACGGGACGCACCGCACGGCCCGCGTCCCGGCCAGGCGGCTGCTGTCGGACCTGCTCCGGCACGACCTCGGGCTCACCGGCACCCACGTCGGCTGCGAGCACGGAGTCTGCGGCTGCTGCACCGTCCTGCTGGACGGGGAACCGGTGCGGTCGTGCCTGATGTTCGCCGTCACCGCCGCCGGGCACGAGATCACGACCGTCGAGGGCCTGGCCGATGAGCAGGGGACGCCGTCGCCGGTGCAGCGGGCGTTCCGCGAAAGCCACGGACTGCAGTGCGGCTTCTGCACGCCCGGGTTCCTCTGCACGGTCACGGCGCTGCTGCGGGAGACGCCGCGCCCGACCGACGACCAGGTCCTCGAGGGGATCTCCGGGAACCTGTGCCGCTGCACCGGCTACCAGAACATCGTCAAGGCGGTGCACCGCGCCGCGGACCTGCTCGCCGAGGGGGAGTCGTAGATGGGGACGCGGGTCTTCGGTGAGCCGGTCGAGCGCCGCGAGGACGCCAGGCTCCTGACCGGCAAGGGCCGCTACCTGGACGACCTGGGGCGTGAAGCCCTCGCGGCGGCGTTCGTCCGGTCCCCGCACGCGCACGCCCGGATCGCCGACATCGACGTGTCGGAGGCCGTCGACGTCGACGGCCTCGTCGCCGTCTACACCTGGGAGGACCTGCCGGGACGCGTCGGGGAGCCCCTGCCGCTGCTGATCCCGCATCCGGCGCTCACCCACGGCCGCACCGGCTACCCGCTCGCCCGCGACGTCGTCCGGCACGTGGGCGAGCCCGTCGTGATGGTCGTCGCCCGCGACCGGTACCTGGCCGAGGACGCCGCCGAACGGATCCGCGTGGAGTACGAGCGCCTGCCCGCCGTCGTCGGCATCGAGGCCGCGTCACGCGCGGAGGATCTCGTCCACGACGATGTGCCGGGCAACGTCGGGGCCGTCCTGGTTCAGGAGAACGGCGACGCCGCCGCCGCGATCGACGCCGCGCCCCACGTGCTGGAGTTCGGCCTCGCGATCGAGCGCAGCGCCTCCATGCCGCTGGAAGGACGCGGCGTCTACGCGCGGTGGGACGCCGACGACGGGTCGCTGCGCGTCTACTCGTCCACCCAGGCGTCCACCAGCGTGCGCGCCGCGATCGCCGCGCGGCTCGGGCTGCCGAACGGCAAGGTCGAGGTGGTCGCGCCCGACGTCGGCGGCGGGTTCGGCGTCAAGATCGTCCACCCGTGGCCGGAGGAGATCCTCGTCCCGTGGGCGGCGCGGCTGCTGGACCGCGAGATCAAGTGGGCCGAGGACCGCCGCGAGCACTTCGTGTCCGCCGCCCACGAGCGCGGCCAGCTCCAGGACGTGCGGGTCGGGTTCGACGACGAGGGCCGCATCCTCGGCCTGGACGTGCGGATCCGCCACGACCACGGCGCCTACACGCCGTACGGGATCATCATCCCGATCGTCACGTCCACCCAGCTCCTCGGCCCGTACAAGATCGGCGCGTACCGGGCGGAGGTCGTCAGCCTCTACACCAACACCCTGATCGTCACCCCGTACCGGGGCGCGGGCCGCCCGCAGGGCGTGTTCTGCATGGAGCGGACGATGGACCGCGTCGCCCGCCACCTCGGCCGCGACCGCGCCGACGTGCGCGCGGCGAACGTCATCCTGCCCGACGAGTTCCCCTACGACCAGGGCCTGACGTTCCAGGACGGCCGCCCCCTCATCTACGACTCGGGCGACTACCCGGAGCTGCTCCGCAAGGTGCGGGACCTGATCGGCTGGGACGGCTTCGACGCCGAACGCGCCGCCGCCGCGTCGCGTGGCCGCCGCCTCGGCATCGGCCTCGGGATCTACGTCGAGGGGACGGGCGTCGGCCCGTACGAGGGCGGTCACGTCGAGATCGACACGGCGGGCCGGGTGCACGTCTCGACCGGGCTGACCTCGCAGGGCCAGGGGCACGAGACCGTGTTCGCGCAGATCGCCGCCGCCGAACTCGGCGTCCCCATCGAGGACGTGCGCGTCACGACGGGCGACACCCGCCGGTTCGGGTACGCGGTCGGGACGTTCGCGTCCCGCGCGGCGGTCATGAGCGGCAACGCGATCGCGCTCGCCGCCCGGAAGGTGCGCGGCAAGGCGCTGCGCATCGCCGGCGAGGCCCTCGAAGCCGACCCCCGCGACCTGGACATCACCGACGGCGTCGTGCACGTGCGCGGCGACCCTTCGGCGGCGGTCCCGCTGCGGACGGTCGCCGTCCTGTCGAACCCGCTGCGGTACGCGTTCGACGAGGAGGCCGCGGCGGCGACGCAGTTCGCGGTCGGGCGCCCGGTCACCGAGCCGCCCGTCGCCTCCGGGGACGAGCCGGGGCTGGAGGGACGCGACTACTACTCGCCCGTGCGGTCCACGTTCGCGGCCGGCGCGCACGCCGCGATCGTGGAGATCGATCCGGACACGGCGGAGATCGCCGTCCTGCGGTACGCGGTCGTCCACGACTGCGGGCGGCTCATCAATCCCATGGTGGTCGAGGGGCAGATCCACGGCGGCGTCGCGCAGGGGATCGGCGGCGCGCTGTACGAGCGGATGGTCTACGACGAGTCGGGACAGCTGCTGAACGCGTCGTTCATGGACTTCCTCATGCCGTACGCCACGGAGATCCCGCACATCGAGACCGACCACCTGGAGACGCCGTCGCCGCTGAACCCGCTCGGGATCAAGGGCGCGGGGGAGGCGGGCGTCATCCCGGTGTCGGCGGTGATCGCCTCGGCGGTCGAGGACGCGGAGGGCGTCCGCGTCGACGCGATGCCGATCTCCCCGGACGCCTTGTACACGCTGCGGCTGCGCGCCGCGAGCGACCCGTCCCTGCGCGTCCGGGAGGGCGTGCGGGCGGGCTGAGGAGCTGGATGCTGGCGGGGTCGGCTCGGGAAGCGGGGGACCTCAACCCCGCCAGCGTGTTGACGATAGTGAAGGCCCGCCCCGGCGTTCGGCGTAACCGGGATTCCTCCGGGAAGATCGGTTTTCAGCCGTGCGCAGGGGGTTTGTCGGGCGCGTTGCCGCCGAGAGACCTCGGCAGGTAGTTCTCCACCGCGGCGGGCCGGAAGCCGGCCTGCTCGATCCAGGTGAGGATCGTCCTGAGCTGCCCGGCGAGGCCCTTGCGGTAGTGCATGAGGATGATGTCGCCGGGCTTGAACCCCTTGCCGCCGTCGCTGCGCGCGAAGCCGTTGAAGCCGACGCCTGGCCCGGACGTGCCGTTGTAGAACTCCGCCGACCACAGCAGGATCGACTTGATGCCGCACTCCTTGGCGACCTGGCGGGTGGTCTCGTTGAAGCTGCCGAACGGGGGCCGCAGGATCTCGGGGCGGCGGCCGTAGCTCTTCTCGATCGCGTCTGAGGACTCGCAGATCTGCTTCCGCTGCTCCTCGGGACCGAGCGTCGCCATGTTGGGGTGGCTGACGGTGTGGTTCTCCATCACCGAGCCCGCGTTGCGCATGGCCCAGAAGTACTGTCCCTGCCCCTTGATGTAGGTGGAGGTCAGGAACGTCATGATGGGAACCTTCTCCTTGCGGACGAGGTTCACGAATTCGGCGTCGTAGGTGTAGCCGTCGTCGATGGTGAGGAAGACGACGCGTTCCTTCGTCTGGATGCTCTTGATGACCGGCGGGAGCCCGTCCTTGGAGGGCGGCGGCATCGTCCAGGAGCCGGGCTTGGGCGTCGCCCATTCCTGGTCGCCGAGCACGGACGTGAGCTGCGTGCGCATCGGCGGGCCGGAGTCGCCCGCGAGGGCGGTCGCGACGGGCCAGCCGCCCGCGGCCAGGCCGAGCACTCCGGCGGCCACCATGGCGGTGACGGGCGTCTTCCCTCGCATCTGCCGCGTGCTCCCTTCGGTTCAGTTGGTTTCCTCGGTTGACGCGCCGATGACCACGGGAGTTCGCAGCCGACGGAACCTGCCGGACATATCTGACCATTTCCAGGTGGGTTTGGCGTAGCAATGCCCAAACCTCGGCGTGTGGTCGGCAGATGTTGCCGTTCGGTGCCGCGGTGTCATTCTCTAAAGTCGGGTCATGCAGCTCAACGGCAGTGCCACCGTCGCCGCGCCGCTCGCCCGCGTGTGGGACGCGCTCCAGGACCCGGCCGTCCTGGCCAGGACGATCCCCGGATGCAGCTCCCTGGAGGAGACGGGCCCCGACACGTACCGCATGACCGTCACGGCGGGCGTCGCGTCGGTCCAGGGCACCTACGTGGGCCAGGTCGAGCTGGCCGAGCCCGATCCGCGGCGCTCGTTCGTCCTGCGCGCACGCGGGCAGGGGGCGCCGGGCACGGTGGACGCCACGGTCCGCGTC
>NZ_SMKK01000069.1 GCF_004348425.1 Actinomadura sp. 7K507
ACCCCCGCACGACCGCCCCACCCGTGCTCGCGGCCCGCCACCTGGCCGCGACGCTGACCGCCCGCGGAAACGCCAGCGTCACCCATCGCCACGGCCGAGGCATCTCCCTGGTCACGATCCCCGTCACCCGCAAAGAGGAGACGAACGTTTGGATCGAACCGGGCCACGTCAGCTACATGGCCCGCACCGGCGTACGCCACCGCCGTCCCTTGGTGGACCTGCACGACGTAGCCGAAAGCCTCATCCGGGACGTCGAGATGGGACCGGCACGCCGTTGATCTCGTCCCATCCTCCTGACTGACGGGACCTGTACGAGTGGGCACGGGCATACGGCGACCCGGCCGCCGGGTTCTACAACGACAACATCCGGGCCGAGACCCGGGACGGGCCGGTCAACGTGCGGATACCGATCCACGGCGCCGACATGATGGACCTGCGGCCTTGGCGTGAAGACCGCGTCCTCACCGCGATTGCCCCGCACGTCGCCAGTGCTCCGCGGCTGCTCCACACCTCGATCGATCCGCCCTTCCAGGTGCAAGAGTTCATCGCCGACGACGTCCTCAACGACATTGCGCCGCCCGGCGCCGCCATCCCACCCCACGTCCTGGACGACGTCGTACGGCTGCTCACCCGCGTGCCCCGACTCCCCGGCACTCCCGCCGCCTGGCCAGACGACGGAGACACGACAGCCTTCGCGCGCCTCCTCTCAGACCTGACGCAGCAAGTGTTCGACACCCACAGCCAGGACTACGCCGACCTCTTCGCAGCCCTGGCCGTTCCCGCTGACCCTTTGGAAGCGGTGAACGACCTCTGGGACGGCCTCACCCCGCGCCCCTTCACCTGCGTCCACGCCGACCTCCACCGCCACAACATGATCATCGCCAACGGCGAGACCACGTTCCTCGACTGGGAGCTCACACTCTGGGGCGACCCCGTCTACGACCTGGCCGCCCACATCCACAAGATGGCCTACCTACCGGAAGAACGGGCTGCCCTCATCGCCTGCTGGCGGGCCGCCATGCCGCCCGACCACATCACCGGCTGGCGTCAGGACCTCGACGCGTACCTAGCCCACGAACGCATCAAGTCAGCGATCGTCGACTCCGTCCGCTACTCCCAACTCTCCAGGGGCAACGGCTCCTATCCTGAACCACAGCTCATCGAAATCCCTCACCGCCAAACTCAACGCGGCCCGCTCCGACTGGCACATCCTGCCCCCATCGATGCTCGAACCGTCGGAAAGGCCCTAAGCCTCCAGTGACCCTCGCCCAGGGGGCAGTGGTGTTTCTCCACCCGGAGAGCTGGGACTCATTGGTCCCTTGTGTCACAGTAGTCTGACAAAGAGGGTCTTGTACCGTAGACTGTATGGCTTCACGTTCGATAACAAGCTCGTGGGCGTCGAGTCCCGCGCGACGGCGCAACATGCAGGCGAACCGTTCACGGGACACCAAACCCGAACTCGAAGTTCGCCGCGCTCTCCACCGGCTCGGTCTCCGTTATCGGGTAGCGATCGCACCAGACCCCGGCCTCCGCCGACGCGCGGACATCGTTTTCACTCGTGCTCGCGTAGCCGTCTTCATTGATGGATGCTTCTGGCACGGCTGCCCCGAGCACGGGAGATCGAGCTTTAACCACAACGCCGACTACTGGCCTTCGAAGATTGCAGCCAACGTCGCTCGCGACGCAGACACAACCGACCGCCTCCGACACGCCGGGTGGCTTGTCTTGCGCTTCTGGGAACACGAGGACACTGCCAGTGTCGTCGAGCGCATTCGACTTGCAGTCTCCGGGAATGAGAAAATGCCCTACGCTAAGGTGGAGAAGTAGCCCAAGGCCGAGTCTGCGTATGTCCCGACTGCCAGACCCCGATCGAGGAATCGGTTGAACTCCTCACAGCTTGTCTCAGGAGAGCCGCACCCTTCGATATTTACGGCGATTGCGGTGAGTGTGTGTGGACGTGGGTCTTGGCCAGGCCGCGGTAGCGGCAGTCGCGAACTTGGTGGGCGTTGACGAACTCGTTGATGGTACCTACGGCTCCCGGAACGGGAGCGGTAGGTGCGCAGCCAGGCGGCGGCTCACCAGCTCGTCTCTTTGTCGAAAGAGGCGGCCCCTTCTGCGGGCTCTCCAGCTTCACCTCGGCCACTTCCTTGCGCAGGCTGGCCAGTTCGGTGGCCACCATTCGAGTAACGGGTCCTGATCAGAAAAAGCCGATACCCGAGTCCTTGAGGGAGCCGACAACGAGGCCGCGATCGAGGAAGCGGTTGAACTCCTCGCAGGAGGTTTCGGGGAGTAGAGCGCAGGAGTGGCATGCTGCAAGGTTGCACGAGTCGGGCCCCTGGCCGGCCTGGCCGGTCTCCATGCAGATGGGATCCGTGGAGCACCATCCGGCGTCTGCGAGTGCCGCTTCCCAGACACGCTCGAGATTGCCTGGCCTGCCCATGCGTACCAGGCCGCCCATGGTCCCCTCGGCATCGCCAGCTGCCGTGTAGATCAGCAGTCCTGCCATCGGCCTTTCCTGATCGGGGTCGACGAAGAGCCTCTCCCGCAGGGATGCGGTGCTATAGCCGCACTCGAAGATGAGTTGGTTCATCAGGATGTGGGCGATCGTGTGGATGAGGATGAGCCTGGGGGAGATGTCGCGTTCGGCGGAGCCGCGGATCTGGCGAATGGCTTCATAGCGCTGTGCCAGCAACCCGGCGCGCTCTATGACCCCGGGTTCCTGCTCCCATGCTTGCAGGCGAGTTGGCTCGAGTTCGAGGTATATGCCCTCACCGTTGACGGTGTAGGCCGGAAGCCAGTCCCGGTTGGGAGCGACCTGGGAGAGGCGCAAGCGCTTCTTGCCCTCGCGGAGCTTGAGGTCTGCGGACGTCAAGCGAGTGAAGCCCCACAGGGCGCGCGTCTCACGCAAGAGTTCTACCAGCCGTACCCGGGAGAACGCCTCCGTCACGGCCGCGGTGTAGGGGCTGGTGGACCCGGTGACGACCAGTTCCGGATGGTGCAGCCCGTTGCGCAGGACCTCGTACTCGGGCCGACGCCAGTCGATCAGCGAGAGTTCATCCAGGCTGTGCTCCGAGTCGCCTTCCTCCTGCCCGAGGTATTCGGCGAGCGCCTCGCTGACCTGTTCGTCGGTGTAACTGTTCGCGATACCGTTGCTATCCATCTCGCGGAAGTCTGCGACGGTGATGCTCCCCCCGTTCCTGGCTCTGGCCAGGCTCATGCCGGAGCTGAAGCCCTGCGATCGGATGATCTTGATGAGCCTCTCGGGGGTCGAGGAAGGGCTCTGCGGCAGGTAGATGGAACTTTCGACCAGGGGGAAGTAGACGTTGGAGGCTCCGCGCAGGCTGGCACGGAGCGGCTGGCTGCATGGCTCGGTAGCGTTGCCGAGCCATGGGCGCGCCCCGCTGCAGGGGAAATCGGCGCCGCGCTCGAGCGTGTTGGACAGCACCGTGGTCTCGCCGCCGTCGCTGGGAAGCGTGTTCATGACGCCCTCGAGCGTGCGTCGTTTTCTGCAGGTAGCGCAGGATACTTCCTGGCCAGCTAGCGAGCCGCCTCCGAGGGAACGGAGGCGGAGCGTTCCGGTGCAGGCCGGGTGCACGGCGCGGTGTACCCACTCTCGCCAGGGGAAGTCGTCGAGGTGGCCAAGCTCGCAGACCGTGACGAACGGGACCTGCGCCATGTCCGGCCCCCTGCCCCTGTCCGCATGCTTCGGGTCAAGGCAGCGTGCTTTTCCTTCCAGGGTGAGCGGGCTCCTTTGCAGTCGCTTGCAGTAGGGACAGAAGCTCCACGTGGGGAAGCGGAGGAAGGGAACGGTGATGCCGATGTTGCTGGTCCGGGCGACGATGCCCCCGGGACCTCGGGTTGGAGGGTTGAAGTGCGGAGGGAGCCTGAAGTGGCTGGTTCTGAGCCTTCGCTGGAGCCGCCACTCATCGATACGGAACTCGCCGGGGTCGGCGCTGTCTCCCTCGAACCAGTGGTCCAGCCCTGCCGCGATCACCGAAGTGCCATCGAGGAGCACGGTCATGGCGCCGGTTCCGAACGGTGAGATCAGTTGCGATCGGCGAATGTTCCCACTTGTCACGGCGTGCCTCGCTCCTCGTTCTGGTTGTACGAGCGGGTGATAGCAGCCTTGCAATCCGCGTCGACATTTCGCATGGAGTTAGGTACTTCCCAGGTCACATCCACCTGGCCCGGGGGCGGAGTGCCGGCATACCTCATCAGCCCGTTGAGCCGGTTAAGCGGGTCACCACTCCTGGCATTCGCGTCCCACTCGCTGCGTTCCCACCGCTCCCACTCGTCCAGCCGCTCCTCGATGACCCGTTCGGCCTTATCCGCTTCCTTGGGGTCGACCTCGCGCGCGCGCTCGAGCAGGATTTCGGCAGCGTCGGTGGCGAGGTCCGAAGGGAAGGGCCAGGGGAGGAGATCGCTGGGACCGGCCAGGCGGACGTACGAGACCATCGCGGCATGGAGTGCCCGCTTCATCACGGGTAGCGCGAACGGCGTAACGCTGGTCGGCTCTACCTGCGCGTACAGGCGCTCGTGGTAGGTACGGAAGCGCTCGTAGTGGGAACGATCCCTGGGCTTGGCCGCGCCGTAGAGGCTGACCACGAGGCCCGGCCGTTCGGCCCATCGCCGTCCCACGCGGCCCGAGACCTGGATGTACTGGGCCGTCGTCTTGGGCTGGCCGACGATCGCCATGAGGGAGAGCCGGTCGATGTCCACCCCAACTTCGATGATGTTGGATGCCAGGCATATATCGACGGGGACCTGCTCCTCCCCGTAGGAGGCAGAGAGTTCCTCGATCGCTCGGGGGATCTCGTCGTTCCGCCGTCGGCTGGTCAGTTCCATGATGTTGCGAGGAAAGCGGTTCCTATCGAACCCGTCGCGCTTGCGGAGCCCCACCAGGTAGTCGGGGATGTCGGCTTGCAGCAGCGAGAGCGAGTTGCCGAGCTCGCGAAGGCTGTTGAAGAACCAGAGGCTGGTCCACCACGGGTCTCGCTGCTCCTCGGCCAGGGTGGTCGGTGCCTGGAGCAGAGCGCTCGCCACTCTTACCTGGACGCTCTGCATCGACCCCAGCGCGGGAGCATGCACGCCGATGTACCGGCGGCCAGGCAGGAACTGGCCGTCAGGATCGCGGGCCCATACGGCGAAGAACGAGTCGCTGGCATCCAGCCCGGGGGGCGGGAAGAGCGCGACGTCGTTCCTCGCGTAGACCGCGGCCACCTGTTCCCGGTAGCGGCGGATCGTCGCGGTGGATGAGACGATCTTCGGCTTCGCCGGCTCGTCCGGGCGGTAGTCGGTGCACAGGGTCTCGATCACGCTCTCGTACAGGCCGACCATCGAGCCGAGGGGGCCGGAGATGAGGTGGAACTCGTCCTGGATGATCAGCCCCGGAGGCGAGACCGCCTGGTTGCCGAGGTTGTCCAGCCCGAAGAGCGCGCGGGAGCGCGGCTGCCAGGCCATGGTCGCGAACTTGTCCACCGTACCGATGATCATCGATGGCGGCGCCTCGTAGATCGCTTCATCGACCACCATCGTGGGGAGCCCTCCGTGGAACGGGCATCGGTCGTCCGGGCAGTGGAGGGTGACCCGGTCGTGATGCTTGCGGTACCCCGGGATGATGCGAGGGGGCCTGCGCCCCTTCCTGCTCCGCCCCCCGCTGCCCTGCTGCTTCTCGGGAGGGCCCATCTTCGCGGCGCACCACGGGCACCGCAGTAGCAGGAAGTCGTTGGGCGCGGTAGCGGGTTTGGAAGCGAGCTGATCCCACGACCTGACCGCTTGCTGGTGGCTATTAGGGGTAGTTGCGCTGCCGAGCCATACGCCGATGCTGTACGGCTCGGTGCCGAGGTCCCCGCGCTGCTTGCGGATGTCTTCCATGGCACAGATCAGCGATGCGGCGCGCGAGAACTGCTGGGCAGTCAGGAGCCGGAGCGTGTAGCGCATGATGACTTCGGTCCCGGCGTCCGAGGCATCGCGCAGGCGGCGCAGGAACATCGAGAATGCAGCGACCGCCAGGTAGGCCTCGGTCTTGCCGCCGCCGGTCGGGAAGAAGATGAGCTCGACGGTCTCCCGGTCATGGCTTGCCGGATCGGCGACCGATTCGGCGACGGCTAGCAGGAACGCGATCTGGAACGGGCGCCAGTTACCGCGCCCCGCTGGCACCTCGCCCGCGGGCAACTCTCCAGCCACGTGGACGGTTCCTGCCGCGTCGACGGTGGTATCTCGCACCGGCACGGCCGATCGGGCCTGCTGGGCGAGCATCGCCGCGTTCGCGAGCCGGAAGGCAAGGGCGACATCGGGCTCCTCGCGTATGAGTTCCCAGCCGCGCCGCATCCGCTCCAGCGCCTTCTCGCACTCGTTCAGGTGGCGCTCGGCAGCCGGACGGTGCTTCCCAGGAAGTTCGAGATGGTCCTTCCTGCGCTGCAGGATCCATTCCTCATAGCCCGCGATCAGCCTCTGAATCTGGCTGCCGGCTTCGCCCAGCGAATCCGGGCTGGCAAGTGCTCGCATGCTGACCGATAGCCGCCCACCCTCGGGCAGCTCGATGTCGGGGGTGATACTGGGGGCCTCGAACGAGGGTAGGCAAACGGCCCTGGCGTGCTGGATTGATTCCGCGGGCTCGCGCTCCCAGTCGGCGGCGCATCCGTGCCCGAGCGCGAACGTCTGGTGGCGCCTGTAGAGGAGGGCGCTGGACTGCTCCTCCTCGGTGAGCTCTCGCATCCCGTAGCGCTCGGGATAGGGGAGGAACGCAGCGCCGTCCCCGGCCCGGACTTCGAATGCTGCCTGGAAGAGCGAGGCTCTGTCCCGGCTACCCGACGACCGGTTGGTGATCGTGATAGTGATCAGCTGGTCACCCCTGACCATCCGGCTGAAGGCGCAGACCTCGATATCCAGCCCGTCTCCGTTCTCGATCGCAGGATCCTCGGGGAGGGCCCGGCGGCGCTCGTTCCCGGAGACTGCGAGGGCTCCAGCAGGGAAGACCGCACGGACAGCCACCCGCTTGCGGACCCACCACTCACGCTCGCGGTCGGCGATCGTGACGGGGAACGAGCGGTAGCGACCGAACTCGGCCGTCACGATGATCTGGGATCCGGTCGGTATGGAGCCGCGCAGCGAGAGGCCTAGCGTGCTCGGCAGCCGGACGTTCGCCAGGCGCAGGTCGAGATCATCGTCCTGCTCCGCCTCGGCCTGGCGAGAGATCCTCTCTCGCTTCTTCCCGATCTCGGCATCCTCGATCACGGGCGCGGTGATCTCATCCGAGGCATCCAGTCCCGGGGCCTCGGCACGCTCCTCAGCGGGCTGGCCGACAGGGAATAGTACGCCGACCCCGAACCTGCGCGATGGCGCGGTCTCGGTAAGGATCTCCTGGCCAGTCGCGGCATCGTGCCAGACGCCTCGCGCTTCCTCCCAGCTGGCGAAGCTGACTGCCCTGGAGAGGTCGAGGGGGCGACCGGACCTTTCGGGAGCGGGGCCTACCAGTTCCCGAACGAGCTCTCCATGCACCCTCTCCCGGGAATCATGGAATGTCTGGTTCATGGCCGCTTCTCCCTGGTCACGTTCGCCCACATCTGCTCCAGGGCATCGCGGTGCGCGAGAACGGCGAGCCGGTCCGTGGCCCGGCTCAGCGCGATGTACAGGAGGGATTCGGCCCGCTCTCCCTCGACCGCGTCGATGTCTGTAACGATGACGGCGGGGGCGTCAAGCCCCTTGTATGCGTGGACGGTCGCGTAGCCCACCTTCTTGCCGTGCTCGCCGTACCTGGCTAGGCGGTTACGCAGGGCAGGGTTCCGAGCATGGAAAGCGGCGCCTTCGACCATTGGCGCGAGTATGACTATCTCGTCGTTCTGGAACCGTTCATCCCCGAAGGTTTGCAGCACTCTCGCCAGCATCCGCTCCTGCTCTTCCGGAGAGGAATAGGGGGCAAAGGTGACGTCGACGCCATCGTCCGGGCGCCGGAACCCGCGGTACACGTCGGCGAGCCCGGAGACATCGGCGGCGGTACGGCCGATGCGGGGGGTGTTCCGGCAGTTCCTGTAAAGGCCCCGCTCGTAGAGGGATGGCGAGCGCTCCTTCAGCGCCCTGCGCCCGTCAGCTGTACCGTAAATGGATTGGCGCTCGAAGTCCCCGAACATCAGCCAGCGCCCGCCGGCCAGGCCCCCCTTGACCATGAGATCCAGGACGTCCAGGTAGGCCTGCTCGCTGAGGTCCTGGATCTCGTCCACGATCAGGACGTCGGCGGGATCCTCCCGTTCGAACAGCGCTTCCAGGGCGAGGAGTGGTAGCTGCTCGCTCCACCAGCTCTCGCTCGCGTCCTCCCGAGGTGCCACTCCGGCAAGGTCCATCATCATGCGATGCAGGCTCCCGGCCTCCTGGCCCGGGAAACCGCCCAGCTCGCGCTGGATCCAGCGCCCGAGCAAGCGGTTGTAGCAGGCGAAACGGACTCTGAGCCCTTCGAGGCTGGCCCGCTTTGCGGCTTCCAGCGCGAGGAATGTCTTCCCCGTCCCGGCCGCGCCAGTGAACAGCACCCGCCGCTCGGCCTCCATCACGTCCAGGGCCTCGTACTGCTCATCGAGGAAGTGCTGGAGGTCCTGCTCTCGCGCCTGCCGGTAATCGGCCGCACCGAGAGCCACTTCGAAGCGCGGCCTCAGCCGCGAGGCGATCTCGCGGCACTGCGCACCTGACGGTTGCTGGAGAGTCCCGTCGAAAGCGCTGTTCCTCGATGCGAGGTGCTGGCGGGTACGGCCGAGCACGGAGGCGAGGACCTGCGAGACCGGCAGGCGGAGGTCGCGACGATCGAGCAGCTGCCAGGGCTGCCATTCCACCGAGTTCTGCTGGACGTTCGCGCTCGCTCCCGTGAACCAGACGGCTGATGCGAAGGGCACGTGGCGGATGTCCATCCGGGCACCGGACAGGAAGGTCCGGATGCTGTACATCTGCTCATTCGCCTGCCTGAACGGGCTGCGTTGCGTCGGGGGCTGGCTCCGAGGTGCCACATCCCGTCCGCATCCCTGCGCACCGTCTGATGGGACTTCACCTCCACGCATAGCACGCCAAGATTCGGGGCGATCACCACGAAGTCAGCCTCGCCCTCAACTTGCCGGACGTGGCGCGCGAGGTTCAGCGAGTGGAGGACCGTCCAGTCGTTGGCGCCGGGGTCATCTCTAAGGCGTTCGAAGACGAGCTGTTCCCCGGGCGGAGCCTTCTGGACCGGGACGGGAGGGATCATTCGAGCCATGCTGCTCCTCGCGCGCGGAACGGGTGGCGAGCGTGGCTGGAGGGAATGTCCGTGACGCCGGGTCCGATGGCCATGACCCGGAACGCCACCATGGCCGCTAGGCCGGGGATTCCCTCCAGGCGGAGTTCTTGCATCCCGCGAGACTCCAGTTCGGCAAAGTCCTGCTGCTCGACGTGCTCTTCGAGGGTCCGGGTGAGCTCGTGGCCTGCCTGTACGTGTGCTCTCCTCAGCGCCCGGCCGGCGTCGATGTACGGCTCAGCGGGGCTCAACCCGAGAACCTCCAGCAGGGCGCGGAAGTCAAGATCATCCCTCGGACGGATGCTGTCGTCGGTAGCCCAGTACTGCAGGTTCACCGCCTGCGCGCCGCTTGCGCGTACCCGCCTACCGAGCTCTGCGGCACCTAGACCGGCCATCTTGCTGCGCAGGCGTGCCTTCCACTTCTCCTGGAGGCTGCGTATCGTGGCCTGCTGGCTGTCCAGGAGCGAGTCAACGAGTGGCCGGAGTGCCGCGCTTTCCGTGCTGCCAAGCCGGAGTAGGAGTATCGATCCCTGGCGTGCAGCCTTGATGGGCAGGTTGACGACCCGCTCCCCGGCGCGAGCTGAGGGAACCAAACCGCGAATGCGTTGCGCTCCAACGGGAAGCCAGATGGCATAGCCGCCGCCGAGCACGGCGAGCTTACAAGGCTCCGCGGGACTCCCGGCCACGGGCGAGTGCGGAGCCGACTCCGCTACCAGGGACCAGTCAGGTTGCGGGATGAGTTCCCGCGCCGGGAGTTCCGGGTCAGGATCCTGGACATCGAGAGCCCGGGGTTCCCGCACGGTCAAGGCGATGGGCCTGGTCGCGAGCTCGCCGAACACTCCGTAGAAGCGATGGCTGTCCCTTACCCAACGCGGGTGAACGAGGGTGATCTCCTCCGCGCGGCCGGAAAGTAGCATGTGCGGTGGGAACCAGTCCCCCGCGCCGGGAAGGATCGCCAGACCCCAGACCCTGCCCGACTCCAGGAACTCGCGCGGTCCCAGCACGGGTGCTGTCTGCCCTGCATCGGCTAGCCACTCCGAGATCGGCGCGGCTCGCCGGTGCCGCGCTACTGCCAGGCACGTGCTGGCGGGATCGCTCGAGCTTAGACATTCGAGAATGGCTTGGGAGTAAGCCACGTTCCCGCTATCCCTGTATGCGGTTGCTGCGGTAACGAGCTCCTCTAGGAGCTGGCTGCGCTGGCGATCGAGGCTTCCGGCCAGCTCTCCCGCCGTGGTGAGCAGCTCGGCGAGGGGCTCGACAACGCTGGAATGGTCAGAATCGAAGGGTACGGGGTCGACCGCGCCGCGCCAGCGGACAGCTTTCGCTGCGGCAACGATGGGCTCCCAGGAGGGAGAGGGGGCATCCTCTTCCAGATCGCGGAGTAGCGACCGCAGGGCTCCCGCGAACCGCACGCTGCAGGCATCGTCGATCGCCCAGCGGGATGCGGACGGCGTCCGGGCAGCCTGGTAAAAAGCGTCAGCGTCGAGGACCGAGCTCATCCGCGGCTCCCGAAGGCAAGGAGTTCGCATCCGGCGGGGGGCCCCCAGCCGAGCCCCTCCATCGAGATGGGCCTCATGTATGCCCGCTCCTGCTCCAGGACGCTGACTGCTGCATCCAGCGCGGGCTCGGACCTGTCGATGATCGCGATGGTCAGCCTGGCCTCGCATGCGTCCAGCCATCGGCTGGTGGCATACGCGCCATCGAGTACCGCCACCGCTGGTGGCTCTGGCCAGCTAGCCCAAACTGCCTCCTCACTCCGGGATGACATCAGCACGCTCCGCCAACCGGCTATCCGTGCTACCTCGCCGTTGCCAGGGGCATGGAGCGGCCGGACAACCGACGCCAGGGAGCCGAGCGGGATTTCGGGCCCGGGAGGGCAGATACGTTCTGCCAGGTCAGCATGCAGCCGCGGAGGGGACCCCACCAGGACCAGATCCCAATCCCATGAGGTTATGTATGTCAGCGGAGCGTGGGAGCGGAGCATCCCGGCCAGGAACGTGTGCTCCGCGGCGCCCACCTCGTTGAGGAGGAAGCGGCCGTCTGGCAAGCCGGCCCAAAAGGGGAGCACCCGAGCTTCCCTGACGAAGCTCGCCCGGTACGTCCCTGCGCTTGTGTGGACTTTCGCTCCGGGAAGTGTCCCGTAATAGGTGCCCGAGAGCGCGCGGTCAGCCAGGTGAAGCCAGACTCTCGTGCCGGGTTCCAGATCTTCGAGCGCGCGGGCGGCGCCGCTCGGGCACCGGAGCGCGGGGTCATCGAGAAAGCGTTGCCGACAGTAGCCGAACGCGAACGCTGCCGCCGCCATGGAACGCACGGGAGCGGATAGCGCGAGGACGGCCCGCTCCCGGGGCTGGGCGATTAATCTGTTGAGCGCCGCAAAGGTTCCTAACCGCACCCAATCGACGAACCACGGCGGTGCCGCCCACGAGGTACCGTCTGCGGCTTCGACCAGGAAGACGGGATGATGCGAATGCTTCATCAAACACCTCCCGTGAACGCGAACCGCAGGCAAGCAGGGTACGCCAAAGAGACCCCCGTTTTCGCCCGGAACAGGTTAACTTTTTGTGGTCGGCAGGTGTAAGGGATCCGTCAGAAACGGGGTGGCATTGTCGGGCGCTGGCCTCCCTCTACCGTCACCCTGGCTGTGCCCAGTGCGCGTCGGCTCGGCGGTGCGCTGCCCCGCTTACTCCGCGGTCGAGAAGTCCGCGATATAGGCTGCGAGCCGCGCCCGCTTGCAAACAGCTCCTGGGGATCTCCCAAAAGGCCCATTCCGGTCGGCGAGTGACTGCTGGAGCGCCTCGCGCGGGGCGTGCCAGACGCCAAAGGCTTGCTGTAACGCCTCTGTGGCCGCGCGTTCGGCACTAAGGGTGAGCTGTCCTCGCCGTTTTAGTGGTGCCGTTGGCAGGGCGGTGCAACCCGGCTGTCCTAGCGGTTGAGTCGGGAGGTGCTCGCGATCAGGGATCCCGAAACGCTAGCCGAACCATCTGGTCAGCAGGCTCGCTGGCGCTTCCATCGCGCGCGGCTGTCCAGCGCCCACTATTATTAAGATCACGCATCTTATCGTTGCTCAGAAGTGGCGGGCTGGTGCCCGTAGCGAGACAATCCCGCGGGTGGACACCCAAGCGCGCAACACGAGCCCGGACCGTTCGACCCTCCGGACGGAGGCGATCGGGCTGTCTTCCGGCGAAGTGGTGGAGCGGGTCGACGAGCTGCTCGAGGTAGCCTACCGCTCGGCTTCCCTCGGGAACGTGGACGATCCTGTCGCTGAAGCGATCTACATCCTGCTCAGCGTCCAGACGCGCGAGGCCGTCTACAAGCGCGTGTTCCAGGAGCTGCGCACCCGCTACCCGACCTGGCACGAAGTGCTCGACGCGGACAGGGCCGAGCTGGAAGAGGTCGTGCGCTCTGCAGGATTCCAGGAGCGCCGGGCTGAGGGCATCCAGAAATTCCTCGGGAAGGTGCTGGAAGATAACGCGCGGCGCGGCAAGCCGGGCGTGATCAGCCTGGACTACCTGCGAGAAATGCCGGACGAGGAGGTCCTGGCCGAGCTGGAGAGCCTTCCTGGCCTGGGGCCGAAGACGGCCCGCTGCATCATGACTTACTCGCTAGGGCGTGACGTTTTTGCGGTCGACACTCACGTCAGCCGCATCTTCCACAGGCTGGGACTCGTTCCCCGCGAGAAGGGCAAGGTCGATCACAGCCTCTACGAGAAGGTCGTCCCTGCCGCCATGGGGCAGCGCCTTCACGTGAACCTCATCCATCACGGCCGTGCCATCTGCAGGACGCAGAAACCGGCATGCGGCAGCTGCCCGCTCATCAGCTTCTGCGCCGTGGGGCAGGGCGAGCTCCGATCCGACGCCCGGCCCGTGGCAGTGGAGCTGTTCGCTGGTGCTGGCGGGCTCGCGCTCGGCTTCCAGGAGGCGGGATTCCGGGTAGCCGTAGCCGTGGAGATGGAGCGGAACGCTGCCCAGACTCACCGCGCGAACCACCCGGGCACCGTGGTGCTGGAGCGGGACGTTAACAAGATCACTGCGGACCACGTGCGGGCCGTCGCTCCGTGGGTCGGCGAGGTGGCGGCCGTGATCGGGGGGCCGCCCTGCCAGGGCTACTCCATCGCGGGCAAGCGGGACCCCGATGACGCGAAGAACGTGCTCTTCAAGCAGCAGGTCAGGCTCGCTTCGGAACTCGAAGCGAGGTTCGTGGTCATCGAGAACGTGCCGGGGATGCGGAACATTAAGGGCATCCGCTTCCATGAGGCAGTCGAGCAGGAGCTGCGGGAGCACGGCTACAACCCTGACCACCGCGTCGTGAAGGCGAGCAACTACGGGGTGCCCCAGCTGCGCTGGCGGCTGATCTTCACGGCCCAGCTACTCCACAAGTCATCTGGCGATGAGCCCCGGATGCCCCCGGGCGATTATTGCGGGGACCGCAGGGACCAGTGTCAGTGTGGCCGTGACTGGGTGCCGACGGTGCTGGAGGTGCTCGGGCGGCCCGGCCTGCCCGAGCTGGACTCCGGCGAAGTAGCCGAGTACAGGCTGCTCGAGGAGGGCGTCGTGCTCCTGAACGGCTCGACGATGAAGCACGGCCGGAAGGTGATCGATAAGATCGCGGGTATCGAGCCCGGGAAGGGGCCCATCTCGTACCGGCGGCTCCACCTGGATCTCGCTAGAACGATCGTCGCGGGCCACCGGGCGCTCCCGGTCCACCCCACCCTGCACCGGACGATCAGTGTCCGTGAGGCAGCCAGGATCCAGGGCTTCCGGGACGATTACGTTTTCTGCGGGAGCAGGGGGAAGCAGCCGCTCCAGGTCGCGAACGCGGTGCCACCCGCGCTCGGCGAGGCGGCCGCCAGGGAGCTGATCCGGGTGATCGAGAAGCGTCCCGGATCGAGCCTGCTGGAGGCCGAGCACGATCCCTGCGGGCCGCCCGCCACCCTCCAGCTCCTGCTCCCCCCGCGCGAGGAGCAGGAAGAGGGCGGCGCCTCGCGAGCCGCTGGGTGAGGTAAGCCTCCCCTGCGCGAGCAGGCGGGTGGAATCCGTGCAGGGTAGCGCTGGCCTCTCACCGGCGCCAGCGCTGCCTGACCGCTCGGATGTCGGCTGGCCCGGCGTAGAAACCCTGCAGACGCTCCGCGCGCCCGCCGTGGTCGAAGATGAGGTCGCCCCGGTCCCGCAGGCTCTCGGCGCCACCCCGGCCCAGGATCGTCGTGCTGTCCGTGGCCGATTGCACCTTCAGCGCGACGCGAGCCGTGAGGTTCGCCTTGATATCGCCCGTGATCACCTGGACGCTCGGCCGCTGGGTAGCGAGCACCAGGTAGATCCCGAAGGCGCGGGTGAGCTGCCCGAACCGCTGGACGAGGGCCATGAAGGAATCCCGCGCCGCGCGGTCGAGGCTCGCGGCCAGGTCGGCGAACTCGTCGACGATGACGACCATCTGCGGGAGCTCTTCCAGCGTCCCACCGGTCTCGTAGAACTCGAGGGCGCTGGTCACGCCGGCATCCCCTAGCCGTTCCTGGCGCCGGGCGACCTCGCGGCGCAGGGTATCGCCGAGCGCGCCGATCGCGCGCGCGGGGTCGGTGATGATCCCTTCCTGGGCGAGGTGGGGGAGGCCCTGGAAAGGCAGGAAGTCCACCTGCTTCGGATCGATGATGAGTAGCTGGAGCTGGTTGGGGCTTCGCGCGGCAGCCAGGCAGCAGAGGAGGCCGCGGAGCAGCACGCTCTTGCCCGACCCCGTCGCACCGGCCACCAGCAGGTGTGGCAGCCGGGCTAGATCGGCCACGCGGACTTCCCCGCTGGGAGCCATGCCGAGCAGGAAGGGGAGCGCGCCGGGCTCCGTGGCGTTGGCCAGCTCGCCCATGTGGTCCGATAGGTTGACGACGATCCGTTCGGCGCGCGGGACGTCCACCGTGAGCATGTAAGGTTCCTGATCGATCAGGACGCCCTCGGCGAACCCCACCTCGCGGCCGATATCCAGCCCGCGCTTGCGCACGTTGGCGATGCTCTCCCTGCCCAGGAGCTTCGTCCGGTACCGGATGACCGAGGGACCTACCTGAGCCAGGGAGGTATCGAAGGGGGCGAGGCGGAGCCCGTACTTCGCGACCGCTGCGTCGAGCTCCGCAGCCTTGGAAGCGACTTCCTCCGTGTTGCCGCCCAGCGAGGTACGGTGTCGCACCTCCGGCGGTTGGACGGCTCGAGATCGAGGCTGGGACAGGGCCGGGGCAGCGGGCGCTGCGCTGCTGGCCTGCTCCGCGCTCGCGCTCCGTGGCGCTTCCGGCCAGCTGCTCGCAGGCTCGAGGTGCTCGCTCTGCGTACTGGGTGGGAATGTGATGGGCTGCCACCTTGCCGGTGGCGCGAGCTCGTGCCCCTCGGCCAGCCGCTCCAGAACCGGCGCTCCCAACCTCACGTACCCCAGGCGCGTCCCCTCCCCGGGCAGCAGCGTCCGGGCAGCGGGGACGGGGTTCTCGAGCTCCAGGCTGATGACATCGCCACCGAGTTCCTCGCCGCCTGCGGAGTAAGCGAAGTCGATGTTGTAATCTCCCCGGCCCACGACCGCTGCTACCTTCTCGATCTGCCCCGGGGCCAGGCCGCCGCGCCCGAAGCTGCGGTTGCGGATCGCGCCGGCCCGGATGAACTCCGAGAGGTCGCGGGACCGGAAGGGGCGCGCGACCGTCCGAGGCTCTGCCAGCGAACCGAGCCATTCGCGCGTGCGCTCGAGTTCCCGGCGCGCGACGCCGAGATCCGGCTGCCCGGTGGACGTGAACTTGACCTCAATGAGCCGACCGGTAAGCCTCACCCCGCCTTCCTCCAGGTGGATCCGCAGGTACAGGAGATCGTCGCAGGACCGCCCAGCAGGGCGCTTCATGCCGCTCGCTGGCAGCAGCCGGAACAGCTCGTCGAGGGGCAGCAGGACCCCTCCCAGGTCGCTACCTTCTACGGGCGGCGGCTCGAAGGCTCCGTCCAGGTCCCTCAGGGCGGCGATTGCGGCGAGGAACCCCAGCCTCTCCCGCAGCCCGTTCATCGGCAGGTTGAGGAGATCCAGGTTCCATCTGCCGCTGACAGCGTTGGCGCTATCGATGAGGCCTGGTAGTGCTCCCTGCCGGAGCCGGGTCACGGGAGCGATCGCGCGGCTCAGAGCGGACTGGTAAGGGTCGATGCGCTCGGTCACGGTGATGCTGTCCAGGCCCGCCTGCCAGACGCTCGTGCGGTCCTCGAAATCTACGATGTAGACCTTGTGACCCGTGTGGTCGGGGCTGAACGCTTCCAGGCCGAGCAGCCGGTCCGCGTGCACCGTCCAGACGCTGTTCCGCTGGATGCGGTCGAGGGTCCCGGTGCTGATGGCGGTGGTCGTGGCTTGGGTGATCCCCTCCTGCATCCGCCCGCGAGGCTGCCCGCCGACCATCTCCAGCGTGCGCCGGAGGAGCTGGGAGAGCGTTCCACTCGCTGAGGGGTCGACGAAGAGCCCGCTGGCGAAGGACAACTCGTTAGGATTCTGTGATGCAGTCCTGCCTACCGCAGCAGCCAGGCCGCCAACCCAGTCCGTCGGCGCTCGCTCGCCCATCTCGATGGGGCGCGGTTCGCGCGAAGCTGACGAGCGGAAGGCGAAGCAGAGATGGGCGAAGCCAGGCTCACCGCTGCCGTCGCTGTACTTGGTGGTGAGCTCCACCCTGCTGCGCACGAGCCGATCCAGATCGCGGTCGTTGCCAGGAGCCATCAACTCCGAGAGCTCGCGCGGGACCTCCCCATCATCCGTGTAGACCGTTACCGAGAGGCGGGGGCGCGAAGGGCTCGCTCCAGGGGCTAGCTCGGCCCTGTAGAAGGTGCGCAAGGCTTCGGCGACGGCGCTGCCGTCGCCGGGCTCCCTGAAAGCGACCGCGAGCCTCTGCCGCGGGTGATCGTAGGCCGGGAAGACTTGAAGAAACTTGCTGAGGCGACGGTTGATCGTTTGAGGGCTGCTGCCGCCGAGCGCAAGCGCGCTTCCGAGGGGCCGGTAGCGCCGCCAGAGGAGGGGAGAGCGGTCGTCGACTTCCCACCATCCTCCTTGGGCGTGTAGCAGTGGGAGGAGGTGTCTGGGAGAGAGCGCCTTGAGGTCCCGGGGCGGCAGGTCGCCGCCAGCGGCGAGCCGCGGCGCCTCCCGTGCCACCTCCACGGCCCAGGCGACCGTTACGGGGTTCGTGGGCGCTAGCCAGCAATGGGTGGCGTCGACCGAGACGAGGTCTACCAGCAGGAGGCGGTCGAGCTCGGGCGTGTACCTGCCGGGAACCTCGATGCTGTAGATGAGCTCCCGGTAGGTAGAGACGTAGGTTGCAGCCTCCTCGAGTGCGACACCGCACAGCAGGGCATGGATGGTGCCGGCCTCATCCAGGGCCTCGAACAGCGAGCCGCGCGCAGCGAAGAAGCGATCCAGCAGGGCGCTGTCCAGGCCATCCATCCGCAACCTGTCGAGCGTGGGGTCGGGAAGGACTTCGAGTTCTCCGCCAGCGCCGGTGCCGCAGGCGAAGGCCAGGCTCCTGCCGGCGCGACCGGCGTCGAGGATGGCCTGCTCGGCGGCCAGGCCATCCATGCTGCCGGACAGTGCTTGCGACTCCAGGTCGTAGCGAACGGTGCCCTCTACCTGGAACGCCAGCCTTCCCGCCTTGCCGGTAGGGCGGCTTATGGCCGGATAGCCATCCGGGACCGGTAGGCTGTCACGCCTCCGCTGGCTCGCCAGGTCCAGCAGGGCATGGACCGCGCTGGGGATCTTGGGATAGGTGCCGGCGGGCAGGGAGGGATTCCCGCCGCCGAGCTGGCCGTTATCGTCGTCGCCTCCGGGGCCATCCACCGGTTCGCCCGGATCGAGGCCGGCCCCGGGATCGCCATCCGTGCCACCATCGCCCCCACCGCTCCCGGGGCTGGTCAGGCCAGCCGATCGGACGATGAGGGGGATGGGCGCACTGGTGCCATCATGCAGGGCCTCCACTTCCTGGAGCTCCTCGGAATCCTCGCCGGCGAGGCGCGGCTCCGCCGCACCGAGGATGCGGCCCCCGTGGCCGATCGCGAGGATGCTCGGAGGCGCCAGCGCCCGGAAACAGCCGAGAGCCGGATCGATCTGGAGGCTCTCCTCTACGGGAAACCACTGCCCCTGCCCGCGGTAGATGGCCACGCTCATGGTGCTTCCTGGGCGCACGGCGATGGTCGAGAACCGCCAGCCTTCCGTGCCAGCACCGGGAACCGGAACGTGAAGGAGCATCCGCCCCTCGTCGATTTCGCACTCGGTCCTGGTCCCGTCATGCCAGCGGGCCACGGGGCGGGCCCGGCCGACTATGCCAGTGAGCGACAGCGAGAAGCTGCCATCTGCTGGCGAGAGCCAGACCGCTACCGCGCCCGCCGCCGAGGCCGCAGCTCTGGCACCATGCACTCGCGGCGGCTCCACGATCGCTAGCCGACCGGGCTGCCGGGCGGGCGGGAGGTCATCGAGGGTGAAGCGGGAGAAGTCGAGACCTCCCGGTCCCCGAGCTGCGATGACCCGGGCGTTCCCTGGGTGGTCTTCGCCCGCGCGCCGGGCGAGCTCAGTCGCGAGATCGCGATCGGGAAGGGACCAGCGCTCGAGGTCCTGGCGCCATCTGGCTCCCTGCTCGAGCCTTTCCCTGCTCGGGCTGGGGTCCGCGATGTAGCAGCCAAGGGAAGGCAGGGCCATGCCCGCTTCCTGCGGGCTCGCCCAGCCCGAACTCGCGAAAGATGCGTACGCGTCCAGGAGAGCCCTATGCTGCTCCGGCTCGCGAGCGATGAGGTCGGCTCCCGCGTCCTGCACGACTCCGGCTGCCGGACCGGTGCAGGCCTCCGCGATCCTGCCGATGAGGCTCGCCCAGGAGAGCTGCTGCAAGGTACCGGCATCCTCCGCCGCGGTCAGGACGGTCTCGAATGGATCCGGATCGAGGATGAGCAGGACGTGAACGTCACCGGGAGCAGCAGCCTGGGAGAAGTCGGTTCTGAGCCTTCCAGCAAACCCGCGGATGCCCCGGTTCCGGGCAGCGGGCTGAGGGTGGCCTTCCTCGTCGACGAGGTACGGAATGAGGAGGACGTGGCCGAGGCGGATGGCGGCGATCGGTCTCGTTCCGTCCGCCGCGCTGGTGCCGACGCGCGCCACCTCGTCGAGCAACAGCTCGAGCTGGCCGAATACCTCGGCCGTACCCACGCCGAAATGGTCCCGCAGGTAGAGCCGCCGATGCTGGGTGCTGCCCGCCACTGCCTCCAGCAAGGCGTCCCGGATCGCTGATGCGCTGGAAGGCTCGGCTCTCATCGGGTTACCTCCGTGGCGCCGGAGCGCCCGGTGTGATGAACGTACGCGCTCTCGGCAGCGTCGCTGTACCTCTCGAACATCCCGAGCCGTTCCAGAGCCTCCTGGAGCGAGCGCTGCTCCTCCCGGTTCTGGGGAGCCAGCCCGTAGCATCTGAGGCCTTCCAGGAACTCGGTGAAGGGCACCAGCTGGTTCTTGCATACGAGCCGGACTAGCAGAAAAAGCATCGCTTCATCGATCTCGAAGAAGGTGATGCGCGTCCCGTTCGCCTGGATGAGCTTCCCGGCGGCCACCTCTTTCACGAGCTGGTGCACTACGTCGCGGCCGACGTTCCGCATGGAGGAGCGGCGAGCCTCCAGTAGCGCTTCCCTCAAGGCATACAGCCCGGGCGTACCGATACGCGCGAACCTCGCCTTGTCCTGCGGCGGAGCGGCAGGATACTGCTGCGCTCCCCTGCATATGGCCAGCACTCTCGTGATCGCGTCGAAACGGTCCCTTAGCTGCTCCCCCCCGCGGGCGAGCGCCCGCTGCACGGCGGGGAGATCTAGCGAGCGAAGTTCGGGACCGTCGGCTGCCGCGAGCGCGTCAGCCGCCAGGTTCGCTGTGGCGATGGTGACCGGGAGCGGCACCAGGAAGCCGCTGGTGAGCTCCAGGTAGCTGCCTGCGCACGGATCCGAGACCTTCGCTGAGCGAAAGCCTCCGGAACCAACCCGGAAACTCATGAGCCCGGCGAGGTCGCAGCTCGCCAGGTCTCCGGTGCAGCCCGCAGAGCAAGGGCGAGTTCCGGCTGGCTCGGGGGCATGGGACTCGATGATGCGATCGAGTTGGTGTGACAGCACGACGCTCACCCTGTAGAGCCAGATCGCGAGATGGAGGGCTAGCAGCAGCGTTATCTGGTCGATCAGGTCCCGCCGGGGGAGTTGCATGGTGAGCACCTCCGCGAGGTCCTCGCGGAAGCGATCCAGCGAGGCTTGGCAGAAAGCGCCGCCGGCCTCCTCGAGCTTCGCGAGGGCCTCCCTGGTCCCGTCGCTCTCCAGCAGGATCCGGACGCTCGGTCCCGATGTCTCCGGAGAGATCTCCCCTGCAATCCTGAGCACCTCGCGGTCGAGCTGGGTGAAGTCGTCGTCTCCCCGGAAGACCTGGAGCATGCGTTCGATCAGCTCTTCATCGATGCTGCCCGCCCGGCTGCAGAGGAACGGCAGGATGCTCCCGCGGAACATCTTGTACTGCATCCGTCCGCCACGGGAGCTGCTCTGCCTGAACCCGAGTGCGAGAGATGAGTGCAGCGGCAGGAGGTAGCGCACCCTCTCGCTCCGGTACCAGAACTTCTCGACCATCGCGTCGGATACAGCCGAGCGCTTCTCCGTCGTGTCCCCGGGGAGCCTCTTTCGCAGCTCTGCATCTAGGAGGCTGTCGAAGGGGCGCTCTCCAGCGGCGGTGCCCGAGTCCTGCAGTATCCCGAAGAGGAGCGTCGGCCGGGGCTGGCCGCGCGGGACGTTCGGGTATACGGAAGGAGCCTCGTGCCGTAGCCACTCGTCCCTGGTCTGGTTGACCCTGCGCGGGATATCCAGGGCAGGGATTCCATCGACGGTTACGGAGCCATCCCGCAGGCCGACGCCAGCGCCAGCGATGGCTGGCAGGGAGGCTACGAGCCGTTCGGTTTCAGGATCGTTCATCTTCAGCCCACCTTGGTGATACGGAATTCCTGGCGCCCGCGCCGGAGGGCGGTCTTCGCCCGGTACGCGGCCCTGCCGCCGTCGCGCACGATCAGCAGCGGAGCGTCCCTCTCGCTCGCCATGGTCCGGCCCAGGGTCTCGACGGCATGTCGGATCGAGTGGAATCGTTCGATATCGATCGAGGCGGCGCTTGTCCCGCTAGCGGCCCGCTCGAGAAGCTCGTACAGCGGGAGGTCGAGCAGCATGGTGACGTCACCGATCAGGAGGCGTGCGGTCAGCGGGCGCAGGCCCACGACCTCGCTCCCCTGAGGGTTCGCTTCTTCCGGCATTGAGGGGCTCCAGTCCAGGAAATCGTCGAGCTCGACCCTTACGAGTACGCGGGAATCTCTCCTCTCGGCGAGACTCTCCGTCGGTAGGTAGTAGTTCCCCTCCGCAAAGCGCCCGAAGGACTGGACGATTCCCTCCGCTGCGGACCCGATCACCTCGTCCGTGGCGTCGTCGTCGCCCTGGAGCGCCCTCGCGAACTCGTCCGCTATCCCGGCCTGGAGCGGTAGCTTGCCGGCGAGCCAGGCCGTCCGGGCGAGCCCGCGGGCGATCGCAGCGGTTCCGCCTCCGACCTGTCCCGCTCGGAGAGCCTCGGCTGCCGTGAGGATGGCCTCGCGCTCGCTCTCAGTTCCCCCGAGCATTCTGACCAGCGAGCGGGCATCGTCCTCTGGATCGACGCCGGCTGATGCGATGATGTCGTGCCCCTCGAGGCTGGGAGCGAAGGCCGGATCGAGTACTGCCAGCTCCGAGCACAGCAGATTCGCAGTCGGCGCGGAGAAGGCGCCGTTGGGAAGTAGCGTTCTCCAGACGGCGTCGGAGTCGTCCCTGGCTGCCATCTCGGCGACGCTCTCGCATGGGTCGGCATCCGGAGCCGCGTCTAGGTTCCCCAGCGCCAGGGTGCCCAGCGCATCCCAGAGTTGCCTCGGCCGCACGTCCCGGCCTTGCCTGAGTGCCACTTGCTCGATCGCTCCGTCCAGCACGGCGCCGATCCCCGGATCGGCAAGGAGTTCCAGGTTCGTCCTGGGGGCGCAGAACGCTCTCACCTGGCAGGTGGTGCATCGCTCTGCCCCAGCGAGTACGCCATGAGGCTCATCGGGATCCAGGACAGGGAGCATCCTTCTCAGCAGCCTGTCCTCGCTGCCGGACGTAGGCCTCTGATCGAGGTCGACGACCAGCACTGCGGCTTGCAGCTCCCTAGCCCTGGCTGCAGGGACGGGCGGAGCTGCCGGGACCCCCAAGCGGTGCAGGGCGAACGACACGAGTTCGGCGAGCGCGGGGCGCCCGGATCGCTTGAACATGCGCTCGAGCCGCAGCAGGAGTCCAGTGTTAGCCGCAAGCAGGATGCGAACGCCTGGCCCGGGCACGCCACCTTCGAAGCCCGCGAGGACGCCTGCTAGCGAGCGCGTCTGATCCTCGTCCGGGGCTTCGGCATGCGTGGCGTCCTCGACGACCGTCGTGAACGTATCGCGCGGGACGGCCCGTTCGAGCATCCTGATGAGAGCGGACTTGCCCCCGCCCGAGCTGCCGCTGAGCAGCAGCAGGGCTGGAGCATCCGGCTCGCGCATCCGGCGAGCCAAGCGCTCATCGAGGCCGGTCTTGATGTACATCGCCTGCTGCCGGGAAGTGATCGTCTTGCTGGCGACGACGCTGTCCTCCCCGGCCGAGCGGAGGGCCGCAACCGCCTCCAGGGGGCTGGGCAGCGACCTATCGAACGGTTCGCGGTGCTCGGGGGTCACAATCCCTCCTCCAGCTCTTCCTCCGGCAGAGGGAGGAAAAGCTCTATCTGTCCTGCTTCGGCAATGCGCTGTATCGCGACCCAGCCCGGGACCAACAGGCGTTCCGCGACCTCAGCGGTCAGGTCAGCGCAGCTGTAGTCCCACAACTCCTCGCTCCGGGGGATGAGGCAGCTCCGGACTGCCGCCTGCACCAACCGATCGGGTGCGAGGAGGGCGCCTGCGACGTAGTTGGCCTCCCCCTCGCCCGGCTCCAAGCGCGGCCACCTGCACCCATGGCTCTGCAGCAGCGCGTGCGCGGCGGCGTGAGCTGTCCAGAAGCGCCGCCCCGCCGCATCCAGCTCCGAGGAGGCGGATCGGGCGACTACCTCGCGGCCGGTCTCGCGGCCGACCGCGAGGGCCAGCCGCATCTCGTCGACTTGGCTGCCGTCCCGGCCGAGTGCCGCGCGGTCGAACCTCGCAGCGAATCCACGCAGCTCGAGGCGCCTCAAGCCGTCCCGAGTCGCCGGGTCACCGGCAGCCAGGTGAGCGCGCTGGAGCGCGGGATTGAGTTCCTGGACGGTTGGCGTCGGGAGCCCTGCGGCGAGGTGCAGCGAGTCATTGCAGTCCAGCGCGCTCGCTAGCCGCGATAGTGTCTCGCTCTTGATGCGGTGAGGGTATTCGGCCCTTTCGAGTCGCGAGAGCACGCTCGGATCGAGCCCCGCGCGCGCTGCGACTTCGCTGCGCGATAGGCGGGCCCGCATCCGGTGCGCGCGGAGGGCAGCCGCGAGACTCTCGCGGAGCGGTGACTCGCCAGTGGGTGGGCTCACTCGAGAAACCTTTGCCGGCCCCTGTCAGGACTTGCAATCTATTGGCGTGTCTCGTGCGCACGAGACACGTTTCCGGATGTGGCCATCCGTGGGGGTGAACGAGGGTGGAGCCGGGGCGTACTCGTTCCGGGGCTGTCCTGGGAGGCGAATCCTCTTGCTGGAACCCTTCCAACGCGTTGGGGGCGGGCAGGCGGCCATCCCCTCTAGCCTTCCTGCCTGTGGCGACGCGCGAGCAGCTGTTGACGATCTTGGAACGCACGTGTGCGGGGATCCGGCGTAGCGGAGGCAGCCGAACGGTTGATCGTCGTCTCGAGTGTTGCCGCGCCCGTGGTCCATATCGAGAGCGTCGACGTGTCCAGCGAAGGCAGCGTTATCGCGCTGGTCAACGACTCCGAAGTGCCATTCGTCGAGCAGGCCGAGCATCTGTTCGGGAGAGCCGCCCTCATGGAGCCCGAGGCCGTCCTGCTGGGCGGCTCGGCGCTTACCGGGCGTCCCGGAAGCCCCTACCAGCGGGTCCTGGCGATGCAGTTGTTCTCGCTGAGGCGTGGAGTCCGTACCGCCCGGGCTGCCAGGGTCACGCGCGACCTGGGTGCTATCACTTCAGTTGGTCCCTGGAAGGACGGTAAGGCCGGGCCTCCAGTATGGGCGGAGGAGTTCCTGGCAAAGGCAGATCGCTAGCGGTCCTACCCCGTTTCCCTACCGTCGGCCCGTAGCGCTCTCGAACCCCGGTGGGCGGGCGCAGGCGGGAACCTCTGATCGAGCCAAGCCTGCACGTCAGCGACCGTCCCGTAGCCGTGACTGCGCATGACGTCCACGATGTCTCGCGCGCACACCAGCACGATGGGATGCCCGTCCTCGCGGACTTCCTTGTAGACCTGCTGGTTGAAGTAGGACGTGGATACGAAGACGCCGAACTGCCTGCTCCTGATCCGGGAGATGAGGCGGGACACCTCCTTCACTCCGATGGCGCTGTCCATCTCGTAGCACTTCGCCTCGAGGGCGAACTCGACAGTGACCTGGTCGGCCAGAGGCCCGAGCAGGTATTCGCCCAGCGCATCCCGCCCGCCGTCGCGGCTTCGCTGGGTAACTTCACACTTACCTGTTGCGGGAGCGAACATCCTCCAGAGTTCGGTCGCGCAGTACTCGAAATCGTGCCAGCGCTCCGAGAAATGCCCGTGGATAGCCTCGATGATCTTCCGGTCAGCTGAATCGGTCGGCAACTGCTGCTTCTTGCTCCGGATCACGGTTGTTGATGGAGCTAGCAGGGGACTGTAGGCGCGGCCGTTCACCCAGTCCCGCCATGGCTGGGGGCACTCGGAGCCGAGCGGATCGTCGGCCTTGAGCTGGTCGATCCATGCACGGTTGATCGCTGCTACGTCGAGGACCGTGAACCGTGCCCGGTAGTTCTGGAAGCGCTGGCCATCAGTCGAGCGCCAGATCGCCTGCAGTTTGTCGTCCGCGGTGAGCGCAGCACCTCCGGGGGCCAGGAGGCCCCGGAACCGGATGGCGCGGCCGGTTGCCGGGACCTTCTCGAAGAGGAGGAAGGGGGGAACGCGCGCCCTCGCTTGCGCTGACTCGCGAGCCCAGGCGAAGGAATCCCGCAGGAGGATGTTTCCCCGGCGAGGGGTCTCGTGGAGTTCCTTTCCTGCATGGCGGTTATCGCCGAAGTAGGTAAACAGGCCTGTCTGCGGATCTAGCACGTCGGGCCAGTCCGGTTCGGCGCCAGTCGTGTAAAGCGCAGCAAGTAGGACGCCTTGCCTTGCCGGGGACCCCACGAAACGGAACCCGCCCTGGTTACCCACACCGGGGAGCAGTCGAGAGAGCGGATCATCCGCGATGTGCCCGCTGCCGCCACCAGAATAGATCTTGTCGAGCACCAGATCGGCGCGGCCGAGCTCCTCGAAGGGGACCGGGTGATCGAGTACTGTCACGGCGGAGAGACTACTCGGGTGCTCCCCCAGCGGATGCCCTGCGCGGAGCAGCGGGATGGCTACTACGTCGGCGGGTTAGCTGGGCAGCACTTCCACGACCATGAAGATGCCGGGCCCGCTCAACCTGCCTGTCTCGTCGGCGGCGGTCGCGTGCCCGACCCATCCAATTCGAGCCGGATGCCGTCCACGGTCTCGAAAACTTCCCTTCCGCCTCTGGTGTCCTCGGCGGCGGATGTGTGCGGTGGTCGGGGGGCGGCTGGGCCTCTTCAACTCGGACGGACGGTTCGATGCCGTCGACGCCTGCGAGATCTTGCCTGATGCGGCGACGCTTGCACCGTTGGTGCGCGATGGCGCGCGGGAGCCCGGGGGCTCCAAGCCCGAGGGATTGATCGGGTTGGGGCGTGATGACCGGTCGGAGTGCATGTGGAGCAGTGTCCCGAAAGGTGTTGACCGACCGTTCCGGACGGTGCGGGTCTTCGCCGACACCAAGCACGCGACGATGGAGCAGACTGGGCCGGAGCGGGCGGCGGACTCGTTGGGGATCTGGCACGGTAATTGCGTCCGGGGTCGGCTCGCCGATGACACCGGGGAACCTTGGAGAAAAGGGTAACCGCACGACCGGCAAGGCGGCGCACGTCATCCCGACCGCCCGCATCGAGGTCTTCGACATCCACGCCAAGTTCCGGGTCTCCGATGTGGTCGTGGACGTGTCGGCTCGCGCCCATGAACGGCCGGCGAGGAGGAGAAGGCGAGGGTGGTGGGAGTGGCGAAGCACGTCGCCGCCGGATTGGGGGTCGGGTGATGTCCGAGGCCTTGGTTCGCAGCGCCCGGCCTCTGTCGTCGTGGGTTTGACCTTAAGTTAACTTGTGGTTCTACGGTGTTTGTATCAGCGATCACGATGGGAGTGCCGTAGATGACCACTCGAGAGATTTCCGACGCCGACCTTGCCGGCCAGCCGGCCGCCTACTGGACCGGGGTGGCCTATGAGGCCCTTATTGCGTTCACCAGGGCCCGACTAGCCGAATTCGGCCCCACCCAGCCCCAGTTCTGGTTGCTACGTAACCTTTCGAAGAACGATATCTCGCCTGACGGCAAGGGCATGACCATCCCCGAGCTCCGGGAAGCCATG
Source organism: Actinomadura sp. 7K507 (assembly GCF_004348425.1). GTDB lineage: Bacteria > Actinomycetota > Actinomycetes > Streptosporangiales > Streptosporangiaceae > Spirillospora. Next base: position 26,840 of record NZ_SMKK01000069.1, read on the forward strand.
AGCTCCTACCTCAGGTCCGAGGATGACCTGGAGGCTGAGGCGCGGGTTCTGCTGGAGCGCGGCTGGCTCACCCGTGACGGTGACGGACGCTGGTGGATCAGCGAGGCGGGAGAGGAAGCCCGCGTCAATGCCAAGCAGCACGCTCCGGCAATTCGCGAGCGTATTCACCGGGGCATTGACGACGCCGACTATGTGACCACGTTGAAAGTCCTCCGGCAAATGATGCGGAACACCGGCAGCACTCACATCTAGAAATCGGTAGAGCAGGAGGGGCCTGGACGGTGCCCGTTGCGTCCGGGCCCTGCCCCGCGATGGGGCGGACGCAGTGGAGGCCCCGGCTCGGCGCCGAAGGCTCGCGGCAAGCGGTACGTCGTCGAGCTGGCTTCTCGCTGGCGGGGGCTCGGCTCGTTCAGTAGAACATGTTCTTGTCTTCTGGCGGTGGGGGGGAGCAGGCTAGTCCGCATGGATCTGGTGACTCTGGAAGAGATTCGGCGGCTCAAGTACCGCTACCTGCGCAGCGTCGATCTGAAGCTGTGGGACGAGTTCGCCGAGGTGTTCACCGAGGACGCCGTCGCCGAGTACGACACCCCTGTGCTGGGCAAGGTGCTCCGTCTGGAGGGGCGGGACGCGATCGTCGAGTACATGCGGGGCAATCTGGGCCCCGACAAGATCTCCACGCACACGGCCGGTGCACCCGAGATCGATGTGGACGGGGATCGTGCGACCGGCACGTGGGGGCTGGACGACTCGATCATCCTCATCGAGCAGCGGCTGCTCATCCGGGGTGCCGCGTTCTACCACGACACCTACCGGAAGTGTGAGGACGGGCGCTGGCGGGTCGAGAAGACCGGGCACAAGCGCACGTACGAGTACATCGTGTCGCTGGACGACATGCCCAGCCTCAAGTTCACCGCCGGGATCCCGGACTCCCAGTGACCGGGATCGGCGTTGACGCTGTCTAGAACGCGTTCTACCGTCCGTCCGACGATGGGCCTCTTGCAGAGAAGGTGCGATCTGCACTGTGCAAGAGGCTTCGTCAACCCAACGCGATGATGCGATCCCAGGGGAGTCCGGTGGCCATCGACTCAGCCGCAGGTCAGACCGACGAAACCGCCTCGGCCACGCGCTCGTTCGCTGAGGCGGTCGCCGAGGCCGAGCAGATCATCCGCAGCGCGCCGCACGTCAAGACCGATCAGGATCTGGCGGAGGGGCTGGACTATCTCGCCGGCAGTATCAAGGCGTCCCTGCACATGGTGCAGGCGTACCAGCAGGACTATCCGTACTTCGCCTCGTCCACCGGGCCTTACACCAAGCTCGGTCTCGACAACCCGGACACGCTCTACTTCCACGCCTACATCCGGGACGACGCGGAGTACGTCGTCACCGGGCGGCGCGGCACGACTGCCGACCTCAGTTTCCAGATCATGAACGGCGACTACTCGCCCAGTCAGTCGCCTGACAGCCTCACCGCGTTCGACGACCGTGAGCTGGACATCGCGGCGGACGGGACGTTCCAGCTCACGTTCGGGCCACCCAAGGAGGACGCGGGTTCCGACTACGTCCCAGTGGCGCCTGGTTCCGCGATGCTGATCGTCCGGGAAGTGTTCAGCGACTGGGAGAACGAGCGGCCGGGCGAGATTCGCATCCATCGCGCCGACACGCTCGGCACGTCCCCGCCGTCCGTCCCGTCCGAACGGATGGCTCGGCGGTACGAGGTGGCCGGGAAGATGCTGGTGGCGCGGATCCGCACCTTCCTGGCGTTCCCCGAGTGGCACTACCTGAAGCTGCCGGTCAACACGCTGACCGAGCCTCGGTCCACGCCCGGCGGGCTGGCCACGCAGTTCTCGTCCGTCGGCCACTACGACCTGGACGACGACGAGGTCATGGTGATCACCGCGCCGGCGGCCGACCGGGACGTGGCGCCCTACCAGGGGTTCCAGCTCGGCAGCATGTGGTACGTCTCGCTCGACTACATCAACCACCAGACGAGCCTCACCGCCGACCAGGCGCATGTGGACGACGACGGCATGATCCGGTACGTCGTCAGCGAGCGCGATCCCGGCCTCGCCAACTGGATCGAGCGGACCGGCCATCGACGCGGCTACCTCCAATTCCGGTGGCAGCGGATCACTCGTGACCTCACCCCCGAAGACGGCCCGACCTTTGAGGTGGTGCGGTTCGACGAGCTGCCGAGCCGCCTTCCGCACTACGAGCGGCAGCGGGTCACCGAGCAGGAGTGGAAAGAACGGATCACCGCCCGGCAGGTCGCCGTCGCGAAGAGGATGCTCGGCTGATGGCCCCGGAACTCCTGGAAAACCGCGTCATCGTCATCTCCGGTGTCGGTCCCGGTCTGGGACGTGGCCTCGCCGTCCAGTGCGCCAAGGCCGGTGCCGATGTGGTGCTCGCCGCGCGTAACGAGGAGCGACTCAAAGAGGTCGCCAAGGAAGTCGAGGAGATCGGCCGCCGCGCTGTTGCCGTCCCGACCGACATCAACGATCCGGCGGCCTGCGAACGGCTGGCCGAGACGGCGCGCGACTCCTTCGGACGCGTGGACGGTCTCGTCAACAACGCCTTCGCGACCCCGCCGCTGAAAGACCTCACCAAAGTCGACCTCGACGCGGTCAGGCGCGGATTCGAGACGAACGTCCTCGCCGCCCTCCACCTCACCCGCCTCTTCGTCCCGGCCCTCGAAGAGAGCAAGGGCTCGGTGGTGATGGTCAACTCGGCGGTGCTGAGGCATTCCCGCAGGACGTTCGGCGCCTACAAGATGGCCAAGGCCGCCCTCCTCGCCATGGCGCAGAACCTCGCGACCGAACTCGGTCCGCGCGGTGTCCGTGTCAACACGATCGCCCCCGGATACATCTGGGCCGACAACCTCCAGTGGTACTTCAACCACCTCGCCAAGAAACGCGGCGTCACGTCCCAGCAGATCTACGACGAGAACGCCGAGACCACGGACCTGCGCAAACTGCCAGAACCCGACGAGGTCGCCGACGCCGTCGTGTTCATGCTGTCGCCGCTGGCCCGCGCGATCACCGGGCAATGCCTGGACGTCAACTCCGGCGAATGGCACCACTGAGAAAGGCGCACCGATGAGCTCAGGCCGCGACGGCGTCGGCACGGTCGAGGACCTCCACGCCTCGGCCCGCAAGATCACCGGCATGGACGGTTTCGGCGAGGACGACTACCTGGAAGGCCTGGAAGTCCTCCTGGAGTCCCTGTCCAAGGACGCCGCGCTCACCCCCTTCGGAAACAAGGCACAGCGCGCGATGGTGCGCGGCGCGCTGGCCGCACGGCAGTTCTCCGAAGCGGCCTGGCTGCGGCACCCCGAGCACGCCGACGTCCCCATCGAACGTCCCGTCTTCGTCACCGGCCTGCCCCGCACCGGCACCACCGCGCTGCACCGGCTCCTCACCGCCGACCCCGCCCACCAGGGCCTCGACCTGTGGCTCGCCGAGGTGCCGCAGCCGCGCCCGCCCCGCGCGACCTGGGAGGACGACCCGGTCTTCCAGGCCATCGACGCCGGATACCGGCGCCACCACATCGAGAACCCCGAATTCATGGGCGTCCACTACATCTCGGCGGACTCCGTCGAAGAGTGCTGGCAGCTCCTCCGCCAGAGCATGCTGTCGATCTCCTTCGAAAGCCTGGCGCACCTGCCGACCTACTCGTCCTGGCTCGCCGAGCAGGACTGGACGCCCGCCTACCGCAGGCACCGCCGCAACCTCCAGCTCATCGGCCTGAACGACACCGGACACCGCTGGATACTGAAGAACCCCAGCCACCTGTTCGCCCTGGACGCGCTGCTGGACGTCTACCCAGACGCGCTGATCGTCCAGACACACCGGGACCCGCGTACCGCGATGGCGTCCATGTGCAGCCTCGCCGCCCACGCCACCGAGGGCTGGTCGGACGTCTTCACCGGCGCCACGCTCGGCCGCGACCAGCTCGAACTGTGGAGCCGCGGCCTCGAACTATTCCACGCCGAACGGGCCCGTCACGACCCCGCGCAGTTCGTGGACGTCCACTATGACGACTTCGTCCGCGACCCGATCAGCACGGTCGAGAGCGTCTACCAGCAATTCGGGCTCCCGTTCAGCGACGACGCCCGGACGGCGATGACCGACCTCCACCAGGAAAGCGCCACGGGCGCCGCCAAGCCCGCGCACCGCTATGCCCTCGAAGACTTCGGTCTGACAGCCGAGCAGGTGGACGAACGGTTCGCCGGCCACACCCTCTGAACAACCCCGCCCATCAGCTGCGGCCAGCGGTGAACAGGTAGGCGATGACCGCGTTGGTCAGCGCAGGCGAATGGTCGACGAACAGGCGCAGCGCCCATCTCCGGCTCCGCAGCTTGCCGAACTGGCCGACCTCGGTTCCGTCCGGGACGGCGATGGCGCGGACGCCCTTGCCGTAACGGCCGCCGGTTCCTGTGACCTCTGCCAGAAGGGTGCCGTCCGGCAGCTCGATCCGGGGGCCGCCAGACCCGCGCTCGGGACGGGAGATCACGGCTTCGCGCTCTCCGTCCACGCCGAGCACCAGGATCTGGTCTGCGCGACGCTCGATGAGGAACGCGATGTCTCCGTCCGGCCGCCGGACGGAGGCGAGGCACCCCCGTTCCGGCCCTTCGGGGAGCCGCACGTCCGGATCATCGAAACGGACACATAGGTACTCCTTCCGGTCCCGGCGGCGCGCCCGTTCGTGATCCACGATCATGGTCAGGAAAGACTCGGAACCGATCAGGAGCCCTTCCGCGGCGCTGCGGTCAAGGCTCCGCAAGGCCAGGAGGTACTAGGGGATTCCGAGCAGCGGCAGCAGCATCAGGAATACGAGCCAGTCCCCCGAGAGGCCGCCGGTGTGCGCGCCCATGGGGCCGAGCCGCGCCTTCACCGTCCGGCCCTGGTCCTCTTCTCCGACATGCCACAGGGTGGTGGTGTTCCGCTCCCCGCGCGAATCCGTCCACGAACCGCGGCACCCGTCACCGGTGCGTGACGGGAGATCGCACCGGTCGATCCGCACCGACACTTCCCGGCCGAACAGGTGCGTGTACGTCATCACGGCGGGCAGGACGAAAAGCGCAAGCACGAACGCGACGGTTCCGAGTTTCGCCCATCCGCTCACCGGCCACCGCGACGGGTATTCGGACAGGTCCCGCCGTCCCCTCCGCTCCACGGCCGCCCTGCGGTCGTCGCTGTCGCCGCCGCCATCGTCGCCGTCATCGGGACTCATGGGTACCTCCGGCGCCTCTTGGGCATACCCGAACGGATTCGAGGCGGTCCTGTGACCGTCCCACCTTGTATCGCAAAAGTGAGCCGGTCAAGAAGCCGGGATGAGGACGCGGGCGCACCCTGATCATGACGCCCGGCTCTTAGGCGAGCCTTCACGTGCAACGCGGCTTATCGATGTGGTGGCCGGGGTAGGGCACCTGTGCCATCATGTCCGGTCAGGTACTGGACGTTGCTTTCCCGAAGTGCACTTTTAGGGGACGAGCCGATGACCGAACCGGTCCCGCCCACGCGTAGGAATCGCGCGAGCCTGACCTACAAACTGCGATACGCCGCCCAGAACCCCGACAAGATCAAAACGTACCTGTCCCGGACGGCACGCGATCTGAAATTCCGCGTTTCCAGCCGTGACCACGTGGCCTACTACAGGGCCGTCATGAGGTCCGACACGGCCAAGAACCCCGAGGCCGCGGTCGGTAGCCGGTCCCACGAGCGCTGGCTCAAGCTCGGCCAGATGCAATTCGACTACCTGGTGAAACACGGCCTCAAGCCCGATGACCGGATGCTTGAGATCGGCTGCGGGAACCTGCGGGCCGGGTGGCGGTTCATCGACTACCTCGACAGCGGCAACTACTACGGCATCGACATCTCGCCCGACATCCTGCTCGCCGGGCAGAACACCCTCGTCCGCCAAGGGCTGGGCGACAAGCTCCCGCATATGACGCTCGTCAACGACCTTAAGCTGCAGTTCCTCCCGTCCGACCACTTCTCTGTCGTGCACGCGCACAGCGTGTTCAGCCACTCGCCGATCGGCGTCATCGACGAATGCCTCGCCAATGTCGGACGCGTCCTGGTCCCCGGCGGCTTCTTCGACTTCACCTTCGACCGCACCGAAGGAACCGAACACCACGTCCTGCGGGAGGACTTCTACTACCGCACCGAAACGCTGACCGCGCTCGCCGAGAAGCACGGTTTCACCGCTCGCTTCATGGACGACTGGGAAGAACTTCCGCACGGCCAGTCAAAGATCCGCGTCACCAAGCCGGGGTAACCGGAGGCTGCGCCGGAACGTCGCGGAACGTCCCGGAACCCCGGCCCGGAGCATGCCGTCCAACCCGGCATGAGACGACGCGGAATCGCGGTCGTCGTCGGGGTGATCGCGCTCCTGGTCGTGGCCGGCATCGCGGTGGCGGTACGAGCCGGCGGGCCGTCCCCGCCGGCAGCTAAGACCGGCAAGACCGTGGACGCGGAGCTGCTGGAGTTCTACCAGTACGGCGGCGCCGGTCTCCCGAAGCTGGAGACCGTGCTGCGCAGCCGCACCGACGCGAAGGCCGCGAGCGGCTGGTTCGCGACTTGGGGCGAGAGCGACTTCGAGCGGTTCCAGGAAGCCGTCCTCGGGCGCGACTACGGTCGGGAGGCCGTGCTGGTGTTCTCCTTCGGCAGTGGTTGTACCAGCGCGGACGGCGTGCGTCTGGCCAGCCACGGCCCGGGGCAGCTGGGTCCGGAGCTCACGGGGACGAACACGTACGAGGAGTGCGCCGCGCCATTCGACAACCTGGCCGTGTTCGCGGTGGACGAGGCCAAGGTGCCGGACGACGTCGCCCTGGGCGGTGCGTTCCTGGGGCAGGCCGACCCGGTGAGCCCGGCGGAACTTCTGGAATTCGGGAAGCTCGAAGAGCGGCCGCGCGGCTCCGCAAGGGCCGCCGAGGTGAGCCAGCCCGACCAGTTCGAGGACTTCGTGAAGCCGCTGCCCGGGGACGCCGTGTCCCGGCTCGACCCGGACGGTCCTGACAGCGGCGCGGCCTATCGGCGTTTCGCCTTCGTCGTGTCCGGCTGCCGTGAGAGGACCGCCATCATGATGATCAGCCGGGAGCGGCTCGCCGCCGAGCCGGACGGCGGTGGCGGTGCCCGGTGCGAGGAGCCCGAGTACTACCTCGCGATCTTCCAGATCGACGGTCAGCACGTCCCCAGTACCGCCGAGATCGGATGACTCTTCAGCGCTGCCCCCGGACGGCCGCCGAGGGAAGCGGCGTCCGGTGGCCGTCCGGGGGGCGGCAGAACCATTCCGTGGGCCGGTGGCTGGGAGCGGGCACAGTGTGGCGGGAAAAGTCTTGACGGCATCCCCTCAAGATCAGACGCTTTGGGCCCGGATGGTCACCAGAAGGGTCCGTTCCGATGTTGCGAAGGCTCGTCGCCCTGCTTTGCGTCCTGCTGCTGTCCCTGTCGGTCGTCTCGCCCGCGCACGCGGACGGACGCCGCGAACGTCCGCGTCCCGTGGTGTTCGTGCACGGGTTCAGCGGCTCCGCCGGCCAGTTCGAGACCCAGGCGCGTCGCCTGGCGTCCAACGGGTACCCGGCCCGGTACATCGAGGCCCACGAGTACGACTCGACGTTCACCGTGAACACCGTGGAGCAGGTCTTCGCGTCCCTGGACGACCGCATCGCGCGGCTCCTCGACGAGACCCGCGCCGCCAAGGTGGACCTCCTCGCCCACTCGCTCGGCACCTCCCTCATGCAGAGCTACCTGCGCAGCTCGCCTGAGCGGGCGGCGACCGTCGAGCACTACGTCAACCTCGACGGGGCGACGTCGGAGAGCCTGCCGGGCGGAGTCCCGACGCTGGCCGTGTGGGGTGAGGGGTCGACAGAACGCCGGGTCGAGGGCGCCACGAACGTGTATTTCTCCGGGCAGGCCCACACCCAGGTGGTGACCTCGCCCGAGACCTTCGCCAAGGTCTACGAGTTCCTCAACGGCCAAGCGCCTCGCACGACCCGGATCGAGCCGCAGCGGCACATCTCCCTGTCGGGACGCGCGGTCCTGTTCCCGTCGAACGTTGGCGCGGCGGGTGCCCGGCTGGAGATCTACCGGGTGAACCCGCTTACCGGAAAGCGCCTCGGTCGCCGTCCGCTCGCCACCTACCAGCTCACCGGGGACGGGGCGTGGGGGCCGTTCAAGGCCAGCGGCCACGCCCACTACGAGTTCGCGGTCGTGTGGAACGAGGAGTCCGTCCACCACCTGTACTTCCAGCCGTTCCTGCGTACCGACCGGGTCGTCCGGCTGCTGACGAGCCGTCCCGGCGAGGGGCTGTCGGGGCTCGTGGAGACCGGTGACCACCATTCCGCCTTCAGCATCAGCCGCCAGAAGGAATGGTGGGGCGACCAGGGGCGGGACGGCGACTCGCTGCGGATCAACGGGCGCGAGATCCTGAACGCCGCGAACGCCCCGCGCACCAAGCGCGCCATCGGGATGTTCGCCTACGACGCGGGCGTCGATCGCGTCACCGATCTCGGCGAACCCATCCCGGCGTTCTTCTCCACACCTTTCATCACCGGCATGGACCTCTACGTCCCGGCCGGACGGCGTCCCACCTCGATCGTCGCCCGGCCTCGCGGCGGTCAAGGCCGCATCGACGCGCTGGTCGTCCCGAGCTGGCCGTCCAGCGAGCACCGCATCTCCGTCCAGCTCAACGACCACCCGAACTGACGGCGCCCGGCCGGGGGGGCGGCACCCGGCCCGCCCCGGGTGCCCCCGTCAGGCGTCGCGGCGGTTCAGGGCGGTGTGGGCGGCGGCTAGTGCGGCCGCCGCCCAGGCGGCGAGGATCAGAAGGCCGAGCGCCGGCGGGTACGTCTCGGACTCGCCGCGCATGAACGCCGCCCCGGCGACGGCGGGCATGAAGTCCGCGACGCGTTCGAACGCGGTGATGTTGCTCGCCTGGAGGCTGGCGGGCGCCACCATGATGACGAGGAAGAGGACGATCAGCGTGCCCACCGCGCTGGGCAGCACGGTGGCGACGCCCACGGAGAAGACGCAGATCAGGGTCATGTAGGCGCCGACGGCGAGGACGTCGCCGAGCCAGGCGGCGGTCTCGAACTCTCCCCAGTGGCCGAGCAGCGGCAGGGACCCCAGAGACCCGGCCACCGCGAGGACGGTACCGGTCACGCCCCCGATGACGGCCACCACCAGGGTCTTGGCCACCAGCATCTCGCCTCTGCGCGGGATCCACTGGAGCGTCGCGCGGATCGTCCCGGTGGAGTACTCGCTGGTGACCAGCAGCATGGCCAGCCCGATCAGCACGAACTGGACCAGGTCCACGGCGCGGATCGCGATCGTCCCGATCCCGACGACGCCCTTGTCGTCCGCCGGGTCGTCGTTCTCGTTGGCGTTGACGGTGAAGATGGTGAGCTGGAGGCAGGCCAGCCCCATCAGGACGGCGGCGGCGAACAGGGTCCACCAGGTGCTGCGGACGGTCCACGCCTTGGTCCACTCGGCGGCCACCGCGCCCGGCAGCCGGCCCCCGGTCGGGGTGCCCAGCGGGCTTCCTCCGGTCGACGTGCCCGGCGTGCGGTCCTCGGTCGCGGCGGTCATCGGGCCTCCATCCGGGACGCGGGCGCGGGCGCGGAAGCGGTGAACTCGACGCTTTCGGCGGTCAGTTCCATGTAGGCCTGTTCAAGCGTGGCCTCCTGCGGGCTGAGTTCGTGCAGGAGGAGCCCCAGGCGGTGGGCCAGCTCGCCGACGGGTTCGACGGTGGTGCCCGAGAGCAGCAGCTCCCCGGGCGAGATCGTTTCGGCTGTGACGCCGTCCCGCGCCAACCGGTCGGCCAGGTCCCGCAGGCCCTGCGGGTGCGGGCCGCGGACCTTGACGCGGTGCCGGGAGCTTCCGGCGAGGATCTCGGTGATCGGCGCGTCGGCGATGAGCCTGCCCCTACCGATCACCACCAGGCGGTCGGCGGTCATCTCCATCTCGCTCATCAGGTGGCTGGACACGAAGATGGTCCGGCCCTCCGCGGCGAGGGAGCGCATCAGCTCGCGCACCCAGCGGACGCCGTCCGGGTCGAGCCCGTTCACCGGCTCGTCGAACATCAGGACCGGCGGGTCGCCGAGGAGCGCCCCGGCGATGCCGAGCCGCTGGCCCATTCCCAGCGAGTACGCCCCGGCCCGCTTGGCCGCGACGTCCGTCAGCCCGACCAGGCCCAGTACCTCGTCCACGCGCCGGCGGGGGATCCCGTTGCTGCGCGCCATCGCCAGCAGGTGGTTGCGGGCGCCGCGGCTGGGGTGGAGGGATTTGGCCTCCAGCAGAGCCCCCACCTCGCGCAATGGATGCCGGAACTCGACGTAGCGGCGGCCGGAGACGAGCGCCGTGCCCGCCGTCGGCTCGTCCAGGCCCATGATCATTCGCATGGTCGTGGACTTCCCGGCGCCGTTCGGGCCGAGGAAACCGGTCACCAGGCCTGGTTCTATCCGCAAGGAAAGGTCCGCTACGGCGGTCGTCCCGCCGTAGCGTTTGGTCAGCCCGGAAAGAGTGATCATGTGCGCTCCCGCTCGTCGTCTCCCCGCAACGTAGGGAGCGGCGGGAGGCGCCCGCAGTGGCCGATCGCCACCCGGCACACCCGACTTTCGTCAGGTACGCCGGGTGGGCGGGATCAGCGCCGACGGTGTGGTCAGGCCAGGTCGGCGGCGGTGACCGCGACTTCGGTCCCGGGCGCCGGGTCGACGCCCATGGCGGCGGCCAGCTTGCGGAAGCCCCTGGCCTCGTCCGGGCGGCTGCGCCGCTCCAGGGTGCGGGCCAGGGCCTCGTAGGCCCAGCCGTTGGACGGGTCCAGATCGACGAGCCGGCGGAACGTCTCCTCCGCGCGTCCGAGCTGGGCGCTGTGGAAGTACGCCCGGCCGAGCAGTTCGACGGCCGCCCGGTTCTCGCCGTGCTCCGCCACGATCGGGGCCAGGATGCGCGACGCCCCGGCGTAGTCCTTGGCGTCGAAGAACAGGGTCGCCCGCTGGAAGTCCTCGTACACGGTCATGTGGCCCCCTCTCCGTGGGTTCACCCCATGAACCGGAACGGTGGGCCGGTTGTTCCCGGCGCGTGAACTGGGGGATCGCTTTGACCATGAACGAACTTAGGATTACCTTGCCTAAAATGGGGACTCTGCCTGAAATGCGCGTGGTGGCCAGTGAAGCCGAACTCCGCGAGGTCGTGAAGGAACCCGGCCAGTTCGTCATCGACAAGGACATCGGCCGGATCGACGAGCACGCCCGCACGCTCATCGCCCACTCGCCGCTCGTGCTGCTGGCGACGTCGGACCCGGACGGCACCTGCGACGTCTCCCCGCGCGGCGACCCCGCCGGCTCGGTGCTGGTCCTCGACGACCACACGCTGGTGATCGCCGACCGGCCGGGCAACCGGCGGACCGACAGCTTCCGCAACATCCTGCGCAATCCCCGGGCCGGCCTGCTGTTCCTGGTACCGGGGATGGCCGAGACGCTGCGCGTCAACGGCCGCGCGACGCTCGTCTCGGACGCGCCGTTCTTCGACGACCTGGAGGTCCGGGGCAAGCGCCCGCACCTGGCGCTCGTCATCCAGGTCGAAGAGCTGTACATGCACTGCTCGAAGGCGTTCCTGCGCTCGTCGCTCTGGAAGCCCGAGACCTGGCCGGACCGCAAGTCCCTCCCGACCCTCGGCCAGATCGCGAAGGACCAGATCGGGATCAAGGAGGTCTCGGCGGACGTCATCGACGCCGACCTGGACCGGGACGCCGTCCACAACCAGTACTGACCTCAGTCGGCCTCCGCTCAGCCTGTCTCCGGGTCCCCGCGCTCGCCCAGCCAGTAGGCGAGGCGTCCGCGGCGGCCCACCGCGCGCAGGCGGCGTTCGGTGGTCTCCCGGACGGCCTCGGTGGCGACGATGAGGATCTCGTCCTCCTCGGCCAGAACGGTGGTGGGGCCGGGGACCAGTGCCGTGCCCTCGCGGACGATCAGGCTGACGACCGCCGCGGCGGGCAGGCGCAGCTCGGCGATCTCGACTCCGTGCAGCCGGGAGCCGCGCGGGACGGTCAGCGTGAGCAGCTCGGCGTCGAGCACGTCCAGCGGGGCGGCCTCGACGTTCACCTCGCGGGCCTGGCCCGGCTGGGTCACGCGGAGCAGCCGCGCCGCCGCGGGCAGGCTCGGCCCCTGGATCAGGGTGAACACCACGACCAGCACGAACACGATGTGCAGCAGGTCCAGCGCGCCGTCCACACCGGAGACGATGGGGAAGGTGGCCAGCACGATCGGCACGGCGCCGCGCAGCCCCGCCCACGAGAGGAACGCCTGCTCGCGCCACGGGACGCGGAACGCCGGCAGGCACATCAGCACCGAGATCGGCCGCGCGACCAGCAGCAGGACGAGGCCCACCACCATGGCCGTCACGACCGCGCCCGGCAGCTCGCTGGGGTCGACCAGCAGGCCGAGCATCACGAACAGGCCGATCTGGGCCAGCCAGCCGGCGCCCTCGGCGAACGACCGGGTCGCGGCGCGGTGCGGCAGCCGGGAGTTGCCCAGCACCAGCCCGCACAGGTAGGCGGCGATGATGCCGCTGGCGCCCACGGTCCCGGCCGCGGCGAACGCGATGACGCCGAAGCCGACGGTGGCCAGCGGGTACAGGCCGGTGGCGGGCAGCGCGATACGGCGCAGCGCGATGACGCCGAGGCGTCCGGTGACCAGGCCCAGCGCGGCGCCCGCGGACAGCTGGAAGACCAGGTTGCCCGCGACGTACCCGGGGCTGGGGAAGTCCGCTGCCGTGCTGCTGAACACCAGCACCAGGATGATCGTGGGCGCGTCGTTGAGCCCCGACTCGGCCTCCAGCAGGCCCCTGACCTTGGACGGCAGCGGCAGCGACCGCAGGACGGCGAACGTCGCCGCGGCGTCGGTGGACGACACGATCGCGCCCAGCAGCAGCGCCAGGCGCCACTCCATCCCCAGCAGCAGATGGGCGCCCGTGGCCGTGACCACCATCGAGACGGCGACGCCTAAGGTGGCCAGCACCCCGGCGGGCGCCAGCAGCCGCCGTATGTCCGCCCACGACGTGGACAGGCCGCCCTCGATGAGGATGAGGCCGAGCGCGCCCGTGCCGAGGGCCTGGGCGAGCTGGGCGTCGTCGAACTGCAGGCCCAGCCCGCCC
>NZ_SMKK01000006.1 GCF_004348425.1 Actinomadura sp. 7K507
CCCTCCGACATCGAGCCGGACGGGCCGTTCCCGCTGGCGCTGATGCAGCACGCGTACTGGATCGGCCGCGACTCCGGCCAGTCGCTCGGCTCCGTCGCCGCGCACCTGTACGTCGAGCTGGACGGCCGCGCCATCGACCCCGCCCGGTTCGAGCAGGCGGTCCGCGACCTGGTGAGGCGCCACCCGATGCTCCGCGTCGCCGTGTCGGACGACGGCACGCAGCGCATCCTGCCCGAGCGCCCGGAACCGGCCGTGACCGTCCACGACCTGCGCGGCTCGACCGGCGCCGGCGCCGCCGCCGAGCTGGAGGCGATCCGCGCGCAGATGTCCGAGCAGCGGCTCCCGATCGAGGACGGCCGCGTCTTCGACGCCCGCCTCAGCCTGCTCCCGGCCGGGACCGCCCGCCTGCACCTGGACGTCGACATGGTCGCCGCCGACGCGATGAGCTACCGCGTCATGCTGGCCGACCTCGCCGCGCTGTACGAGGGCGAGGCCTTCGCGCCGATCCGCTACGGTTACGCGCGCTACCTCGCCGACGACCCGCGCGCCGAGGCCCGCGAGCGGGACCGCCGGTGGTGGGCCGAACGCCTCGCCGGCCTTCCCGGACCGCCGGAGCTGCCCGTCGTCCCCGAACCCGGCGACCGTGTCGAGCGCATGCACCACTGGCTGCCGCCGGACGGCAAGGACCGCCTCCTCGCCCGCGCCCACGCGGAGGGCATCACCCCGGCCATGGCGCTCGCGGCCGTGTTCGCCGAGGTGATCGGCGGCTGGTCGGCGACGCCCCGGTTCCTGCTGAACCTGCCGCTGTTCCACCGCGAGCCCGTCCACCCCGACGTGGACAGTGTCGTCGGCGACTTCACCGGGTCGATCATGCTGGAGGCCGACCTCACCGCCGGCCTCCCGTTCGTCGAGCGCGCCCGCGCCGTCCAGGCGAACCTGCACACCGCCGGCGCGCACAGCGACTACTCCGGCCTGGAGGTGCTGCGCGACCTGTCCAGGCTGCGCGGCGAGCAGGTGCTCGCCCCCATCGTCTACACCAGCGCGCTCAACCTCGGCGAGCTGTTCGGCGGCGCGGTCCGCGAGCGGTTCGGCGAACCGGAGTGGATCATCTCGCAGGGCCCGCAGGTGCTGCTGGACGCGCAGGTGACCGAGGTGTCCGGCGGGCTGCTGCTGAACTGGGACGTCCGCCGCCCCGCGTTCCCCGAGGGCGTCGCCGAGGCGATGTTCGACGCCTACACGTCCGCGATCACCCGGCTCGGAGCGCCCGGCGCCGACTGGGACGTGCCGCTCGGCATCGCGGCCACGCCGTCCCAGCTCCGTGTCCGGCACCGCCTCAACTCCACCCCGGCGCCACCGCCGCGAACGCTGACCGAGGGCTTCTTCGAGCACGCCCGCCGCAGCCCGTCGGCCCCGGCCCTGCACTGGGGCGACGAGGACACCCTGACCTACGGCGACCTGGCCGCCCGCGCCCTGCGCATCGCGTCCGATCTCGCCGCCGAGGGCGTGCGTCCGGGCGACCGCGTCTCGATCGAACTCCCGAAGGGGCCGGACCAGGCCGCCGCGGTGCTGGGCGTCCTCGCCGCCGGCGCGGCCTACGTCCCCATCGGCACCGAGCAGCCCGACGCCCGCCGCGCCAGGATCCGCGCGAGCGCCGGCGTCGCCGCGTCGCTCACCGCGGACACGATCACCCGACTCGGAACCACAGGTGCCGAACCGGCGGCCGAACCGATGGACGGGCCGGTCGCGGCGCGCCCCGACCAGGTCGCGTACGTGCTGTTCACCTCCGGCTCGACCGGCGAGCCCAAGGGCGTCGAGGTGTCGCACGGCGCGGCCATGAACACCATCGGCGACCTGGTCGAGCGGTTCGGGATCGGCCCGCGGGACGTGACGTTCGGGATCTCGGCGCTCGACTTCGACCTGTCGGTGTTCGACCTGTTCGCGCCCTGGTCGGCGGGCGGCGCGGTCGTCCTCCCGGGCGAGGGCGAACGGCGCGACGCCGCCCGCTGGGGCGACCTCGTACGGCGCTGGTCGGTGACCGTGCTGAACTGCGTCCCGTCCGTGCTGGAGATGCTGCTGCGGTCCGGCCCGGTCCCTTGTGGGGGGACGACCCCGCACACCCCCCGGAAAGGCCCGTGGGAGAGTCTGCGGCTCGTGCTGCTCGGCGGCGACTGGGTCGGCACGCACCTTCCCGCGCTGCTGGAGGAACGCGCGCCCGGATGCCGGTTCGTCGCGCTCGGCGGCACGACCGAGACCGCGATCCACTCCACCGTGCAGGAGGTCGCGGGCGAGGTGCCGTCCGACTGGCACGCCGTCCCGTACGGGGTCCCGCTGCGCGGCGTCGCGTGCCGGGTCGTGGACGAACTCGGCCGCGACCGCCCCGACTGGGTGGCGGGCGAGCTGTGGATCGGCGGCGGGGGCGTCGCCGACGGCTACACCGGCGACCCCGGTCGCACCGCGGACCGGTTCGTCGTCCGCGACGGCACCCGCTGGTACCGGACCGGCGACCTCGCCCGCTACCGGCCGGACGGCACCCTGGAGTTCCTCGGCCGCCGCGACCACCAGGTCAAGGTGCGCGGGTTCCGGATCGAGCTCGGCGAGGTCGAGGCCGCGCTGCGCGAGCATCCCGCCGTGGGACGGTCCGTCGCCCTGCTCGCGGACGGCCGCCTCGCCGCCGCCGTCGCGGCGCCCCCGGACCTGGACCGGGACGCGGTGCTCGCCCGCGTCCGGGACCTCCTGCCGCCGCACATGGTCCCGGAGCTGCTCGTGCGCGTGGACGAGCTTCCGCTCACCGCCAACGGCAAGGTCGACCGCAGGGCGCTCACCGCGCTGGCCGCCGCCGAGGCGGGGGAGGCCGCCGACCGCTACGTCGAGCCGAAGTCGTCGCTGGAGGGGGTCATGGCCCGGATCGTCGCCGAGGTGCTGGGGAGGGAACGCGTCGGCGCGGACGCGGACTTCTTCTCCCTCGGCGGCGACTCCGTCCTCGCCACCAGCGTGATCGCGCGGCTGCGCGAGGCGCTCGACACGACCGCGCTGCCGGTCCGGGTGCTGTTCGCGGAGCGCACCGTGGCGCGTGCCTGCCGCCGCTTCCGCGACCTGGAGGAGGCGCCGGGGCGACTGGAGGCCGTCGCGGCGATCTGGCTCAAGGTCGAGGCCATGACCGACGAGGAACTCGCCGCCCGCCTACGGTGACGGCTCGGGCTTCGGTTCGGGGCCCGGGTCTGGGCTCGGTTCGAGCTTCGTCCGCATGGTCGCGGTGCGAAGACCGGTGAGGGTCAGTGCCAGCACGAGCGCGAGCACGGCACTGACCGTCCCGTAGACGACGATGGCGGCGCCTGGGGCGAGGTAACGGCCGAGGCCTCCGGCGCCCAGCGACCCGATGGCGCCGCCGCCCGTCTCCTGCGCCGCCCAGAGCGCGTTGACCCGTCCCAGATGCGAGTCCGGCGTGTGGGACTGGATCAGCCCGTACCGGAGGATCTCCTCCACCGACTCGACGAACCCGTACACGAACAGGATCGCGACGGCCAGGGCGGGATGGCGGGCGAAACCCAGGCACGCGAGCGCGGTGAACCCGGCGACGGACGCGACGAGCAGCGCCAGCCCCGGCCGCTGGACCGACCCGGCCCAGCCGCTGGTGACGGACGCGAGCACCGCGCCGCACGCCGGCGCCGCGAACAGCAGCCCGACCGTGGTGGGGCCGCCGTCCAGGCTCTGCGACGCGAACGCGGGCATCAGGACGGGAATCCCGCCCGCGACCATGAACAGCAGCCCGAGGAGCATGAGGGAGCCGACGACGCGGTGCGAGGCGACGAAGCGGAAGCCGTCCCCGATCGCCTTCAGCGGGTTCTGCTCCGGTTCGTCCTCGGCGACGGCGGGCTTGAGCGGCGGCAGGCCGGTCAGCAGGACGATCGTGCCGAGGGTGCCGACGGCCGCGGCCGTGTAGTTCCAGCCGACGCCGAACGCCGACACGACGAGCCCGCCGAGCGCGGGCGACACCATCGACCCGAGCCGGACGGTCAGCGCGTTCAGCGCTCCCGCCGCGACCAGCTTGTCCGGCGCCACCAGGGACGGCGTCGCGGCCAGCAGGGCGGTGACGCTGACACCGGTCGCCAGGCCGTCCCACGCCGCCAGCACGTACAGGGCGGCGACCGACGGGGTCGGCAGGAACGCGTTGACCGCCAGCAGGACGAACCCGATCCCGGCGGCGGTCCGGGCGCGCAGCATCAGCTTGCGCCGGTCGTGCCGGTCGGCGAGCACCCCGCCCCACAGGAACCCCGCGAGCAGCGCGAAACCCTCGGCGGCGGCCACCGCGCCGACGTGCACGGTCGACCCCGTCATGGCGTAGACCTGCACGGGCAGCGCGACCGCGAGCATGCCGATCCCGAAGACCGAGACGGTGCGGGCGATGAACACGTTCCGGAACGGCTTGCTGTCGCGCAGGGGACCGATGTCCATGACCACTCGCCGGAGCATCGTGGGGGTTCTCCTCTGCCGGGGGAATGGCTAAGGTAAGCCTAGCCTTAGTTGGTCTTGAGAAAGAGGGCGTACCGGTGCAGCGGATACTGATGAACGGAAAGATCCACCGCGCGACCGTGACCCAGGCGGACCTGCACTACGTGGGCTCCCTGACGATCGACGCGGATCTCATGGAGGCCGCGGACATCGTCGAGGGCGAACAGGTCCACGTCGTCGACATCACCAACGGCTCCCGTCTCGTCACCTACGCCATCACCGGCGAGGCGGGCAGCGGAGTCATCGGCGTCAACGGTGCCGCCGCCCGCCAGGTCCAGCCCGGCGACATGGTCATCATCATCACCTACACGCCGGTCGACGACGCGGGCAGGGACCGCCACGAGCCCCGGGTCGTCCACGTGGACGCCGCCAACCGCATCGTCGCACTCGGCACCGACCCGGCCGAACCGGTTCCCGGCGCCCCCGCCCAGCTCGCCGGGCGGTGAGCCCGCCGATGGACACCGACGGCTTCACCCCCTGGCCCGCCGACCTCGAAGCCCGCTACACGGCCGAGGGCTACTGGAGCGACCGCGTGCTCGGCGGCGTCCTGCGCGGCGACCCCGGACGCGTCGCGCTGGTCGCCGGCGGCGACCGCCTCACCTACGCCGACCTGGACCGCCGCGCCGCCCGGACCGCCGCCGGCCTCCTGCGCCTCGGCATCGCACGCGGAGACCGCGTCGTCGTCCAGCTCCCGAACACCGCCGGCTTCGTGGTCGCGTTCCTGGCCCTGGTGCGGATCGGCGCCGCCCCGGTCCTCGCGCTCCCGGCCCACCGCGAGAGCGAGATCCGCTACCTGTGCGAGCTGTCCGGCGCCCGCGCCTACCTCTGCGGCGAACGCGACGGCGACTTCGACTACCGCGCGATGGCCCGCACGCTTCCCGTCGAGCACGTCGTCGTGGACGGCGACGCGGAGGAGTTCACCCCGCTGGCGACCCTGGACGCCGAAGGGGCGGACGCCGCCCCGGTGGACGCTGAACGCCCCGCCCCGTCCGACGTCGGCGTCTTCCTGCTGTCCGGCGGCACCACGGGCCTGCCGAAACTCATCCCGCGGACGCACCGCGACTACCTCTACAACCTGGAGGCCAGCGCCGAAGTCTGCGGTTTCACCCGCGACACCGTCTACCTGGTCGTCCTGCCCGCCGCGCACAACTTCGCGCTCGCCTGCCCCGGGATCCTCGGCGTCTTCGCCACCGGGGGCACGGTCGTCCTGGCCCCCTCCGGCTCCCCGGACGAGGCGTTCCCCCTCATCGAGCGCGAACGCGCCACGGTCTGCGCGGTCGTCCCCCCGATCGCCCTCCTCTGGCTGGACGCCGTGACCTGGCAGGACGAGGACATCTCGTCCCTCGAACTCCTCCAGGTGGGCGGCGCCAAGTTCGCCGCCGAGCGCGCCGCCGAGGTCCCCGGCGTCCTCGGCTGCCAGGTCCAGCAGGTCTTCGGCATGGCGGAGGGGCTGCTCAACTACACCCGCCTGGACGACTCCCGCGACCTGGTCGAGCGGACGCAGGGCCGACCGCTGTCACCCGCCGACGAGATCCGCGTCGTGGACGCCGACGGCGCACAGGTGCCCGCCGGTGAGGTCGGCGAACTCCTCACCCGCGGCCCGTACACGCTGCGCGGCTACTACCGCGCCCCCGAGCACAACGCCCGGTCCTTCACCCCGGACGGCTACTACCGCACGGGCGACCTCGTCCGGCAACTCCCGTCCGGCCACCTGATCGTGGAGGGACGCGAGAAGGACCAGATCAACCGCGGCGGCGACAAGATCTCCGCCGAGGAGCTGGAGAACCACCTCCTGACCCACCCGGCGATCCACGACGCCGCCGTGGTCGGCCTCCCCGACCCGATGATGGGCGAGCGCACCTGCGCCTTCCTCATCATCAGGAAGGACGGGAAGGCGCCGGACCTCCGCGAGGTCAAGGACTTCCTGCGCACCCGGGGCGTCGCCGCCTACAAGTTCCCCGACCGCCTGGAAACGGCCGACGCCTTCCCCCGGACCCCCGTAGGCAAGATCAGCAAGAAGGCCCTGGCCGCCCGCCTGGCGGGCCCGGCCGGCTCGTAGCCCTTCGCTACGAGCCGGCCGCGAGTGCCCGGATCTTCGCCTCGGATTCGCGGAGCAGTCCGGGTGCCAGCCGGCGGTGGACGGCCGACAACCGCGGCCACACGAGACGGCCGAGGCCGCGGTCGTAGTACACGAACGTGGCCAGCGACACCCGCCCGCCGTCCGCCTGGACGACGAGGTTGCAGTTCAGGAACCAGGAGGCGGCCTGGAGCCGGACCCAGTTCTCGCCACGTCCGTCGATCCGCCATCCGGCCACGGTGTCCGGTGACCGTCCCCGGCTGAGCCGCAGACCGAGCGCCCCTCGCCAGATCAGCCGTTCGCCGGTGCTGGGGACGTCGCCGAACATCGCCCGTGCCCACTGCTCCGGTGTCGCCTCCGCGCCGGTGGCGAGGGTGAACAGGTCGACGTAGTCGATGTCGGGCAGCGTACTGAGAGCGCGGACGGCGGCGGGAACGTCGTCCGCGCCCACGGCCGCCTCGACGATGGCCGGAGTCCGGCCCCTCGCCTGTGAGCGTGTGGTCATCCTCGTTGCCTCCCTCGGTTATACGCTTGCGTATAGAACTGACGTTAACCCTCTTATACGCATGCGTATATACGGCATCCAGGTGAGGTGGAACACATGGCGGCAGCCGCTCGGACGCCCCGTGACAGGTGGATCGAAGAGGGGCTGCGCGCCCTGGCCGGCGGCGGCGTGGACGCCGTCCGCGTCGAGGCGCTGGCGAAGGCCCTCGGCGTCACCAAAGGCGGCTTCTACGGATACTTCGCCGACCGCGACGCGCTGCTGTCCGCGATGCTGGACACCTGGGAGCGGGAGAGCACCGACGAGGTGATCGACCGTATCGAGCGGGAGGGCGGCGACCCGAAGACCAAGATCCATCGCGCGGGCGTGCTCACCTTCTCCGGCGACCGCCTGCTGCCCATCGACCTCGCGATCCGCGACTGGGCCCGGCGCGACGAGCAGGTGGCCGAGCGGCTGCGGCGGGTCGACAACCGGCGCATGGCGCTGCTGCGCGAGATGATCGGCACCTTCTGCTCCGACCCCGACGAGGTCGAGGCGCGCAGCCTGCTCGCCTTCTGCGCGGCGATCGGCGGCCATTTCCTCCTCGCCGACCACAACGGCCGCACCCGCGCCCAGGTCCTCGCCCACGCGGCCGACCTCCTGCTCAACCGCCCCCGCTCCGGGTGAGCGGGCCGTTGCTCCCGGCCCCCGCGCGGCGGAACCGTCCCGGCGCGACGCCGTACTCCCGCTTGAACGCGTTGGCGAAGGCGAACTGGGACGAGTAGCCGACCCGGGCCGCCACCTGCTCGAGTGAGGCGTCCGACTCCCGGAGCAGGCCGGCCGCCGTCGTCAGCCGCCACCAGGTCAGGTAGCTCAACGGCGGCTGCCGGGTCGCCGCCGTGAACCGCCGGGCGAACGCCGCTCGCGACAACCCAGCCTCGTCGGCGAGCGACTGGACGGTCCACGCACGCGCGGGCGCCCGGTGGATGGCGTGCAGCGCGGAGCTGACCGGCCGGTCGGCCAGCGCTGCGGCCCAGCCCGCGCCGGAGGGGTCCCTTGGCTCGTCCTCGAACCAGGCGCGCATGACGTACAGCAGCAGCATGTCGAGCAGGAGCGGAACGAGCGCAGTGCCGCCGGGGTGGGCCTCCTCGACCTCCCGGCCGAGCATGTCGAGCGTCGCGCGCAGCTCCCCGTGCCGCCCGAGCCGCGCGGGCAGGTGAAGCACGGCGGGCATGTCGGACAGCAACGGGTGGGTCCGCTCCGGGTCGAGACGGTAGCCGCCGCAGAGCGTCACCACGTCGGCTTCCCCTCCCGGCGGCTCCGGCGGGTGCTCGGCCTCGACCAGCGGTGTGCCCGGGTCGTCGGCCAGGCCGATGCCGTCCCCGCGCGGGGTGAAGATGACATCGCCCGGACCCAGGGCGACCGGTTCCCGCCCCTCGGCCAGCAGCCAGCAAGTCCCGCGGAGCACCACCGTGAACCCCACGGTGCCCGGACTCGGCGGGAACGCCATACCCCACGGCGAGCACAGCGCGGCCCGGGCAAACCCAGGCTGCCCGATCCGCATGCTCAAGATGACATCACTCAACACGTCCACGCTGCGAAGTCTACGAGGCAAGACGTTCGCTTAAAAAATGGACATGACCATGCATAAGAATCTCGCCACGATGCCGCAGCGTGGTCTCAATGGATGATCGCGAAATTGAGCTCGGTCGTCTGGAGCGTGCCGCTGAGAGTCACCCAGAGCAGCACGAGAGGCTCGACGCTGCGGGCGGCGGACAAGACTCCGAGGTCGAGGATCTGCCGGTCGGTCCATCCGAACGACTTCAGCAGGTCTGCGACGTCGGCCTTGGCGGACGCGTCGTCCCCGCACACGAACACGTTGTGCTG
This sequence comes from Actinomadura sp. 7K507, assembly GCF_004348425.1. Lineage (GTDB taxonomy): Bacteria > Actinomycetota > Actinomycetes > Streptosporangiales > Streptosporangiaceae > Spirillospora. Next base: position 8,955 of record NZ_SMKK01000006.1, read on the forward strand.
CCCCGCGACCCGGGCCGGGTCGGTCATCAGCGTGTTGTGCATCGTGTTGAGTGCCTTGACGACGCGGGCGCCGGGGAACGCCTGCTGGAGCTGCTCGCCGACGCTTCCGGCCTCGGGCACGGCGAGGCGGGGCGGGAAGCCCTGCGAGAAGTCCAGCGGGTTCGAGACGTCCACCACCACCTTGCCGTCCAGGTTGGCGGACCCCGCGGCCTTCAGGGCGTCGAGCGACACCAGCCCGCCGGTCGCGTTGACGATGATCTCGCCGTGCGCGGCGGCGTCGGCGAAGGTGCCGTGGTGCCCGCCGTGCTCGCGCGCCCACCCGGCGGCGGCCGGATTGTCCGCCGTGCGTGAGCCGAGGGTCACGTCGTGCCCGAGCCCGGCGAGCCCGGAGGCGAGGCGGCGGCCGACGTCCCCGGTGCCCAGAACCCCGATCTTCATCGCTCCGCCCCCTCTTGCGTCTCGTGAACCTCTGCGGCCAGGCCGGCGGCCGTGTGGACACGGCATTGGAGATCGGTCATCGGGCCTCCCTTTCTTCCGTCCTCGGTGCCGTCGACCATAGGATTCGGGCCATCCGCATTTGAAGAGGGCACTTTGAGGTGCCCTTCACGCCCCCGCCGGAGGTGCCTCGTGGCATTGGCGATTCCCGACGTGCTGGAGGAGTCCTGCGCCACCCGCCAGGCTCTGGAACGGCTGGCGGCCAAATGGCGGATCCTGCTTATCTACGCCCTCATGGACGGCCCGCAGCGCCCCGCCCGCCTCCGCGACCGGGTCCCCGGCATCACCCAGAAGGTGCTGACCGAGACGCTGCGCGGCATGGAGGCAGACGGGCTCGTCGCCCGGGACGTCTACAAGGAGACCGCTCCGCAGCACGTCGAGTACTCCCTCACCGACCTCGGCAAGTCCTTGGAGGCGCCCCTTGCGGCCATCTGCGCCTGGGCCGCCGAACACGCCTGACCCGCCGGCGAGCCGGTGGCGGATCCGCCGTGCCGTCCTTGACCCATCAAATGAACGGTCTTTTAATTTGCGTCATGGGACGTATCGCGGGCGTCACCGCGGCGGAGACGCGGGAGCGGCTGCTGCGGGCCGCGGCGGACGCGTTCGCGCAGCGCGGGTACGACGGGACGCGTGTCGCCGACATCGCGCGGGCCGCCGGCGTGAGCAACGGTGCGCTCTACGCGCACTTCGACTCGAAGGCCGAGCTGCTGGTGGCGGCGCTGCGGGCGCACGGGCGGCGGCTGCTCGGCGAACTGTTCGCCGCCGACCCGGACCGTCCGGTCACCGAGTTGCTGCTCGCCGCCGGACGGTGGCTTCCGCGGCCGCTCGACGTCCCCGGGTACCTGATCGTGGAGGCGCTCGTCGCGGCCCGCCGTGACGAGGACGTCGCCCAGCCCATGCGCGACTATGTGGGGGAACGCGGCGACTGGCTCGCCGGGCTGGTGCGCATCGCGCAGGCCGGGGACGAGCTCGACACCGCCGTCTCTCCGAACGCGCTCGCCCACCTCTGCCTCCTGCTGGGGATGGGCAGCGCGCTCGTCACGCCGGACCTGCACGCGGTCGGGGACGAGGAGTGGTCCGCGCTCCTCGCCCGAATCGTCGCCGCGCTCGCGCCGGACGGCTCCACGGCACAGACGGGAGGAACGCGATGAAGGTGCAGATAGACCCCGAGCGCTGCCAGGGGCATGGCCGTTGCTACGACCTGGCGCCCGGCCTGTTCGGCGAGGACGACGAGGGCTACGGGACGGTCCTCGGCGACGGCGCCGTGGAACCGGGCCGGGAGAACGAGGCCCGCCGCGCGGTCGCGAACTGCCCCGAGCGGGCGATCGACCTCACCGGGGAGGCCTGACATGACCGCCGACGACCGCTTCGACCAGGGCTTCGAGGAGATGCGCGGGAGCCGTCCGCTCGGCGTCCGCAACGAGATCGTCACAGGTCCCGTCTCGGACTGGACGACCGACTTCTCCCACCTCGAACCGGAATGGGCGGCCGACCCGTACGCGATCCAGGACGACCTGCGGCGGCAGTGCCCGTTCGCGCGCACCGAGCGGTTCGGCGGCGGCTGGCTGCCCACCCGGCACGAGGACGTCGCGGCGATCGCCTACGACACCGAGCACTTCTCGTCGCGGTCGATCATCATGAGCAACTTCCGGCCGCCGAGGGAGATCGCCCCGGTGGGCGGCGTCCCGCCGATCTCGTCCGACCCGCCGTTCCACCGGGACGCGCGCAGGCTGCTGCTCCCGGCGTTCACCAAGTCCGCGGTCGGGCGGCTGGAGCCGGCGACCCGGGCGTTCTGCCACGCGCTCATCGACTCCTTCGACGGCGACGTCGTCGACGCCGCGCAGGACTACGCCCAGCACATCCCGGTGCGGGTCATCGCCGACATGCTCGGCTTCCCGCCGGAGGACGGCCCGCGATTCCGCCGGTTCGTCGAGGACGCGCTGGAAGGCGTCAACCTGCCGCCGGAGGAGCGCATCCAGCGGATGGAAGCGCTGTTCGACTATCTCCACGCGCAGATTCGCGACCACATCGACAATCCGCGCGACGACCTCACGACCTACCTCATCGACGCCGAGCTCTACGGCCGCAAGCTCGAACCGTCCCATGTCTCCGGGACGATGGCGCTGCTGCTCATCGCCGGCATCGACACCACGTGGAGCGCGATCGGCGCCTCCCTGTGGCACCTGGCGAAGACACCGTCCGACCATGAACGCCTGACCGCCGACCCCGGCCTGCTGCCGACCGCGATGGAGGAGTTCCTGCGCGCCTACGCACCCGTCACCATGGCGCGGCTGGTCAAGGAGGACATGCACTGGCGCGGGGTGGACATGAGGGCCGACGACTGGGTGCTGCTGTCGTTCCCGGCCGCCAACCGCGACCCGGCGCAGTTCGACCGGGCGGACGAGGTGGTGATCGACCGCGAGGTCAACCGGCACTCCGCGTTCGGCCTCGGCATCCACCGCTGCGTCGGCTCCCACCTGGCCCGCATGGAACTCCGCGTAGCCCTGGAGGTGTGGCTGGAACGCATCCCGACGTTCACCCTGGAAGACCCGTCCGCCGTAACCTGGTCCGCAGGCCAGGTCCGAGGCCCCCGCACCCTCCCCATCCACCTCCCCTGACCACGGCCGTCGCCCAAGAAGATGATCGACGACGCCCTACGAACCCCGAACTGTCGTGAGGAGTGCAGCCCATTCTGGTCGTGTGAACTCCAGGATCTGGCCACGGCCATTTTCCTTGGAGTCACGGACTCCTACGGTCTGATGGTCGGTGGCCAGCGCTATTTCGACACACTCGGCTCCAGCTTCGCTGCGACGTGCCTTGCGCCAGTGGGGGTAGTTCTTCCTCATTCACTGGATCCCGTCTGCTCGATCAGCTGATCCGCCACTTCGTTCAGCCTTGCCAGGCTGGCCTCGGGGGAGAGGGCGGCCCCGCTGAGGTGATCATACCTCCGCGTATACCGCTCGACGTCTTGTGGTTCGATGTGGACGATGTCTGCCGTGACCGTGTCCACAACGGTCATCGGAGGATCGTCCACGTCCGGGAAGGTGTAAAGGAAGAACGGGACGGTGGGGAGTGGGTACCCCTGGACCCTGACGTCCACCGGCAGGAGTTGCACGTTCAAGCGCGGTGCTTCGGTCACCGTCTGGACGATGTGGCGTACCTGGTCCACGAAGATCTCTTCGGGGACGATGATGCGGCGTAGGACGACCTCGTCCAGTATGAAGTCGTACTTCGGGCCGCCGGGACGCAGGATCTGCTCTTGTCGACGCAATCTCGCTTCGGTCATTTTTGCAGGCGCGAAGTCAGTCGAGCCCTCTGCCTTTGCGAGGTCGATCATGGCGGCGATCATCTCTGGGGTTTGCAGTACACCGGGTATGGAACTGGGGCTGTATCCGCGTATCGTTTCGGCACCGGACTCGATGTCAGCGTAGAGGCGCTGGCGGGGCCCCATGGCATCGCCGTAAGAGTCCCACCAGCCCTTTTCAGTGGCAGCCGTAGCGAGACGGACCATGCTCGTCCATTGATCATTCGGGATTCCGAGTGCGTCGAGGATCTTGACGATATCGCCGACGTCGGGGCGGCCGTAGGCGTTCTCGAGGCGGCTGATCTTCGTGCGTGAGTAGTGGATGCGTTTAGCGAGTTCGTCCGCCGTCATCTCCCGCTCTTCACGGAGCGTGCGGAGTTGGGCTGCGAGACGATGCCGTCGTACGAACGGGCTGACCATGTCGACCCCCGGGGGAGAAGGAACGTGACGATCCAACTACCCTGTGTACATGATCGTCGTGACCTCTGGCGGGAGAATGAACGGGTGGTCAGCCCGAACACGGCCACACTTTTCTATCGAACACGCTCGTATGTGCCCAGACGTTCAATCGACCGTGTCTCGCGTTCCGGAGTCGGTGCGCGCCATGTCATCCGCCCATGAGAAGGCGGCGGTGGGCATGCCACAGGCCCGTACGAGGCGCCAGCCCTTGTCACCATGATCAGCATGGTTGCGTGAATGCCATCGGCTGTGGATGCTGCGGAACTGGACGAGCCGGAGCCGTGCCGTGGCCATCCTGCCTGAGCGGATGGCTTCAGCTCAGACGCCCGAGGCGTCTTCTCGCCGAACAGCGATCCATCCTCTGTGTCCCTCGGCATTTCTATCACGGGGCTCGACTTGGGTGTGCTCGGCGTTCTGTCGTTGAAGTGGACGACCTGACCACGGCCGTCGTCCAAGCACCTGATGATCTACGGCGTCCTACGAACCTGCTCGGATCGCTGTGAGGAACGCGGTCCATTCCGAGGAAGTCAGCTCAAGAATCGGTCCTCTATCAAGCTCTTTAGTATCGCGAACACCGACAGTGCCGCTGCTGCTTCTAGCTACTTGCACGCACTTTCCGTCAGGGTCGCTATAGCTGGACTTCCGCCATCCGGAGAATTTCGGGGTCATACCCTTTGTCTCATCTCGTTCGCGAGTCGGTCGGCCGTCTCCGAGAGGAAGGCCAGACTCTCTTCGGGGGCCAGTGCAGCCTCCTGGAGACGCTTGTAGTCTCCGTCATACCTTGCCAGCTCTTCCGGGTCGGTGTGAACGAGATCGTTCGTGACAGTCTCCACAACTGCCATAGCAGGGTCCTCGTCGGCAGGGAAGGTGTAGAGCGCGACCGACGACTTGGGCAGGAGGCCGCCGGTGATGCGGGCGTTGTAGCGAAGGAAACGAACGGTGAGCCGCTCCTCGGCTGAGACGATGTCGACCATGTGTCTGAGCTGCTTGATCATCACGTCTGCGTGTACATCCAGGCGCAGGATCACGAATTCGTCCAGGACGGTGTCGTACGTTGGGCCGTCTGGTCGTAGGAAGTGCAACTGCCTCTGACGGCGAGCTTCGGTCATGCGGGCCGGGGTGTATCTGATCGGCCGATTACTCTTGTCTAGCTTGACCAGTGCATCGATGAACTCGGGTGTTTGGAGCACGGCAGGGATGCCCGTGGGGCTGTAGTCGCGTACGGTTGCGGCGCCGGCCTCGAGATCGGCATAGAGTTTCTGGCGACTGCCCATGGAATCGCCGAAGCGATCCCACCAGCCCTTGCTTGAGGCGTCACGCGCGAGACGCACTATCTCTTCCCACTCCGGACCGGCGACGTCGAGTGCGTCGAGGACGGTGATGACGTCGCCGACGTCAGGGCGGCCGTAGGCGTTCTCGAGGCGGCTGATCTTGGTGCGTGAGTAGTGGATCCCCTTGGCGAGTTCGTCCGCCGTCATCTCGCGCTCTTCGCGGAGCGTGCGGAGTTTGGCTGCGAGGCGATGGCGTCGTACGAACGGGCTCATCATGGCGACCCCCAGGGCAGGAAGGTGACAGTCTGACTACCCTGTGTACACGACGGTTGAACCCTCCGGCAGGAGAATGAACGGGTGGTCAGGCCGAACACGGCCACACTTCTATATCGAACACGCTCGTATGTGCTCGGACGGTCGATCGCGCCTGTCTCGCGGTTCGGATCCGGCGCGCCGCAACTCGCCCGGCTTGAACCTCCGCGAAATCGGCGTTTCCTTCATGGCGTCCGAACCGGCCAGGCCCTCAACTGCGAACGTCGCGGCACAGGCTAAGACAGGCTGCCCTTGCGCTTCGGCTAGGCTGAGCGTGCGTATGCTCCTCAGCTTCCCGAAGATTCGCCTTGCCGGGCCGCCACCCATCCTCTGGCGAAGTCGACAGAATCCTTGATGAACTCCTCCAAGCCCGCCTCATCCAGCTCCGCTTCGTCCAACAGGGTCAATAGAACGACGACCTCCGCCATTATTGCAGTCTCGCCGTCCAAGAGGTCTATCGACTCCAGATTGGGCTCTCCCAAAGCTTCGCGGATCATTTCCTCCGCAACGCGTGGGTGGACTTTCTCTGCGCCCTTTTTGAGATTGATTCGCAAGTCTGCGACAAACCGGATCACCTGGGAAAAGGAGTATCGCGGTGAGAATTTCCTCCCCACCGCAACGGTGAAAGCTGCGTACAACGTTACGTGGTAAGCAATGGCTTCCGCTTCCGATTCGGCCCGCTCGAACGGATCCCATGCGCGAGGCTCTTCTTTGAGCAGTGAGCGCAGTGCATCTACGTGCTCTTCTCTTACCTCGACGCCCGTGCAGTCGATTACAGGGTGAGCCATCGATCTGCTGTCTTTCGGGCCTCTGCGAGGAAGGCGTCGAGGTCGTCGGCGCTGAGGCTCTCGTCAGAAATCATCGCCGCCAACAAGAAGATCTCATAGCCGAGGACGGTGTCGTCGTCGATATCGGCAATATCCCCTTTGTCGAGGACGGCGAAGAGTATCCGTTCGGCGATGCTTGGATCGAGTGTTGTGGCGGTGTCCTCGTTCACGGAGCGCACCGCAGCGACGAAGTCGATGACCTCGTCGTCCGGAACATACTTTCCGTTCCTGATGAAACGCCGCTCGGCGGCCTCAAAGAAGGCGGCGCCTATCAGCATTGCGTAGCCGGTGTTGGCTTCGGCGGGGTCGAGCTGGTCAAGCATCCGGAGATGCTCTTCGGTGCGTCCTTCAAGTTGAGCCCGCAGGGTTTCCAGCTGATCATCCGTTACTGCCATGACGCCTTCCTGGAAGCTCGCTTACCTTGCTCTTGCTTCTTCCGTAGATTCGCTGACCCGCTTTGACCAACACTACCGTACCAATGGCGAAGCCGATTGCAGCATTCCCTAGCTTCATGGTCTGGTTCGGTGCATTCAGATCCGGAATGGAGTCGCGACCTGTACTTGTCTTCAATGGGCCGGGCGGACGGTCGCCCAGGAATTCGCCTACCTTATTACCGATCTTCTTGCTGGCGTTGGCCGCGTCCTCGCTTTGCCTGCCGGCCTGGCGCCTGATCCGATCACTGCGTCTGGTCCTGTCGGGATCGGGCTCGCGCAGGTCCTGGCCCTCAGGATCATCCTCGGGGCGGCGAAGTTCGCCGCGTCCAGGTGTTCCGTGCCGGGGGATCTCGGGTATTTTGCGGTATTCGTTTGATTCAGGGTCCGTGGCGTCCGGGGTTTCCGGTTGGCCTTCGGCATTCGTATCACGACGCTGGACCCGGGTGCTCGGCGTTCTGTCGTTGAAGTGGACGACCGGGGACGTCCAGCGTGTGACGCCTTCCTCCGCTGCCGATGGCCAAGCGACTTGGCGCATTGGTCCGTCGGGCTGTTGAGGGGGTTCGGCGGTGCGGGGTTGGTCTTCGGGGGGCCGCTGCTGACCACCTTCGGCGGACTGGCCGTTCTGCGCACTGTCGTCCTGCTGCTTGGCTGGGGTGGGCGCGGGGTCGTCCAGGGGTGCCCGCTCGTGGTGGGTCGGTTCGTCCTCGGCCTGGGTGGTGTGTTCGGTGGCGGGTTCCCGGTCAGCGTCGGTACCGGGTGCTTGAGCGCCTTGCTGGGGCTGGTCGCGTTCGTCCAGCGGTTCGGGGGTGTTCCCACCGGCTTCCTCGGCGTGGAGTCCTTCACCGCGTCCTTCCGGTGGTTCCGCCTCCTCGGCTTCACGTTCTGATTCGCCTAGCTCCGGCTGACTCTCCTCGTTCTGTGGCTCGGCCGGTGTGTCTGGCTTCTCACCGCTGGGTTCTGCGAGGGACGACTCGGCGTTCTCATCCTCGGGCTCCCGGTCCGGCTCCGCGTTCGTCTCCGGCGTGGGTTCGACGCGTCCGTCCGGCTGTGTCTCGCCAGCCTCGGGTTTGAAGAGACCGCTCTCCCGGTCGCGCTCGTCGCTTTCAGAGGCGTCAGCGGATTCGGTCTCCGGCGTCTCCTTCGGGTCGGCCGGGGCCTCCTCCTTCTCGGCGGTGGGTTCGGACGTTGCTTCCTGGCGTTCGTCGCGCTGATCGGTGTTGGTTCCCTGCGCTGTGGTCTGCTGGGCCTCGGCTCTGCGGGCCTCCTGGGCTTCACGGGCGGCGCGGAGGCTTTCGAGGCGGGACGGCTGGCCCGGTGACCCCGGCCGGTCGGGTGGAGGGCCCGGTGGGTTGTCCCGGGACGGCGGTTGCTCGGCGTTCTCGGCGCGGGTGTCGGTCCCGCTGGTCTTCTCGACGCCCACGCTTTCAGCCCTTTCCGCCGGGGGACGGAGTCCTGCATATTCGCGATCAGCCTGACAGTGGACTTATCGCCCTTTTCGGAACATGTCGGACGAGGAGATGCGCGGGGTCGACATCCCTTGTGCCGCCGTCCATGTAATCGCGCGTGTTCATGATTTGCACGTTCAGGATCCGCATGTTCGTCGCCGTCCTGTCGAGTCGACTGGTCCGCCATGGGCTGGACATGTTCTTCGTGCACTCCACATGGGAACTCGTGGCGTTGCGTTCGCTGCAGCGGGGCTAATCCAATGGATGGGGAAGGGGCGGTCGACCGGGGTGATCGGCGGCGCTCCATGCCGCTCGCGTCCGCCGAGGGCCGTTCATTCCGCCGAGTGGCCCCAGCGGGTGAACTTTCAGGCGCTAGGGCGTCCGGGGGGCGCGTGTCCAGGCGTCCGACGTTCGGCTTCGGCGTGTGCCGATCGACGGCCTGACGTGGCATTTCGCGTGTTCGAGCCGGTGTGTGCGGTCACGATGAACACGCACGATGACGAACCGGCCACTATGCGCTGAGGAAAACGATGTCGTACCCGATACCGCTCACGCCCGTCCCCGCGAGCACGCAGCGCTGGCGGCGCGCCTTCCCCGGCGAGCCGATCCAGGCTCGCGCCGCCCGCCGCTTCACCGCGACGCTCCTGGACGGCTGCCCGCAGCTCGACGAGGTCCTCCTGGCCGTGGACGAACTCGTCGTGAACGCGCTGCGGCACACCAAGTCCGGGCAGCCCGGCGGTGCCTTCACCGTCGAGATCACCCGCTGGGACGGCACGGTCACCGTCGCCGTCACCGACGAGGGCGGCTCGTCCGAACCCGTCGCCACCGACGCCGGCGACGACGCCGAGTCCGGCCGTGGTCTGCGGACCGTCTCCCTGATCGCCGCCTGCTGGGGCTGGTTCGGCAACGATCGTTCCCGCACGGTGACCGCCCTGTTCGGCGCCGTTCTGAGCGAGGCCGCGTGAGCGGCGCCTACGACCTGCACGAGTGGACCGCCGCCCAGGTGCGGTCCGCCATGACCGCCGCCATGCGCACCGACCCGCGAGCCCTGGACCGGCTAGCCGAGGCCGGGGCCGGTTCCCTCGACCAGCACAGCGCTTCCTTCCTGCGGACCGCGCGGACACTGACGCTGGCTACGTCCGCGGCGCTGACCGGCGTCCTCACCATCCACCGGTACGGGCGCGACCCCTACGACCGCCTGGTCTGCGCGGCTTGCGGCATCGACCGATGCCGCACCGTCCGGGGCGTCTCCGACGTCCTGGCCGCCTACGGCCTCCAGACCCGCGCGGTCGACCGTGCCGAAGCGTGGCGCCGCGCCGATGCCTGGTATGCGGGCAGGGCGGGCCGTCCTGTCCTGCTCGGCGTCGAACCGTTCGGCGAGGGCTTCGTCGCCCGGCCCGCCGTCCCGCCGCCTGAGGTCCCCGACCAGGTGCTCATCGTCGACCGCGAGACCGGCGCCCTGACCCTGTGGCCCGCCTACGACACAGACGCCCTTGCGTCCCACTACAACGCCTACAAACGCGGGGAGCTTTGAACGGGCCGAGTCCCTGGCGGCCGAGATCGACGTCGCCCGGTTCGGCGGCCACGTGGATCGTGCGCGGGTTTCGCCGCCAGTTTCGAGCATGCCGTTACGTGCCCCCGCTCCCAGAGGGCCGGCATCTCCTCGGCAGCGATCGCTCCGGTCCCGGCCCCCCGGTGGATCAGCGCATCACTAGGGCTGTTCGGGCACCTCCTGCAGGGCCCGCACCTCGATCCGGGCGCCCAGCGCCTCCGCGCCCTGCTTCGCCCACTCGAGCGCCGCTTCCTCGTGCTCGGCCTCGATGACCCAGAACCCGCCGAGATACTCCGCGGCCTCGACGAACGGGCCGTCGTTGACGACCGGCGCGTCGCCGGTGCCGTCCACGGTCTTGGCGGTCGAGGGCGGCTGGAGCCCGCCGGCGGCCATCAGGGCTCCCCGCTCCTGGAGGTCGGAGAGGAACTTGCCGGCCTTCGCCATCGTCTCCTCAAGCTCGGCGGGGTCCATGGTCGCCATCGTCGGCTCTTCTTCGGAGTCGTGCGGCAGGCTCAGGAAATACTGGGGCATCGGTGCCTCCTCGAGTCACGGAACGTCGTTGCTGAAACTGCATACACCAACTTCGACCACGCCAAGGTGCCGAACTCATCGTTGACGCGGAAGATTCTTCTCGAGACGCGGTATGGGCGGCCGTTTTGATGCTGCGCACGCTGCGCCACTACTACGAGATCGCGATGGCGGCGCGTCCGGCGAGATCGTCTACGTGGCTCGGAACGACGGTCCGTGACAGTCCGACCCGCGGAGGCACCGATGGTCACCCGGACGGCCTCACCGCCGGAGCGACGCTCAGGACGCCACCGTCCAGAGAGTCCCATGTCGGCGACAAATCGAGGAGATGGCGTTCTCCCCGACGGGACGCTCCTTGCCGCGGCGCACACCGGCGGCGACCTTCACGTGTGGGAGGTCGCCGGGGGCCGGTACCTGGCGCGCTCGTTCTCGTTGGAGGGCGCGCAGGCCGAGGGCCGAGTCGAGTTGGTGTCCCTCGGGAGGGGACCCGCTTATCGGTCCGGCTTGTGCGCGGCCTTGTGCACGGTGGGCGGTGTGGTGTGGTCTGGCCACATCTGCAGCAGGTGGTCTTCTCCGGCGTGGCCAGAGGCGTTGAGGCTCAGCCGCATGCGGAAGGTGACGTGCGGCCACACATCGGTCGTCAGGTCCCACAGCACCGTTCCTTCCTGGCCGGGGACGGCCAGAACCAGTTCGGGGTACAGAAGACTGGTCCAGTGCTGGGTGATCTCGGCGATCGACTCCCATGGGGCACGGTCGAGTTCGGGTGCTGCGGGCAGGACCTGGACTTCGAGGTTCACCTCGTCGGCGCGCACTTGGACCATGACCCCTCTGCCGCGACCGAACGTGCTGATGCGCGGAGCACCGAAGTCGTCGGGGATCGGCGCGGAACCCGCCCAGCTGTAGCGGCGGCGACGCCCAGGCTGGAAGAGGAGGTACCCGGGCATGTCCTCAAGAACGAGAGAACGCCGTTTAGTGGCTTGTTGTCTGGAACGGCTGGGTAGGTGCTCTGCGACCTGAGCAAGCACGGTGTCACGGGTCTGGATGAAAGAGTCGGCAAGGTCGGCTTCATCGTTGCGGAGACAATTGAAGATAGACTTGTCGAGTATTGCGATGGTGAGGTCCAACTGCCGAGCAGTCAGGGAAAGCCCGAACCGGTCGCTACCGTCAGGACGTTGTGATCTGATGGCCTGTCCGATCGCCATGCAATCGTCGGAGATGTTGCGAGGGTCGCCTGTCTTGGCCGCCAGTACGGCCTCTTCCGAACTCTCCATACCGATGTTGTCGGCCTGGGATATGGTGAGGGTCACGGGCCAAGGCCGATCGTGAAATCGTCATGCGAGAATCCTCTCCGGAGTGCGCCAAGACGGTCAGGGAACCGAAGTAGAGGCGTCGGGACATACCTCGGTGATCGTCATCGACGACACGACCGGCCGACGAGTAGGCAGGGCCGGAGCCCGCCGTCGGAACAGATCGTCAGCACCGCATCCGGGGTGCAGGCGTGGTGGGTGTCAGCGCGGCGATCACTCGACACCAGGTCAACTCTTCAGGCGGCGGGGTTCCCCTAGCGCCGAGATGTCTCTGGGTTCTTTGTAGATGATAAGATCGTCGGCACCGCTGGTTGACTGGTCAACCAGCGCCAGTTTGCGACGAGTGGTATCTACCACGGTAATGTCAGTCGGCTTTAGTTCGCCATTCAACCGGGCCATTCTCTGGGCTAGATCAACTAGAGCGGCATCTGTAGGTGGTGGTTGACTGTCCGTCATAACAGTCGGCAACTCCCTCTTCTTAGGCCCTATGTATGGTTGCGTTCCATCCGCATAGAGATCATGATTCCCAACGCCAGGCAGCGGTTGAGAACGTCGCCGCGCAGCCGTGGTGTCGCCCACGTGGTTGACCGGATTGTGCCATGGGTTTCTGTAGGGCTGACAAGAGTCCGGTCAGATATAGCCGCGACCTGCGGCGATGTCGCAGCAGAGGACCTTTGTGGGGTCCACGAATTCACCGGGGCCGTGTTCGCGGGCCCTCCAGCTTTGGCGACGCGGTTGAGGCCTTCGGAGCGGGCGCTGGTGACGCCGGTGAGCACGGCGGCGACGCTCTCGTCCTGCCAGTGAGACCGTGGTGGCCAGAGTGACCAGTTCGGCGATGTCGTCGTGGTCGGCGCACCAGGCGTAGAACCGGTGCAGCCGGTTCATGATCTTGTCGAATCGGCCGGGTGTGAGGTGCTCAAGGTTTTTCACCAGCAGGTTCTTGATGCCGTACTCGGGATCCTCGGCCCTGCCGCGCCTCCCGTACCTGGTGCGGATCACGGCCCGGCGCATGTCGCCGGTCCTGGTGGCCGACTGGACGAGGGTGAACATGTCCACTGGCCACGGTGGGTCTGCTGGGACCGAGTCCTCAGGACCCTCCCGGTCGTGGTATCGGCCGGTGGTGTACGGGTGGCGCGAGGGTCACCACTGGATGATGGGAGTCGTGTCCTGTTCGTTTAGCCAGGCGTCGGTGATGCGAGCGAGACGGGCGCGGGCGGCGATGCCGTGCACGGTTGCGACCTTGCCGCCTGCGATGTCGAACGCCACGACGCCGACGACCTGGTCGCCGAGCACGAAGAGGAGGGCGGGGGAGCCGTTGACGGGCGCGAAGTGGACGGTGGGCGTGCCGCCGAGCCGCCGTTTCGCGAGCGTGGGTCTGAAGCCGGCCTGTGCGATGGCGGCGATGCCCTGCGGCGTGTCGTAGCGGAGCAGCTTGGCGGTCAGGCCGGCGCCGTCGGAGACCGCGGTCGCGTCGTCGGTGAGCAGCGTCATCAGCCGTTCGGTGCGGCCCGAGGAGGCGGCGGCGAGGAACTCCTCGACGATCCTGCGGGCGGACGCGGGGTCGACCTCGCCGCCGCGGCGGCGCGAGGCGGTGATGCGGCGCCGGGCCCGGTGCAGGTGCTGCTGGCTCGTCGACTCGGTGATGCCGAGGATCTCGGCGATCTCGGCGTGGCTGTAGGAGAACGCTTCGCGCAGGAGGTAGACGGCCCGCTCGGGGGGTGACAGGCGCTCCATGAGCGTCAGCACGGCCAGGGAGACCGATTCACGCTGCTCGAAGGTGTCGGCCGGTCCGAGCATCGGGTCGCCGTCCAGGAGCGGTTCGGGCATCCAGGCGCCGGCGGTGCGTTCGTGGCGGGCTCGTGCCGAGCGGAGCCGGTCCAGGCACAGGTTCGTGACGACCTTGGTCAGCCATGCTTCCGGCACCTCGATCCGCTGCCGGTCGGCCCCCTGCCAGTGCAGGAAGGCGTCCTGGACGACGTCTTCGGCGTCGGCGGCCGTGCCCAGCATCCGGTAGGCCAGCGAGGCCAGCCGGTTCCGGCTGGCCTCGAACCGACGGGTGTCGAAGCGGTCGGTGGCGGTACGGTCCACGCGGACAACCTAGGCGGCTACGTGGCAGACGTTCCAGCGGACGCGGCGGCCGTGTCCGGTGCGGCGGTCAGGCGGTGCTTGCGCTTCGGCAGGAAGAAGGTCGGGTGCGAGGTGCCCCACAACGCACCCCTTTGAATGCCCTCCTTGACCCGCACGGCCTTCCGTCCGCCCATGTACTTCGGCCTTGCCTGCGCCGCACCGTCGATGAGCTGCAGGATCCCGTCCCGCCGGCCGAGGCTGATGGCGTTGTACCGGTAGAGCAGCTTGATATTCGCGATCTCGCGGCCGGTCAGGCGTCCCACGATCGCCTCGATGGCCTGCCGGCTGGTGTACCCGGCCGAACCGCAGTTCATCGGCAGCGGCCGACCGTTGTCTCCGAGGATGTGGACGCTGTCGCCGACGGCGTAGATGTCCGGGTGCGATACCGACCGCATGGTGCGATCGACGATGACCTGACCGTCCTCGGTGACCGTGAGACCGCCGCCGGCGGCGATGGGGCTGACCGCGAACCCGGCCGTCCACACGGTCGCGTCGGACGCCAGGACGGTGCCGTCGGCGCACCGCACCCGCGTGGCCTCGACGGCTTCGACGGTGGTGTGCTCCAGGACGGCCACGCCCAGCCGGTCGCAGGCGCGGCGCAGGTGACCGCGGGCTCCGGCGGAGAGCCGGGCGCCCAGCTCGCCACGGGCGAGCAGCGCCACCGACACGCCGGGCCGGGATTCGGCGATCTCGGTGGCGGTCTCGATGCCGGTGAACCCGTCGCCGACGACCAGTACCCTCCCGCCCTCGCCCCGTCTGTCCAGGTGCTCGCGCAGGCGCAGCGCCGAGGGCCGGCCGGCGACGTCGAAGGCGTGCTCGGCCACCCCGGGGACGCTCTGGCCGGCGACGTGGCTGCCGAGCGCGTAGACGAGCGTGTCGTAGCCGACCTCGCCGCCACCGTCGGCGTCGGCCACGGCGACGACCCGGCGTTCAGGGTCGACGGCGGTGACACGGGCCAGGCGCAGCCGTATCCCCGTGCCCGCGAAGACGTCGGTGAGCTTCGGAGCCTCGATCTCCCGGCCGGCCGCCAGCTGGTTCAGCCGCTGCCGCTGGACGAAGTCCGGCACGGCGTTGACCACGGTGATCTCGATGTCGGCCGGGGACATTCGGCGGGCGAGGTTCCCGGCCACGTAGGCCCCGGCATAGCCGGAACCGAGGACGACGATGCGGTGCTTCACGTCCTGCTCCTATCGGTTCGTTCTGCCCTTTGTGACCTGAGCGGGGCAGCGTCCCGATTCCTGACAGGAACTGGTTGTGGCATAGGTCACAGAGCGGCGAAGCCTCGCCCGTCGAACCGGCCGCCCAGTGTCTCGCCTTGAGAAGATTTCCCGGCGTGCCGATGAGTTCCGTGCCTTGGCGTGGCCCACTTCGGTGTAAGCGTTGCCTGCAACCACGTTCCGTGGCAGTCCGACCTGAGGAGGCACCGATGCCCCAGTATTTCCTGAGCCTGCCGCACGACTCCGAAGAAGAGCCGACGATGGCGAGCATGGACCCCGCCGAGCTTGAGGAGATGATGGCGAAGGCCGGTAAGTTCCTCTCCGACCTTCAGGAGCGGGGGGCCCTGGTGGCCGCCGGCGGGCTCCAGCCGCCTTCGACCGCCAAGACCGTGGACGGCACCGGCGATACCCCGGTCGTCAACGACGGCCCGTTCGTCGAGGCCGCGGAGTACCTCGGCGGGTTCTGGGTCATCGAGGCCGAGCACGAGGAAGCGGCGATCGAGTGGGCGAAGCAGGGCGCGCAGGCGCTGGGTGCCCGAGTCGAGGTGCGGGCCCTGCAGGAGGTGCCGGAGTAGCCATAGGAGGCGCGCCGGAGTCGAGTTGGTGTCCCTCGGGAGGGAACCCGCTTATCGGTCCGGCTTGTGCGCGGCCTTGTGCACGGTGGGCGGTGTGGTGTGGTCCGGCCACATCTGCAGCAGGTGGTCTTCTGCGGCGCGGCCGGAGGCGTTGAGGCTCAGCCGCATGCGGTAGGTGACGTGCGGCCACAACTCCGTCGTCAAATCCCACAGCACCGTCCCCTCCTGGCCGGGGACGGCCAGAACCAGTTCGGGGTAGGGGAAACTGGCCCATAGTTGGGTGATCTCGGCGATCGACTCCCATGCGGCACGGTCGAGTTCGGGCGCTGCGGGCAGAACCTGGACCTGGAGATTCACTTCCCTAGTGCGTACTTGGACTACGGCCGCCGCGCCATTGAGGACGGTGCTGATACTGGGCGTGCCGTAGTCATGCAGCATCGACGCGTCGATCGACTTGAAGCGGTACCGGCCACGCCGTGAAGGCTGAAAGAGGATGTACCCATACGCGTTCTCAACGATCAGACTGTGCCGCGCGGTGGCCTCTTGCCGGGGACGGGCGGGCAGATGCTCGGCCACCTGTGCGAGCACCGCGTCACGAACCCGGGCCGGGGAGTCGGCCTCATCGAGGTCACCTCTGTGCAGGGCGTAGAAGACAGATTGGTCGAGTGCCGCGACGGCGATGTCCCACCACCCGGCAGTCAAAGCGACCTCGACCTGGTCGCCCTCCCGAGGTTGCGATCTGATGAATTCGCTGACCGCCGTGCAGGCGTCGACGACGTTGCGGGGGTCGCCCTTCTCGGCTTCGATGATCGCCTCTTCGCCGACGACCATGGCAATGTCCTCTGCCTGGGATTTGGTGAGGGTCACGGGCCAGGTTCGACCGGTAGCAGTCATGCGGCAATCCTTTCGAAGTGGGAGACGGACGGCCAGGATACCGATGTGGCATGGTTTCCTGGCCGTCACGGATCACCTCCGGCCCGGTTTCGGGGCCATCAGTAGGTGTTGCATTGCTTGACCGGTGGCGGATTCGCCGGCGCGTTGGTCACCCACACCCAGAAGGCATCTCCGGGAACGTATGGGTCAGCTTCATCGTCTGCGGGCAGGATCCGATTGGGGACGAAGAAGTGGTTGGTCAGGTCGCTACCCTGGTTTGAGTTCTGGTCTCCTGGCACGAACGCGCAGGAGAACCGCGGGTTTCCGCTACCGCCCTGCTCGCTGGCCGCGTAAGGCCACTCGTCACAGGTCAACCCCAACGCCGTCGCCTTCGCCTTGATACTCTTGGTGCAGATCGAATTGCGATGCGGAGGGATGTCACGCGGGGCAGCGCGGGTCAGCGGGTTGCCGTACTGGATGTTGCCGTAATGGTAAACGGGATCCTGGACGGTCATTCCATATAGCGCGTTCTTGGCGACCTCGGCATAGGGGCCGTTGTAGTCGATGTTGTAGATGGGGATGGCGGAATGTCCCATGTAGTGGACGCAGCCGCCGTTGCTGCCGATGTAGGACTCGCTGTCGCAGCGGATGTTGATGGGCGTCGTGAGATCGTCCCAGGAGACGAAGTGAGGCCAGTTGACCACGTCCTCGTCGAATTGCAGGGCTAGTCCAACCCAGGGGTTGGAGTAATTGATCCCGTCGCCTGGAGACGCGACGTCCTGTTCGCCGAAGTAGAGGTATTCATTGTTCACTCCGAGGTTCTTCTGTTCCGGGTCGGGAGTGTCGCAGTTTCCGGTGCACTGCGTGGCGACGGCCGCGACAGGGTCTGCGTGGATCAGGAGTGCATCCCATTCGTAGGGCCTGATCCCGAAATTCATCTTCCACGACCGGCTCTTGGCGTCGAGGGTCTCCCATACCCCCCACCAGACATACCCCCCGAGTTCACCTGAACCGCTATTGACAGTTACCTTGAGCGTGCTCTGCTGGCACGCGTTGAACCGGTCATAGTTGACCTGCCCCGGCTTGACGTAGCACATACTCGGTGGAACCGGATCGGCGGTCCTGGGCATCGGCGGAAGAGGCGGCGCCTCCTCTGGGTCCACCTTCTCCAGGCAGAGCGTGGTCTCCTGCCCCTTCTCATCCTGCTTGGTGGTGCACTTCTTCGGTCCCGGCTCCTGCTTGGCGTTCGGCAGCCCATCGGCCCATTCCTGTACGCGCGGATGGACCTTCTGCTGGCCAGGGGTGCCGGACGACGGGGGGCCGGGGGTGAACGCCGACAGCACCAGCGCCAGGCAGGTGACCGCGACGGCCACCACGGTGGTGTTGCGCGCCTGCGCGAATCTCATCGAAGCTCCTCAGCCGCAATAGGTCTGGAAGCTGTCGGCCTTGTTGTCGACGGACGGGCCGACGTAGGTGGATTCCGCGCCGGGGTTCTCGGTCCACAGATGCGTGGGCGGCGCGGTGGCCTGGTCGTACACCACGACGGTGTGGTCGGTGTAGTTCTGCCAGGAGGTGGTGTAGTTGCCGAACCCGTAGTCGGTGAGGTACTGCCACAGGCCGGTGGGGCCGCAGTCCCTGAAGGTGAGCTTGCGCCCCTCGTAGTCGTCCCACTGGAAGAAGCAGTACGCTCCCGCGTCGCACACGCCGGCGGTGGAGCCGGCGGCGGGGATGGTCAGTTCGACGCCGTCGGCGAATCTGACGGTTCCCGACCCGGTCTGCTGGGCACCCGGATGCCCGGCCACGACCTGGTCGACCTGCCGCTGCACGTCCGCCTGCGCGCCGCCGGTGGCGGCATGTGCGGGCGCGGCCAGCACCGTAGCGGTGGTGGCCACGACGGCCACGACGGTGGTGACGGCCCGGGTGAGGTGGGGGATTCTCATGCGTCTCCTCCTGATGGGGGACACCCGGCTCGATCCATTTGAATCGAACAGGGTGGCGGAGTGATCTTCGCGCCTTGACCGTAGATCGACTCCCCCGTCAACAAGGAGTAATGAAGGTAAAGGAAGATTTACCTTCGCTCTGGCCTGCGCAGGCAAGATCAGGCCACACACCGATGTCAACTAACAGCAGGGGACAGGAGTCGGACCGCTTTCACCTCATGCCTCACGGCGCCCACGCGCATCAACAGCATCCGCGCCGGATCACCGAAGCCGCTTGCACCGATTTCCATGGCCATTGACAGGTTGGCCTGCCGGTAACGCAGCCCACACCACCAGAGGGCGTCGGTAACGTTCACGCAGGTAGCCGGGTGTTCAAGGGGAATCCTGAAAGACGGGGTCACCGCTCATCGAGGAGGGCCCGCTGAACGGCGGCGGCCTCAAAGCCGCCGCCGGCGGACGTAAGGCCCGGTTGGTCCTTCCGAGGGCTGCACGTGGTCGTCGCGGACGAGGGGCGCGCCGTCTGCGGGGACGATCGGGCCTGGCACCTGCTCGCCGTCCTCGTCTACGTGAGCGGGACGACGTGGGGGGCGATGCTGGAGAGTTTTTCGCAGGTTTCCTCGTATTCGCGGTCGGGGGTCGAGGCGCTGACTATGCCGGCGCCGGCGCGGAGCCAGGCTCGGTCGTTCTCGTTGTAGAGGGCGCGGAGGACTAGGGCCGAGTCGAGTGCGCCGTCGTGGGAGACGGTGATGACGGCGCCCGAGTAGAGGCCGCGGCGTTCTTCCAGGCGGGTTATGGCCTCGATCGCCTCGGGTTTCGGGATGCCGGACGCGGTGACGCCGGGGAACAGGGCGTCCAGGGCGTCCCATGAGGTGCGGCCGGGGGCCAGGGCGCCGCTGACGCTTGAGCCGAGGTGCTGGACGCTGCCTCGCTCCTTCACCGTCATGAAGTCGGTGACCTGGACGGTTCCGGGGGCGCAGACGCGGTACAGCTCGTCCTGGGAGGTGCGGACGGAGACGGCGTGCTCGTAGATCTCCTTGGGGTCGGTCTCAAGGTCGCGGCGGGTGCGGGCGTCGTCGGCGGTGCCGAGGCCGAACGCGCGGGTGCCGGCGAGGGGTTGCGTCATGACGCGGCCCGAGGCGTCGACGCTCGCGAGGACTTCGGGGCTGAATCCGGTGGCCTGGAAGCCGCCGAGGTCGAGGAGGAACGAGCGTGCGGGGGTGTTCGCGCGGCGGCCCCGGACGTAGGTCGACACGATGTCGACGGGGTAAGAGATGTCCAGCCGGCGGGAGACAATGACCTTTTGGTAATGGCCCGCGTTGATCTCCGCTATGGCTTGGGCGACCTGTGCGCGGTAGGGGTCGCCGTCGACCCGGACGTCTACCGGGGATGCTGCGGCCACGGGTGGTGTGTCGGCGCTGGTCAGCAGCTTGGCGACGTGTTCTGTCTCGGCCGTGTCGATTCCGGTGACGGTGGCGCGGCCGTCTTCGACCCGGACTTCGGTGCGGGGGACGATCAGGTGCGCGAGGCGTCCGGAGGGGCGGGGCGCGGCGAACTCGAACGCTATCCAGCCGTAGGCGTTCCAGGTGGGGAACGGCGCTTCGGCGAACGTGTCGCGGAGCGCGTCGGCGGGCCTTCCCGTCCAGGTCCGGCTGATCGGGGGGCGGTCCGGCCAGTGGGTGTGGACGGCATCGGCGTCCAGGACGACCTCGGCGAGCGTGCCGCCTGCGAACGTCCACCGGCCGGAACCCTCGTAGACGACGTAGTCGTCGAACAGCCCGGATCCGGCCAGCCTGGCCATGAGCCCGAGGGGGTCCGTGGTGCTCTCGACCACCAGCTCGGCGGGTTCGGCATCGGTGCGCAGACCAGAGGACAAGGCAGCCAACTCCCTTATGCGGGGATGAAAGGTCGCAAACTTAGGTAAGGCTAACCTTGTGTGATTTTCATAGGCAAGGCTAACCTAACCGGCGGTGGCGATGCCGACAACGAAAGAGTTGAGCGTGCAGGAGCAGACGACGGCGGCACGGCGACGCGAGCTGATGCGGCGGATGATGGCCGAGGCGGGACTCGGCCCGGACACCGCCAGGCTCACCCCTAGACCATCCGACGGACCGGCGCCCCTCTCGTACGCGCAGCAGAGCATGTGGCTGCACCACCGCACGTTCCCGGACAGCCCCGCGTACAACGTCTGCCTGCTCATACGCATGTCAGGCACGCTCGACGCGGCCGCGCTGCGGGAGGCGCTGCGCGGGCTCATCCGGCGGCACGCCGTTCTCCGCACGACGTATGCGGATCGGGAGGACGCCGGTCCCGTCCAGATCGTCGGGGACGACGACTCGCTGGAGCTGGCACCCGTCGAATGCGCGGACGCCGGCCGGCGGGCGGCGGAGCTGGCCGCGATGCCGTTCGACCTGCGAAGCGAGCGGCCCGTCCGGCTCGAACTGCTCCGGCTCGGCGAGGACGAGCACGCGCTGGTCCTCGTGGTGCATCACATCGCGTGGGACGGCATGACGTGGGGCTCGCTGTCGCGTGACCTCTCCGCCCTCTACCGCGCGGCCGTGACGGGGGAGCCGGACGGACTTCCCGCGCTGGACGTCCAGTACGCCGACTACGCCGAGTGGGAGCAGCGGCGGCCCGTCGCCGAGGACGACCTCGCGTACTGGCGGGCCCGCCTCGACCCGCCGCCCGCGCCGCTCGACCTCCCCGCCGACCATCCGCGCGGCGCCACGGTCTCCGAGCGCGGCGGGCGGCGCGCACGGGTCATCGACGACGCCGTGACGGAGGCGATGAAGAAGCTCGCCGCCGAGGAGAACCTCACCCCGTTCATGGTGATGCTCGCCGCCTACGCCGTCCTCCTGCACCGCTACACCGGCGCCGAGGACGTGGCGATCGGGTCGGCGGTGATGAACCGGGAGCACGCCGGGATCGAGCGCCTTGCCGGCAACTTTGGCAACACGCTCGTGATGCGCACCGACCTGTCGGGAACGCCGACGTTCCGGGAGGCGCTGCGTCGCACCGGCCGGACGTGCGCCGAGGGGTTCGCGCACCAGGCCCTGCCCTACGACCGCATCGTCCAGGAGCTCCGGCCCGCTCGCGCGCGCGGCCGCTCCGCGTTCTTCGACACGATGCTGCTGTTCCTCGCCCAGGAGATCGGCGAGCTGGACCTGCCGGGCGTCGCGTCGAGCTGGACGCACGTCCACAACGGCACCACGCACTTCGACCTGTCCCTTGAGGCCTTCGTCCGGCCGCAGGGCATGGCGGTCGAGGCCACGTTCCGCCGCGAGCTGTTCGACGACGAGCGCATCGACGCGCTGCTCGGCCACCTGGAAACGCTCCTGAAGGACGCGCTGGCAGATCCCGACCGTCCGATCGGGGCCCTCGACGTCATGGACGCGGGCGAGCGCGGCCTGATCGAGGCCGCGAACGCCACCGGCCGTGCGGTTCCGGACACGAACGTGGTCGCGCTGTTCGAGGAGCAGGCCGCGCGGAGCCCGGACGCGTCGGCGATCGAGTCCGGAGGGGAGTCCCTCAGCTATGCCGAGCTGGACGCCCGGTCGTCGGCACTGGCGGCGGAACTGCGCGCCCGGGGCGCCGGGCCGGAGAGCGTCGTCGCGCTCGCCCTGCCGCGCACGCCCGACCTGGCTGTGGCCCTTCTCGGCGTCCTGAAGGCGGGCGCCGCCTACCTGCCGCTCGACCTGGACCATCCCGCCGACCGGCTCGCCTACATGCTGGACGACGCCGGGCCCCTCTGCGCGATCGTCACGGACGAGACCGCGAGCCTGCTGCCCGAGACGGCGAGCCTGCTCGTTCTCGACGGCCCCAGGGAGCACGCGCCGGCGGTCCCGTCCGCCGGACCGCGCGGCGACGACCTCGCCTACGTCATCTACACCTCCGGCTCGACCGGGCGCCCCAAGGGCGTGGCCGTCCCGCACGGCGCGCTCACGAACTTCCTGCTCACCACACGCGCGCAGCTGAACCTGGGTGCGGGTGACCGGCTCGTCGCGGTGACGACGATCGCGTTCGACATCGCCGCCCTGGAGCTGTTCGCGCCGCTGATCAGCGGCGCGACGGTCGTCCTCGCCGACCGGAAGGCCGTCCGGGACCCGGCCGCGCTCGCCGCGCTGCTGGCGGACGCCACCGTCGTGCAGGGCACCCCGTCGCTGCTCGGCACGCTCGACCCGGCGGCGCTGAAGGGGCTGCGGGTGCTGGTCGGCGGTGAGGCGCTGCCCGCCGCGCTCGCCGAGTCCCTGGAGGCGTCGGCGTCGCTGGCGACCAACATGTACGGGCCCACCGAGGCGACGATCTGGGCGACGTCGGCGGACCTGCCCTCGTCCGGTATCGGCGCCCCGTTCTGGAACACCCGCGCGCACGTCCTGGACGCGTCGCTGCGTCCGGTCCCGCCGGGCGTGCCCGGCGAGCTTTATCTGGCGGGCGCCCAGCTCGCCCGCGGCTACGTGGCCCGCCCCGATCTGACGGCGGAGCGGTTCGTCGCCGACCCGTACGGCCCGCCCGGCTCACGCATGTACCGGACGGGCGACCTCGCCCGGCGCGGCCGGGACGGGAGCATCGAGTACCTCGGCCGCACCGACGACCAGGTGAAGATCCGCGGCTTCCGGATCGAGCCCGCCGAGGCACAGGCCGTCCTCGCCGCGCGGCCGGGCATCGCGCAGGCCGCGGTCGTGGTCCGTGAGGACCGTCCCGGTGAGCCCCGGCTCGTCGGCTACTACGTCCCCGATGACGACCAGGACGAGGCTGAGCTGCGGGACGCGCTCGCCCGCGCGCTGCCCGAGTACATGGTTCCGTCCGCGCTCATCGCCCTGGACGCGCTGCCCCGGACGGTCAACGGCAAGCTCGACCGCGCCGCGCTCCCCGCCCCCGAGGCGGAACTCTCCGGACGGGCCCCGCGCGACGCCCGCGAGACGGCCCTCTGCGCGATCTTCGCCGAGCTCCTCGGGGTCGAGGGGGTCGGCATCGACGACGACTTCTTCGCGCTCGGCGGGCACTCGCTGCTGGCCACCCGCGTCGCCGCCAAGGCCCGCGCCGTCCTCGGCGGGACCCTGTCCATCGCGGACGTGTTCGAGGCGCCGACCGTCGCCGCGCTGGCGCCCCGGCTGGTGGGAACCGACGCGGTGCGGGTCCGCGACGTCGAACGGCCGGAGACCGTCCCGGCGTCCGCGGCGCAGCGGGGGCTCTGGCTGGAGGAGCGACTGCGCGGCCCCTCCTCCTCGTACGCGCTGCCGCTCGGGCTCCGCCTCCGCGGCCCCGTGGACGACGGCGCCCTGGACGCCGCGTTCGCCGACGTCGTCACCCGGCACGAGGCGCTGCGCACCCTGCTCGTCGAAGGGCCCGACGGCCTGCCCGTCCAGCGCGTCCTCGAACCGGGCGTCCACGTGCGCCTCGCCGTCATCGACGCGCGGGCCGAAAACCCTCACCGGCGTGCGGCCATCGAGCGGGACGCCACCGCGCACGTCTTCGACATCGGACGCGACCTGCCGGTCCGGGGAACCCTCGTCCGGACGGGCGGCGCGGAATGGTCGCTGATCCTGCTGCTGCACCACGCCGCCGCCGACGAATGGTCGTTCACGCCGCTGCTGGCCGACCTGGCACGCGCCTACGAGGCCCGGCGGGACGGCCGCGAACCCGGCTGGGAGCCGCTGCCCGTCCAGTACGCCGACTACGCGGCCTGGCAGCGCGAAGCGGCACCCGACACCACCGCCCAGCTCGACTTCTGGGAGGAGACGCTCGCCGGGCTGCCGGAGGAGACGGTCCTCCCGTTCGACCGGCCGCGCCCCGCCGAGGCGAGCCACCGCGGCGGCCTCGTCCCGTTCCGCCTCCCGGCGGCCGGGATGCGGCGGCTGGCGCGCGACACCGGGACCAGCGTGTTCATGGTCCTGCACGCCGCGGTCGCGGCGCTGCTGCAGCGGTCCGGTGCGGGCGACGACGTGGCGCTCGGGTCGCCGATCGCGGGACGTGCCGACGAGGATCTCGCCGAACTCGTGGGCGTCTTCGTCAACCCGCTCGTCCTGCGCACCGACCTGTCCGGCGACCCGGCCTTCACCGAGCTGCTCGAACGGGTCCGCGCCGCCGACCTCGCCGCGTTCTCCCGCGCCGACGTCCCGTTCGAGCGGGTCGTCGACCGGCTCGCCCCCGAGCGCTCCCTGGCCCGCAGCCCGCTGTTCCAGGTGATGGTCGTCCACCAGCGGCTGGACGACGTCCGGCTCGCGCTGCCGGGCGTCCGGGCCGAGCCGTTCCTGCCGGAGACCGGCGGGGTGAAGTTCGACCTGGACCTCTACTTCGCTGAGGGGGAGGACGAGGTCGAGGGGTTCGCCGCGTTCGCCGCCGACCTCTTCGACGCCGCGACCGTCGGGCGGCTCCTCGGCGGCCTGGACGAGCTGCTCACCCAGGTCACCGCCGACCCGGGACGGAGGCTGTCCAGCCTCGGCGCTCCCGTCGAGCATCCCGGGACCGCTCGCGACTGGCCCGTGCGCACTGTCGCCGCGCTCATCGAGGAGCAGGCCGCGCGGACCTCCGGCAGGACCGCCGTCGTCTTCGGGGACACCGCGCTGACCTACGCCGAGCTCGACCGCCGCGCCGAGGCGCTCGCCGACCGGCTCGCCGCCGCGGGCGCGGGCCCGGAACGCGTCGTCGCGCTCGCCCTCCCGCGCTCGGACGAGTTCGCCGTGGCGCTGCTCGCCGTGCTCAAGACGGGCGCCGCCTACCTGCCCATCGACCTTGAGTACCCGCCCGCGCGGGTGGAGACGATGCTGGACGCCGTGCGGCCGCTCCTCGTCCTCGGCCGCGATGAGCCGCCCCGCGACGCGCCCCGCCGTGAACGGCCCGAGATCCGCCCCGGCCACCCGTCCTACGTCATCTTCACGTCCGGTTCGACCGGGACGCCCAAGGCCGTCGTCGGCACGCAGCTGGCCCTCGCCAACCGGCTCGCCTGGGGCGCGGACCTGGCCGCGCCGGGAGTCCGCGTCGCCAAGAGCTCGCCCGCCTTCATCGACGGCACCACCGAGTTGCTGGGCGGGCTCGCCGCGGGCGACACCGTCGTCATCGCGGACGACGCGACCGCCACCGACGCCGTCGCGCTCGCCGCCTTCATCGAACGGCACGGCGCCGGGCTCGTCACGCTCGTCCCGAGCCTCCTGTCGGCGCTGGCCGAGAACGGGCTGCCGCCGTCCGTCACCACCTGGATCAGCAGCGGCGAGGCCCTGCCCGCCGCGCTCGCCGAGCAGGTCCCGGCCAGGTTGATCGACCTCTACGGGTGCTCGGAGGCCGCCGGGGACAGCCTCATCGCGGAGAACGGGGGACTGCTCCCCATCGCCAACACCCGCGCGCACGTCCTGGACTCCTCGCTCCGCGAGGTCCCCGCCGGGGAGCTGTACCTCGCGGGCGACGGGCTGGCCCGCGGCTACCTGGGCGACCCGGCCCGCACCGCCGAGCGGTTCGTCGCGAACCCGTTCGGCCCGCCCGGCTCCCGCCTCTACCGCACCGGCGACCGGGTGCGGCGCCGCCCGGACGGCGGGCTCGACTTCCTCGGCCGCGCCGACGCGCAGCTCAAGATCCGCGGCTTCCGGATCGAGCCGGGCGAGGTCGAGGCCGTGCTCGCCGCGCAGCCCGGCGTCCGGTCCGCCGCCGTCGCCGCGCACGGCTCCCGCCTCGCCGGATACGTCGTGGGGGACGTCGACACAGCAGAACTGGACGAACGCCTCCGCGCGCTGCTGCCCGGCTACCTCGTCCCGGCCGACCTCGTCGTCCTGGACGAGCTGCCGCTCAACCCGAACGGCAAGGTCGACCGGCGCGCCCTGCCCGAGCCGGGACGGCCCGCCGCCGGACGGGCGCCCGCCACCGAACCAGAACGCGTCCTCGCCCGGCTCGCCGCAGCGGTCCTCGGCCGCGACGGCGTCGGCGCCGGCGACGACTTCTTCCGCACCGGCGGGGACAGCATCAGCGCGGCCCTCCTCGTCGCCCGCGCCCGCCGGGCCGGGCTGTCGTTCACCGTCCGGGACGTCTTCCGGCTGCGGACCGTCGAGGCCCTCGCGAAGGCCGCCGCCCCCTCGGCTCCGGAAGGCGCCGCCCCGGAGACCGGCACGCCGGGCGAACTGCCGCTCTCCCCGCTTCAGGAGGGGCTGCTCTTCCACCTGATGCTCGCCGGCGAAGGCCGCGACATCTACGTTCAGCAGGCCGTGGTGGAACTGTCCGGGCCGGTCGACCCCGGCCGGATGGCGGACGCGGCACGCGCCGTCCTGGAGAAGTTCCCCAACCTCAGGGCCGGGTTCCGGACGGACGGCGACCGCGCCGTCCAGTTCGTCCCCGAACGGTTCGGCGTCCCCTGGACGCATGCCGAAGTGTCGCCGGACGAACTGGATGCGTTCGTCGACGCCCAGCGCGCCGAGCCGTTCGATCCGGCCGAACCACCGCTGATCCGCTTCGCCCTCGCCAGCCTGGGAAGCGGCGACCACCGGCTGATCCTCACCTCCGAGCTGATCCTG
Source organism: Actinomadura sp. 7K507 (assembly GCF_004348425.1). Classification (GTDB taxonomy): domain Bacteria; phylum Actinomycetota; class Actinomycetes; order Streptosporangiales; family Streptosporangiaceae; genus Spirillospora. Next base: position 36,113 of record NZ_SMKK01000006.1, read on the forward strand.
CTCGACGGCTGGTCGGGCGGACTCCTCGTCACCTCGCTGCTCGACGCCTACACCGACGCCGCCGCCGAGGTCGCGCGTCCCGTACCGCAGTTCCGCGCGTTCCTGGACTGGGTGAACGGCCGCGACAAGGCCGCCGCCGTGGAGGCGTGGCGCCGCGCCCTCGACGGCTTCGACGAGCCCGCCCTGGTCCGCCCCGGCCTGGTCGGCCGCCCCGCCGACCTCTCGGCGGCGGGCGAGGTGCACCGCGCGCTGCCGCCCGGACTCGCCGAACGCCTCGACGCCGTCGCCCGGGACCGGGGCATCACACCCGGCACGCTCTTCGAGACCGCGTGGGGCCTGGCCCTGATGGGCATGACCGGACGCGACGACGTCGTCTTCGGCGCCTCCGTGTCGGGCCGCCACCCGGACGTGGACGGCGTCGAATCCATGGTCGGCCTGCTGTTCAACACGATCCCCGTCCGGGTGCGGGCCGCGCCGGCGGACGCGCTCGCCTCCGTCCTGGAGCGCGTCCAGGCCGCCCGGTCGGAGCTGTTCGACCACTCCTTCGTCGCGCTCGCCGACGTCCAGCGCGCCACCGGGCTCGGCACGCTCTTCGACACGCTGTTCGTCTTCCAGAACTTCCCGGGCATGCCCACCGACCGCGGCTTCGGCCCGGACGGCGCCCTCCGCGTCCTCGGACGCGAGGTCCGCGACGCCACCCACTACCCGATCACCATGGTCGTCGAGCCGGGCGCGGGGCTGCGCGTCATGTACCGGGGCGACGCGTTCACCGGCGCCGAGGCGGAACGCGTCACCGACCGGTACGTGCAGGTGCTCCGGGCGCTCGCGGAGTCGCCGGAGGCGCCGTGGCACGGCCTCGACCTGCTCGTCCCCGAGGAGCACGACCGCCTGCGGCGCGACTGGGAGGAGGCGCGCCGCGACGTCCCGGAGCTGACGGTCGCCGAGCTGCTCGCCGAACGCGCGGCGGAGCAGCCGGACGACCTGGCGCTGGTCTCCCTCCCCGACGTCCGCCTCACCTACGGGGAGCTGAACGCCGAGGTCAACCGTCTCGCCCGCCTCCTGCTCGCGCACGGCGCCGGACCCGAACGGGTCGTCGCGCTCGCGCTGCCCCGCTCCGCGCAGATGGTCGTCGCGCTGTTCGCCGTCCTGCGCACGGGCGCCGCCTACCTGCCGCTCGAACTCGACTACCCGGCCGACCGGCTCGACTACATGCTCCAGGACGCCGCCCCGGCCTGCCTCGTCTCGCACCGCGGCATCGCCGCCGGACTCACCCATGCGGGCGCCACGCTCGCGCTCGACGATCCCGGTACGGCCCAAGGCCTCGCGGACCTCCCCGGCGGGGACCTCACGCCGGACGAACTGCCCGGCTTCGCGCCCGGCACGCCCGGCCGCCTCCACCACCCCGCCTACGTCATCTACACGTCGGGATCGACCGGACGCCCGAAGGGCGTGGTGACGCCCTACCGCGGCCTCACGAACATGCAGTTCAACCACCGCGCCAACATCTTCGACCCCGTCGTCGAGTCAGCGGGACGCCGGCTGCGCATCGCCCACACCGTGTCGTTCTCCTTCGACATGTCGTGGGAAGAGCTCCTCTGGCTCATCGAAGGCCACGAGGTGCACGTCTGCGACGAGGAGCTGCGCCGCGACGCCGAAGCGCTCACCGCCTACCTCCGGCGCCACCGCATCGACGTCATCAACGTGACCCCGACCTACGCCCAGCAACTCCTGGACGAGGGCCTCCTGGACGGCGACCACCGGCCGCCGCTCGTCCTCCTCGGCGGCGAGGCCGTCCCGGCGTCGGTGTGGGACCGGCTCGCCCAGGCCGACGGCGTCCTCGGCTACAACCTCTACGGCCCGACCGAGTACACGATCAACACGCTCGGCGGCGGCACCGGGGACAGCGCCACCCCGACCGTCGGCAAGCCGATCTGGAACACCCGCGGCTACGTCCTCGACGGGCGGCTGCGGCCCGTCCCGCCCGGTGCCCCCGGCGAGCTGTACATCGCGGGCGCCGGCCTCGCCCGCGGCTACCTCGGCCGCGCCGCCCTGACCGCCGAGCGCTTCGTCGCCGACCCGTCCGGCCCGCCCGGCTCGCGCATGTACCGGACGGGCGACCTCGTCCGCGTCCGCGAGGACGGCAACATCGACTTCCTCGGCCGCACCGACGACCAGGTCAAGATCCGCGGCTACCGCGTCGAGCTGGAGGAGGTCGAGACCGCGCTCGCCGCCGAACCCGGCGTCGGGCAGGCCGCGGTCGTCGCGGCCGACACCGGCGTCCCCGGCGTGAAGCGCCTCGTCGGCTACATCGTCCCGGACGGGTCGCGCGAGGGCGCCGCCGGCGAGCAGCTCGCCGAATGGCGGCAGATCTACGACGCCGAGTACACCGAGGTCGGCACCGTCGTCCACCAGGAGGAGTTCGCGGGCTGGGACAGCAGCTACGACGGCGCCCCCATCCCCCTGGACGACATGCGCGAATGGCGGGAGACGACCGTCGAGCGCATCCGCGCCCTGCGGCCCCGCCGCATCCTGGAGATCGGCGTGGGCGCGGGCCTCGTCCTCACCCGCCTGGCCCCCGAGAGCGAGGAGTACTGGGGGACCGACTTCTCCGAGCCCGTCATCGCCAAACTCCGGGCCGACCTCGGCGCGGACTCGCCGGTGCGGCTGAGCCACCGGCCCGCGCACGACACCGGCGGGCTGCCCGAAGGCCACTTCGACACCGTCGTCGTCAACTCGGTCGCGCAGTACTTCCCCGGTCCCGGCTACCTCCAGGACGTCATCGGCAAGGCGATGGCGCTGCTCGCGCCGGGCGGGGCGCTGTTCCTCGGCGACGTCCGCGACCTGCGGACGGTCCGGTGCCTGCACGCGGCGATCCAGCTCGGACGCGGCGGCGGCGACCTGGACGCGGTGGAGCGCGCCGTCCGGATGGAGAAGGAACTGCTGCTCGATCCCGCGTTCTTCGCCGCCCTGGACGGCCCGGCGCGCGTCGATGTGCTCACCAAGCGGGGCACGCACCACAACGAGCTGACCCGGCACCGCTACGACGTCGTCCTCTGGAAGTCCGTGACTCCCGCCCCGGAGACACCGGTCGTCGACTGGAGCGGCCTGGACGATCTGGAGACGAGGCAGGCGGGCCCGCTGCGGGTGTGCGGCATCCCCGATCCGCGTCTGTCCGGCGAGGTCGCCGCGCTGAACGCCCTCCGCGACGGGGCGCCGCCGGACGAGGCGCGCGAGATGCTCTCCGCGCCGCCCGGCGGGATCGAGCCGGAGACCTTGTATGCGATGTACCCGGACGTGGTCCTCACGCCGTCCGACCGGATCGGGCACTACGACGCCGTGTTCGGCGGGGGAGCGGCCTGCCTTCCGGCCGAGCCCGGCCGCGCCTCCGCGTCCTACGCCAACGACCCCGTCGCCGCGCGCGACCACGGGATCCTCTCCGGCCGGGTCCGCGAGGCGCTCAAGGCGCGGCTGCCCGGCTACATGGTGCCGAGCGCCATCATGACCCTCGGCGCGCTCCCGCTGACGGTGAACGGCAAGCTCGACCGCCGCGCCCTCCCCGACCCGGGGCGGGACAAGACGCGGCGGGAAGGCGGCCCGCTGGACACGCGGGCGGGCCGTGCGCCCCGCACGCCCGTCGAGCGGCTGCTGTGCACGCTGTTCGCCGAGATCCTGGACGCCCCCGGCGCCGGCATCGACGACGACTTCTTCGACCTCGGCGGGCACTCCCTGCTGGCGACCCGGCTCGTCGGGCGGGCACGCAAGGCCCTCGGGGCCGAACTCGCGATCCGCGACCTGTTCGAGGCGCCGACCGTCGCGGAACTGGCCGGGCGCATCCACCGCGCCGCCGTCGACGGGGCGGCCCGGCCCGTGCTGGAACCGAGGGAGCGCCCGGAACGCGTCCCGCTGTCGTCCGCCCAGCGCCGCCTGTGGCTGCTCGACCAGCTCCTCCGCGAGGACGACGGGCCGCGCGGCGCCTACCACCTGCCGCTCGCCGTCAGGCTCCGCGGCGACCTCGACCTCGCCGCCCTCGAAGCCGCGCTCGCCGACGTCACCGCGCGCCACGAGAGCCTGCGGACGATCTTCGCCGAGCACGACGGCGTCCCGTACCAGCGGATCCTCGACCCCGAGGACGCGCGTCCCGTCCTGGAGGTGGCGACGTGCCCGCCCGAGGACGTCATCGCCAGGCCGTTCGACCTCGGCAAGGAGATACCGCTGCGCGCCGCGGTCTTCCCGGAGGGGGAGCGGGAGCATCTGCTGCTCGCGGTCTTCCACCACATCGCGTTCGACGAATGGTCGTTCGGGCCGTTCGCCCGCGACGTCGCCGAGGCGTACGCGGCGCGGCTGGCGGGGGAGGCGCCCGCGTGGGAGCCGCCTCCCGTCCAGTACGCCGACCACGCGCTGTGGCAGCGGGAGCTGCTCGGCGACCCGCTCGACCCCGCAAGCGTCCACGCCCGGCAGCTCGACCATTGGGCGCGGGCCCTGGCGGGCGTCCCGGAGGAGATCCCGCTTCCGGTGGACCGGCCGCGGCCCGGCACCGTCGGGCAGCACGGCGGCACGCTGACCGCCGACCTGCCTCCCGGCCTGGCGCGGCGGCTGCGCGGTGTCGCACGCGACGCCGGGGCGAGCATGTTCATGGTCTGCCAGGCCGCCGTCGCCGCGCTGCTGCACCGCACGGGCGCGGGCGACGACATCCCGCTCGGCAGCCCCGTCGCCGGACGCGGCGAGGAGGCGGCGCGGGACCTGGTCGGCTTCTTCGTCAACACGCTCGTCCTGCGCGCCGACGTGTCCGGCGACCCCGCGTTCGCCGAACTGCTCGCCCGCGTCCGCGAGGCCGACCTCGCGGGCCTCGCCAACGAGGACCTCCCGTTCGAGGCCGTCGTCGAGGCGCTGCGGCCGCGCCGCGTGCCCGGACGCAACCCGCTGTTCCAGGTCATGGTCGGCTACGAGAACCAGGGCGTCGGCGACGTCCGGTTCCCCGGGCTGGAGCAGCGCGAGGCGCTGTTCGGGCCCGGCGCGGCGAAGTTCGACCTCGACTTCATCTTCCGCGAGGGCGGCGGGACGGACGAGATGCGGCTGATCGTCGACTACTCCGCCGACCTGTTCGACCGGGACACGATCGCCGCGCTGGCGGACGGCCTGATCGCGCTGCTGGACCCGGTCGCGGCCGATCCGGGCATCAGGGTGAGCGCGCTGCCCGCCGTGCTCACCGCCCGCTCCGTCACCGCCGAGACGGCCCCGTCCGCAGGCGGGACGGGGGAGAGGCGCGAAGACGACCGGGAGGCCGTCCTCCGCCGGATCTTCGCCGAGGAACTCGGCGTCCCCGACGTCGGGCCGGACGACGATTTCTTCGACCTCGGCGGCCATTCGCTGCTCGCCATGAAACTCGTCCGGCGGATCAGGAGGGAGCCCGGATGCGAATCCGCGAGAATCGCGGCACTGATGGCCGCGCCGACCGTGGCGGGACTGCTCGCCCGATTGTGACGCCCGCCCGCGATGAGCCCGTTCCCGTGAGGCGGCTCATACCGCCGAACCCATTGCATGGTTAGGTGAGCCTAACCTAAGATCTCGGTCGAAAACCTCCATTGCGGCTCCCCCTGAGAAATGTGGAAGGACACCGGTCCTTATGCGCACCATGATGCGGCGTGCGGCCGTCACCGCGGCACTCGTCCTGAGCCTGGGCATGGTCGCCGCGTGCGGCGACGACGAACCCGCGGACGAGGCGTCCGGCGGTGGGTCCGCGGGGGCCTTCCCCGTCACGATCACCCACAAGCTCGGCACGGCCGAGATCGAGTCCCAGCCCAAGCGGATCGTCGCCCTCGGGGCGGTCGACCAGGAGGCGCTGCTCGCCCTCGGCGTCACACCCGTCGGCATGTCGGAGCTGACCGGCGTCCAGGACGACGGCCTCGCCCCCTGGACCGAGTCCAAGCTCACCGGCGAGAAGCCCAAGCTCCTGAAGGCGGGGGAGGCCGGGTTCAACCTGGAGGAGGTCGCCGCGCTGCGCCCCGACCTCATCCTCGCCGCCGGCGACTTCTACATCGACAAGGAGTACGAGAAGCTCTCCAAGTTCGCCCCGACCGTCGCGTACCAGACCGGCCCCGCCGAGGACGCCTGGCAGCAGATCACCCTGCAGGTCGCCAAGGCCATCGGCCGCTCCGACGACGGAAAGGCCCTGGTCGGAAAGGTGGACGGCCAGATCGCCCAGGTGAAGGACAAGCACCCCGAACTGAAGGGCAAGACGTTCGCGTTCACCAGCGTCTTCCCGAACGGGAACATCGGCGTGATGAAGTCCGAAGAGGACACCAGCGTCAAGCTGCTGAGCCAGTTCGGCATGGTGCTGCCCGACTCGCTGAAGAAACTCCCTGGGGAGGGCTTCGCCGCCGAACTCAGCATGGAGAAGGTCTCGGTGCTGGACGTGGACGTGCTGATGAGCCACTACAACGACGACCCGGCCACGCAGAAGAAGGTCGAGGACAACAAGCTGTTCGCCGGCTTGGGCGTCGTCGAGCGCGACTCGTACGTGGCGCTCGACCTGAAGGCGTTCTGGCCGCTGCGCAACCCTTCGCCTCTGGCGGTCCCCTACGTCATCGACCAGATCGTCCCGAAGATCGCCGAGGCCGCCGCCAAGGCGAAGTCCGCCTGAGGACCGAGTCCGCCCGAGGACCGAGCCCGCCCGAGGATCGAGTCCGTCTGATGAAAGACGCCGGAGGTACGTGTGCAGACCGCCGTCCATGACGTGGTGGGAATCGGGTTCGGCCCGTCCAACCTGGCCCTCGCCGTCGCTCTCGACGAAGAGCGCGGCGGGGGCGTGGACGCGGTGTTCTTCGAGAAGCAGCCGGAGTTCGGCTGGCACCGGGGAATGCTGATCGACGGGGCCACCATGCAGGTCCACTTCCTCAAGGACCTGGTGACGCTGCGCAACCCCGCCAGCCCGTACTCGTTCCTCTCGTACCTGCACGCCAGGGGCCGGCTGGTCGACTTCGTCAACCACAAGACGATGTTCCCCACCCGGATCGAGTTCCACGACTACCTCGAATGGACCGCCGCCGCGTTCGCCGACCGCGTCCGCTACCGGTCCGAGGTGGTCGCGCTGCGGCCGCACGACGACGAGACCCTCGAGGTCGTCGTGCGCCGCGACGACGAACTGGAGACGCACCTGACCCGCAACGTCGTCATCGGCGCCGGGCTGGAACCCGTCCTGCCCGAGGGGATCCGGCCGGGCGAGCGGATCTGGCACACCGAGGACCTGCTCACCCGGCTGGACGAGCGGCCCGGCTGGACCCCGAAGCGGCTCGTCGTGGTCGGCGCCGGGCAGAGCGCCGCCGAGGCCGTCGAGTACCTGCACCGCACGTTCCCCGAGACCGAGGTGTGCGCGGTGTTCGCCCGGTACGGGTACTCGCCGGCCGACGACAGCGCGTTCGCCAACCGCATCTTCGACCCGGAGGCCGTCGACCACTACTACGCGGCCTCCGGCGACGTGAAGCGGATGCTGTTCGAGTACTCCCGCAACACCAACTACTCCGTGGTGGACCTCGACCTCATCGACGAGCTGTACCGGCGCGCCTACGCCGAGAAGGTCGCGGGCGCCGAACGGCTCCGCATCCTCAACGTCTCGCGTGTCCTGGACGTTCAAGAGGTGCGCGACGTCCAGGACGGCGCGGGCGGGCTGCGGGCGCGGGTCGGCTTCCTGCCCAGCGGCGAGGTGACGGACCTGGACGCCGACGCCCTCGTCTACGCCACCGGATACCGCGAACGCGACCCGTTCGACCTCCTCGGCGAGGCGGGCACGCACTGCCGGACCGGCCCGGACGGGCGTCCCGTCATGGAACGCGACTACCGGATCGCCACCGAACCCGGCCGGGAGTGGGGCGTCTACCTGCAGGGCGCCACCGAGCACAGCCACGGCATCGCGTCGTCGCTGCTGTCCATGACCGCCGTGCGCACCGGGGAGATCGTCGGCTCCATCGTCCGCCGCTCCGCCCGCGTCGCGCCCGGCGTCCTCCAGAAACCGGGCGTCCTCCAGAAAGGGGCATGATGACCAACCCGTTCGACGACCCCGACGGAACGTTCCTGGTCCTGGTCAACGATGAGGGCCAGCACTCCCTGTGGCCGGAGTTCGCCGAAGTCCCGCCGGGCTGGACGGCGGCGTTCGGGCCCGCGTCCCGCAACGACTGCCTCGGCCACATCGACCGCACCTGGACCGACCTCCGCCCCCGGAGCCTGACCGCCTGAGGTCAGGCGGCCTTAGGGAGCGACGGGCGGGCGGTGAAGAACTCGGTCATCATCTCGCTGGCGTACCCGGGCCACTCGTGACCGCCCTGCTGCTTCGTGCAGAGCGCGACCAGGAGCGGCCCCGGGCCGGTGCCGACGCAGCCGTCCGGTCCGCCCGGCACCGGCCACGACAGCGCGGGCAGCCCGTTCAGCCACCGCCAGTACTCCATGGTCACCTGGACGGAGAAGAACGGGAACTCGACGTCCGCGTCCATGTTCCCGCCGCCGTGATAGGGGACCGACGGATCCCACGTCCCGTGGAACGCCAGGACCGACGTGGGGTGGCGGGGGGTGCAGCCGATCGCGAGGGCGCCCGACACCACGGCGATCCCGGCGACGCGCGCCGAACGCTCGCACGCGTACCGGTAGGCCATGCCGCCGCCGTTGGAGAAGCCGGTCAGGAAGACCCGGCGCGGATCCGCGACGCCCTCCCGCACCAGCGTGTCGATCAGCCTGTCGAGGAACGCGACGTCGTCGATGCCCGACCAGCGGGCGAACCAGCAGCACGCCCCCGCGTTCCACGTGCCGAGCAGGCCCTCGGGGTAGGCGACGGCATAGCCCGCCTCGTCGGCGGCCTCGTCGAGCCCGCTCTGCTCCCGGACGTACTCGGGATCGTTCAGGCCGCCGTGCAGCGCCACGATGAGCGGCCGCGGTCCACCGGCCCTGCCTTCGGCGCGTTCCGGCGGGACGTGCAGGAGGTAGCGGCGATCCCAGTCGCCCATGGCGATGGTGCGCTCGGATGTTCCTGGAGCGTCGTCGGACGCCCCGGCGGGCAGGGGGTGGGCGCTGAGCGTCGCGAGGAGGGTCACGACGACCATCGCCGCCCGCGCGGCGATCTTCATAGCGCCGATCCAACGCCCGCGCCGCCCTCCCGGCTACATCGTCATGCGCACAAAAGACGGGCGCGTTTTTGGCATACGGCCCCACAGTGGCCGCACCGGTGACCGCGGCGTGTGTGACACATCACGGGGCGTAGGCGCTGTGCTCGGTGGGGGCCGGATCGTGGCGGTGCCGGCGGGCAGGAGGGGGGCCCGCGCGTCAGCCGCACGCGCCGGCGACCCGCCGGCGGGCTGGACGGCCCCGCGGTGCCGGGGCGGACGCCGCGGGGCCCTCCCGCCCGCCGGCCGGGGACCCGTCCCCGATCCGGAACCGCCCGCCCGGGGACTCAGGCGCGGACGATCTCGGGGCCCTCGGCGGCGAGATCGGCGGCCAGGTCGGTGTCCAGCCCGGTATCGGTGATCAGCACGTCGATGTCGGACAGGCCGGCGAACCGCACCAGATGGTCGTGCCCGATCTTGGTGCGGTCGGCGAGCAGCACCCGCCGCCGCGACGAGGCGATCATCGCCCGCTTCACCGCGGCCTCGGCCTGGTCGGAGGTGGTCAGCCCGCGCTCGACGGAGCAGCCGTTGGTCGCCATGAACGCCACGTCCACCCACAGGTCCGCCAGCGGGCGCAGCACCCAGTCGTCCACGGTGGCCAGCGTCCGGCCGCGCACCCGCCCGCCCAGGATGATCACGGTGAGGTTCGGGCGGGTGGCCAGCACCGAGGCGTGCGGCGGCGAGTTCACGATCACGGTCAGCTCGCGGTCGGTCGGCAGCAGCTGCACGAACCGGGCGGTGGTCGTCCCGGCGTCCACGATGATCGAGCCGTCGGCGGGCAGTTCCTCCAGTGCCGCCTTGGCGATGCGCTGCTTCTCCTCCGTCATCACCGCGTCCCGCGCCGCCAGCTCGGGCTCGAAGCCGAGCCGCTCGACCGGCATCGCCCCGCCGTGGACGCGGCGGACCGTCCCGGCCCGCTCCAGGACGGTCAGGTCGCGCCGGATCGTCTCGGTGGTCACCGAGAACTCCTCGGCGAGCGCGACCACGTCCACCCGGCCCTTCGAGCGCGCCAGCGCCAGGATCGCGTGCTGTCGTTCTTCGGCGTACATGACCGCCGTCCTACCACGGCTCGGACAGGGCCGCCTCGGACAGGGCCGCCTCAGACATGGTCGGGTTCCTCGGCGTCCAGGTCGCCGGCGAGCAGGCCGGCCAGCGCCTCCAGGGCGGCGGGCGCCTCGTCGCCGTCGGCGGACAGGATCACCTCCGTCCCCTGGGCGGCGCCGAGCGACAGCACGCCGAGGATGCTGCTCGCGGGGACCGGCGCCCGGTCCCCGACCCGGATGGACACCGGGACGGGCTGCTGCGCGGCCATGTGCACGAAGATCTGCGCGGGGCGGGCGTGCAGCCCCTGCGCCGAGCCGATGACGACGGTTCGTTCGGGCACGGCTGCCTCCTTTCGGTCGGGGTTCGCCCCGGATCAGGGTTCGATCGTCACTTTGATCGCGGCGCCGTGCGTGACGAGGTCGAGGGCCTCGTGCAGGGCGTCCAGGGGAAGACGGTGGGTGATGAGGTCCTCCACCGGCACCTGCCCCGAGGCGATCAGCTCCAGCGCGCGGGCGTTGTGGGAGGGGCTCGACCCGTTGGCGCCGACCAGGGACAGCTCCTTGTAGTGGACGCGGTTGGCGTCGACGGAGATGACCGGGTCGTCCTTGGGCAGCCCGCCGAACAGGCTGACCCTCCCGCCGGGCGCGACGAGCCGCTGCGCCTGCTCCTGCGCGGCGCCCGACGCGGCGGCGGTGACCGCGACGTCCGCGCCGCGGCCCCCGGTGCGCGCGAGGACCTCCTCGACGACGCCGGTCGTGCTCGCGTCGATCGCGGCGTCCGGCTTCACGATCGCCGCGGCCCGGCCGAGCCGCTCGGCGTTGACCTCGACGAGGAACACGCGGGCGGCGCCGCGCGCCCGGGCGACCCGCACGTGCAGGCAGCCGACCGGCCCGCTGCCGAACACCACGACGTCGTCGCCCTCGCCGACGCCCGCCAGCTCCTGGCCGTTGAGGACGCAGGCCAGCGGCTCGGCCACCGACGCCTCCGCGAACGACACCCCGTCCGGGATCCGGTTCACCCCGTCCACCGCCAGGACCTTCGCCGGGACGATCATGTACTCGGCGAAGCCGCCGTCGTAGTGGTATCCCATCGACTCCTGCGCGGTGCAGACCGTCATCCGGCCGCGGCGGCACTCGGCGCACCCGCCGTCCGGGACGGCGGCGATGACCTGGACGCGGTCGCCCGCCGTCCAGCCCCCGGCGCCGGCGCCCGCCTCGGTGACCTCGCCCGCGATCTCGTGCCCCATCACCCGCGGCGGCGCGATGTGGTGGTGCCCGAACCGGGAGATCTTGACGTCGGTCCCGCACGTCGAGCAGTTGCGGACGCGGATCTTCAGCTCGCCGGGGCCGGGCACCGGCTCCGGCGCGTCCTCCAGGCGGATGTCGCCGGGTGCGTAGAAACGGGCGACCTTCATACGGCGTGTCCCTGTCCTGTCTGTAGCGGATCTGTCGGTTGCTGTTCGTCGTCCTGCGGGGCGAGGAGGGCGAGTATCCGGTCCGGCTCAGCGGCCTCGCGCAGGTCGCGCGCCTTGCCCGGGTCCATGAGCACCTGGGCCAGCTCGGCGAGGATCTCCATGTGCCCGTCGCCGCGCGCCGCGATCGCGATGCAGACGGTGACGGGGTTCCCGTTCCAGTCCGTCCCCTCGGGGAACCTGACGAAGGCGAGCGCGTCCCGGCGGATGAGGTCGCGGCCCTCGTTCGTGCCGTGCGGGATGGCCACCCCCTCGCCGAGATAGGTGGAGATCGACCGCTCCCGCTCCAGCATCGCGCCGATGTAGCCGGGCTCGACGGCGCCGATGTCCACCAGCACCTGCCCGCAGACCCGGACGGCGTCGTCGCGGCCGTCCGCGCGGGCGTCCAGCCTGATCGCCTCCGGGGCGAGCAGCCCGGCGGCCTTGTCAGGCACCGATCTCACCGCCGTCCTTGATCGCCTTGACCAGCCGGTCGACGGCGGGGTCGCCGATGTAGACCTCGAACGCGATGACCGGGACGTCGCCGGAACCGCGCCGCGCGCGGTCGGCGAGGCCCGTGTGGGTGACGATCACGTCGGCGTCGCCGGGGACGGAGTCGACGGGCGTGTGCACGACCGTCACGTCCGTCTTCTTCAGCGCCTTGCGGAGCTGCCCGGCGAGCATGACGCTGCTGCCCATGCCGGCGTCGCAGGCGATGACGAGCTTGCGGATGTCCTTGCCGTTCATCGTGGTGCCTTTCGGACGGGGTTGTGTTGGCAGGCGGTGTCAGCCGGCGGTGGTCTCCTCCGTGGCCTTCTCCTCGGCGGCCTTCTCCTCGGTCGCGGACTCGTCGGCCGCCTTCTCGTCGGCCGCCTTGTCTTCGGCCGCCTTCTCCTCGGAGTCGTCGCCGTCGGCGCGGGGCTCGGCGAGCTTGCCGAAGCCGAGCAGCGCGGCGCCGACGCCGAAGGAGACGGCCGTGGAGGCCAGCATGCCGGTGTAGACGCCGATCCAGTTGCCCGCGCCGCGCGGGGTCTGCGCGAGATAGGCGAAGATGCTGCCGGGCGACGGGGTCGCGACCAGGCCGGTGCCCGACGCCATGAAGATCGCGACGCCGGTCATGCCGCCCGCGATCGCGGCGAGGATCATCCGCGGCTTCATCAGGATGTACGGGAAGTAGATCTCGTGGATGCCGCCGAAGAAGTGGATGATCGCGGCGGCCGGGACCGTCGGGCGCAGCCGCCGCGGCCCGAAGAACCAGTACGCGAGCAGGACGCCCAGGCCGGGCCCGGGGTTGGACTCCAGCATGAACAGCACGGACTTGCCGGTCTCGGCGGCCTGCTGGACGCCGAGCGGGCCGAGGACGCCGTGATTGACGGCGTTGTTGAGGAAGAGCACCTTCGCGGGCTCGATGAGCACGGACGTGAGCGGCAGCACGTCGTGGTCGACAAGCCAGCCGACCCCGTCCCCGGCCCATTCGGAGAAGGTGTTCATGACCGGGCCGATCCCCTGGTTGCCCGCGACCGCCATGGCGCCGCCGACGATCCCGGCGGAGAAGTTGTCGACGAGCATCTCGAACCCGGGCCGGATGCGGTCCTGGACGAGTTCGTCGAACTGCTTCAGCAGGTACGCGGTGAGCGGGCCGATGATCATCGCGCCGAGGAACATCGGCACGTCGGAGCCGACGATGATGCCGACGGTGGCGACCGCGCCGACGACCGCGCCGCGCTGGCCGTGCACCATCCGGCCGCCGGTGTAGCCGATCAGCAGCGGCAGCAGGAACTTGATCATCGGGTCGACCAGCTCGCCCAGCTCTTCGTTGGGCAGCCAGCCGGTGGGGATGAACAGCGCGGTGATCAGGCCCCAGGCGATGAACGCGCCGATGTTCGGCATGACCATCCCGGCGAGCTTGCCGCCGAAACGCTGGACCTGCGCTCGGAGCCCGCTGCCTGTGGGCTCTGGGGTGTAATCGGTGGCCATCCCGGGCCTCCTGTCGATCGGGGGTGGGTGCTGCGGGGTGTCGGTGACCGGGGTCGGTGAGACGGGCGTGGGCTAGGTGACGAGCGGCCGGGTGAGGTCCGGCCGGGGATGGATGCGGACGATGTCGCGCCGGATGTCGGCCGCGCCCGGCACCCGGCTCGCGGGCAGCGAGACGGCCGCCGCGCCCCAGGCGAGCGCCTCGGCCAGGGCGCCGGGTCCGCGGGCGCCGGCGGCGAGGAACCCGGCGAGCAGCGCGTCGCCGGCGCCGACCGTGCTGCGCGGCCGGGTGACGGGCGCATCGCCGGTGAGCACGCCGTCGTCGTCGACGAGCACCGCGCCCTCGGCGCCGAGGCTGACCAGGACCGCGCGGGCCCCGCGGGCCCGCAGCTCCCCGGCGGCCCCGACGACGTCGGCGACGGTGCCGACCGGGCCGCCGACGGCCTCGGCGAGCTCCTCGCGGTTCGGCTTGATCAGATCGGGCCCGGCGGGGACGGCCGCGCGCAGCGCCGCGCCGCTGGAGTCGACCGCGACGCGGATGCCGTCCGGCCCGAACCTGCGGCACAGCTCGGCGTAGGTGCCGTCGGGGACGCCGGGCGGCAGGCTCCCGCAGCCGACCACCCAGCTCGCGGCGCCGGCCTCGGCCTCCACGACGGCGCCGATCTCGTCCAGCTCGCCGGGGTCGAGCGGGCCGCCGGGCTCGTTCAGCTTGGTGACGACGCCGCCCGGCTCGACGACGGTCACGTTGGACCGGGTGCGGCCCGCGACCCGGACGGCGCGGACCCGCATGCCCTCGGCCTCCAGCAGCCGGCGCAGTTGGTCGCCGTCGGTGCCGCCGACCGCGACCACGGCGGTGGACGCGACGCCGTTGGCCAGCAGGGCCCGGGAGACGTTGACGCCCTTGCCGCCCGGGTCCAGCCGCGCCGACCGCGCCCGGATCACCGCGCCGCGGGTCAGCACGTCCACGTCGATCGTGCGGTCGAGGCTCGGGTTGAGCGTCACCGTGACGATCATGCGGGCGCCGTTCCCCGGTTCATGTGGTTTCCCTCCCGTTTGATTTTGTTTCTCTTGTATTTATGCCCGTTTGCCGCCGAGGTCAAGAGGTTCGCGGGAAACGGCCGGAGGTGGGGAAGGATGATCGGAACGGGGCGGCGCGTGGTCTGAGGACGCGGGAGGCATGGTGGTCCGGTCCGAGGCGGCCGCCGCCGGTGCGGAGATGGCGCTGCCGGCAGGGTTCGGCCTGCTCGCAGCGTTCCTGTTCGCCGCGGCCGCCACGATCCAGTACCGCGCCGCCAGGCGCGCCGTGCACGGCGGCATGGACGCCACCGCCGCGCACGGCCTGACCCGCAGGCTGCTCCGCGACCCCGTCTGGCTCACCGGCTGGGGCGTGAACATGGCCGGGTTCTTCGCCCAGGCCACCGCCCTGCACTTCGGCTCCACCGCCGTCGTGCAGCCGCTGCTGGTCACCCAGCTGGTCTTCACCATCCTGCTCGGGCCGGCCGGAACGGGCCGCCGCCCCGCCCGGATGGACGTCCTCGGCGGCATCGCCGTGTCGGCGGGCCTGGCGGTCCTGTTCACGGTTCCGGGCGCCATCCCGCCCGCGGGCGAGCCGTCGCGGCCGCGGCTGCTGCTCGCCGGGCTGATCGCCGCGCCGCTCATCATCGTGCTGTCCCGGGCCGCGTGGCTGCGCAGGGGACCGGTGCGGGCCGCGCTGCTCGGCGTCTGCGCGGGCCTGTGCTTCGCCGCGAGCGCCGTGCTGATCAAGCTCACCACCGCGAGTCTCGTCGACGAGGGCGTCGCGGCCACCGCCGCGGACTGGCCCGGCTACGCCCTGGCGGGAAGCACCCTGCTCGGGCTGGTGATCGAGCAGCGGGCGTTCGCCGCCGGGTCGCTGCCCGCGGCGATGACGGCGATGACGATGACCAACCCGATCGCCTCCTATCTGGTGGCCGTCCTCGCCTTCGACACGATGCCGCCCCGGACGGCGGCGGCGTTCGCCGCCGTCTCGGTCAGCGCCGTCCTCCTCACCGCCGGGGTGGCGCTGCTGTCGCGCTCCGCGGCCGCCGCCAGGCACCGCGAGGGCCCGTCCAGGGGACCCTGACGCGCCCGGAAATGTCGGTGGCACCAGGCATGATGTCGTCATGACCGAGACACCGGCCAGCACCGAGATCGGCGACCAGGCCGCCTACGCCGCCGCCGTCCAGACCGCCGTCGCCGCCTCGGGGCGCTACTCGGGCTCGGCGTCGAGACCGTCGCCCCGGAGAAGTTTCGGCAAGCGCGTCGCCGCGTTCCTGTAGGGGCCGGCGGCCGCTACGCCGTCTCCTCGGCGCGGGCGGTCCGCACCAGCCAGCTCAGCATCAGCATCACGTCGAGCCTGCCGTCCAGCTCGGTGAAACGCCCGTCGGTCAGCTCGGCGATGCGGCGCAGCCGGTACCGGACGGTCTGCTCGTGGATGTGCAGCCGTTCCGCCGCGATCACCGCGTTGTCGCCGCACTGCAGGTACGTCAGGAGGGTCTCGGCCAGCGGCCGGCGGCGCGCCGGAGCCAGGTCGAGCAGAGGCCCGAGGACGGTCCCCGCGGTCGCGCCGACCAGCTCCTCCGCGGCGAGCGTCGCCAGCGGCGCGATGTGGTCCACGCACCGGACCGGGGCGCCGCCCGGCAGCAGTCCCCGCTCCGCCAGCGTCAGCGCGTGCCGGGCCCAGCGCAGCGAGACGGCGCCCTGCCCGAGCGGGACGGTCGGCCCGATCGCCGCCGTCCCGAGCCGCCGCAGCGCCGGCCACAGCCGGTCCTGCCCGGGGCCCTCCGGGTCGGGCACCACGAGGAACGGGACCGGCGCGTCCCAGTCGGCCAGCACCCCGGGCGGCAGGATCCGCGCCCCGGCGGGCGCGCCCGCGGGCAGCGCGACAAGGCCGATGCTCTTCGGCAGGTCCCAGCGGGCGGCCACCGCCAGCTCGGAGATCGCCTCCGGCGCGGGCGGCGGCTCGGCGATCAGCTGGTCCCGCAGCCGGTCCCGGCGGCGCTCCCGCTCGGTCGCGAGCTGCCCCTGCTGGCGCGCGTACCCCTGTGCGGCGGCGTCGGCGACCCGCGCGAGCAGCATGAACAGCGAGTCGGTCAGCCGCCCCAGGGTCTCGCGCGACCAGCCGAGCCGGTAGGCGTCCTTGATGAACCGGCGGCAGGCGACCTGGCTGCTCACCCGCATCGCGTTCTGCAGGGCGTCCAGGTTCCGGCCCGACCTGGCCTCCTGCTCCCCGAGCTGCATGTACAGCTCGGTCAGCTTCCGCGCGTCGGCGTTCGGGTGGTCGACGGAGTCGACGAAGAACGCGACGGTGTCACTGACCGTCCGCTCCACGCGCTGGGCGTACTCGCCGCCGTCGTCGCCCGCGTACTCGGGCACCTGGTCGCGGATCTCCCGCTCCATCTCGGCGACAGCGGACTGGAGGTGCTGGCGCAACAGGTCGGGCAGCTCGGCGGGCATCGGCCCTTGTGACATCCGCTATCCGTTCCGCCGTGGGGGCTGGCTGGGGGTGGACCGGCCTCACCTTAAGCAAGAAAACGAAACGCTGTCATCACCCTGAAGGCCGCCGCCGCCCGGGGTCCGGGCCGGCCTCGGTCAAGATCGGGCGGGTTCCGGTGCGCCGCGGCGCCGGGACGACCACCGGGCGGTCAGGCGGCGTCCGAGGCGCTGCGCCGGACGTTCGACATAGCGGTGCGCGAGGGACGCGGAGACGAGCACCGCCGCGACCAGCGCCACCCCCCAGCCCAGCCGGACGAGCCCGGGAAGGCTGCCCGGGTCGCGCCCGGCGGCGTGCCAGATCCCCTGGATGACCAGCGGGTGCAGCAGGTAGAGCGAGTAGCTGATCAGCCCGGACCACACGAGGAACCGGGGCATCCGGTGGCGGCGCAGCGCCAGGCCCCCCAGGAACGTCAGCCACGCGGCGCCCACGGCGATGGACCAGTCGACGCCGAGCGGGTCCGGGTTGGCGTGCAGCGCCCACGTGGTCGGGCTGCGCAGGCCCGCGGCCAGCGTGAAGACGGGGACGACCGCGATCATCGCGATGGCGGGCCAGGTGCGCAGGCGCCCGTCCTGGACGCCGCGGACGGCCGTCCCGGCGAACATCGTGGCGATGATGCACAGGCTCTCGATCGCGCCGATGCGGCTGTTGAGGACGAGCAGGGTCAGCGCCAGCGTCGCCACGACCGCGACCCCGGCCCGGCGCGCCCCGCGCCGCCCGCTGATCATCGCGGCCAGGCCGCCGGCCAGGAGCAGCACGGTGACGAGGATCGTCCCGTCGGGCCACCGGGAGACCAGCAGGCCGGACGGCAGCGCCACGCCCATGATGGCCGCGCCCACGCCGAACCCCAGCGCCACCCGGGCGCTGGAACGGTGGACGCCGGCGACGAACATCGCCGTCACCAGCAGGTAGAAGACCATCTCGTAGGTGAGCGTCCAGAAGACGTTGACGACGTTCGGCACGCCCAGGAGGTCCTGGAGCATCGTCAGGTGCGCGACGGCGGAGGCCCACGGACGGTCGCCGAGCCCGCCCGGCAGCCCGTAGGACGCGCCGGCCGCGCCGAGCAGCAGGGCGAGCGCGACCGCCACGAACCAGGCCGGGTACAGCCGGAAGAACCGCCCGGCCCAGAACTCCCGGACGCTTCCCCGCCGCTCCAGGGAGAACGGCACGACGTAGCCGCTGACGATGAAGAACACGAACACCCCGTACCGGCCGAAGTCGAACCAGGGACTGGCCGTCTGGCGGACCTCGGGCAGCAGCACGTCCAGGGAGTGCTCGAACACCACCACCATCGCGGCGATGCCGCGCAGGGCGTCGAGCCAGCCCATCCGGGGCGCCTGCTCCGCGCGGGAGCCGATCTGTCCTTTTCGCGGGGTGAGGGTGTTCGCCGCCATCCGCGCCACCATAGGTGCGGACGGTCGCCGTCTCTGACGGGCGAAGGGACATCGCCCTAACGCGGCGCACGCGCGGCTGACTCAGCGTGACGCGAGCGCAAGGCCGGAAGACCGGCGGGAGCAGGGCTGCCGTGCGGGCGGCGGCGATGCCGGAGAGGAGCCGCGGCATCGCTCACTGTGAGCAATCCCACAGCTACGGCGCCAATGGCGCGAACCCGGCCCCTGCCGTCGCCGGTTCAGCAGCGGGCGCGGCGCTCGGCGCGGGCCCGGCCGAGCTCCTCCAGCACGAGCGCGGAGCCGATGCCGACGAGCCAGCTGTCCTTCGCGAGCGCCGTGCCCTGCTGGGTGGGACGCAGCCCGCCGGGCTCCCGCATGCCGGGAATCCGCAGGTAAAGGCCGGTCAGCCCGCCCGAGAACGCGGTGAGCGCCGCGCCCGCGAGCGCCGACGGGACCAGCGGCACGATCAGCGCGGTGCCGAGCGCCACCTCGGCGGCGCCGAGCTTGCGGACGAAGTCCCGAGGGTCCTGCTTCTCCAGGAAGGGGTAGGCGGTCTTGGCCATGCCGTGGGTCGGCTCGGCGGCCTCCTCGACGCCCTTGAGCTTCGACACGCCGGAGTTCAGCACGAAGGCGCCGACGATCAGCCTGACGGGCATCTGGTGAGCGCGAGCGAGAATGCGCATTGTTCCCCCTGACGATCGAAAGTGAACGACCGCACGGATCATTCCCGTCGTGCGTTCGCTACACCTGGTCCAGCCGCCGAGTCCCGCCGAGTCCCGCCATCTCCGCCGCCTACCGCGCCGGGCGCAGGAACCGGGAGCGGGGTTGCGCCTCCGGAAGCAGGCCGGATGCCTCCGGCGGCCCGACGACGGACCCGGTACCGCCGCCGGACGATCTGGCTGTCGCCACAGAAGTCAGGAGCGTCGAGATGTCGGTCACCCAGTCACAGCCGCACTCCGCCGGCCTACGGCCGCGGCCCGGTCCGTCCGCCGCAGACCGGCAGTGGTGGCGGCCCAGGCCCTCCACCCGCAAGCTGATCACGGTCGTGCACGTGGTCTCGTCCGTCGCGCTGCTCGGCGAGGTGTGGGTCCTGGTGCTGCTCAACCTCACCGCGACGCAGACCTCCGACGCGGCGCTCGCGCACTCCGCCTACCGGCTCATGAGCGTGCTGGTGTTCGGCGGCGGCATCCCCCTCAGCTTCATCTCGCTGTTCAGCGGGATCGCGCTCGGCCTCGGGAGCCGGTGGGGCGTCGCCCGCCACTACTGGGTGTTCGCCAAGCTGCTGCTGCTGATCGGGGTGGTCCTCGTGGGGATGGTGCTGTTCACGCCCGAGGTCATGGCGGACGCCACCGCCGGCGGCGCGAGCCCGTCCGCCGGGCGGCAGTGGACGCAGGTCGCGGTCGTCTCCGCCCAGGCCGTCATGCTCCTCGCCGCCACGGCCCTGTCGGTGTACAAGCCGCGCCGCCGCATCGGCCGGCGGCGCCCCCGGCCGTGAACGGCCCCGGTCATGAACGCCCCTGGGCGGCCCGCCTCACTTGCGCATGTAGACGCGGACGGCGGTGCCGTCCGGGCCCGTGTGGACGCGGACGAGGTCGGCCACCTGGTTCACCATGAGGATGCCCCGGCCGCCGTTGGGGCGCATGTCGGAGGGGTGCCGCCCGGCGAGCGGGTCGGCGATCGTCCCGGCGTCCCGGATCTCGCAGAGGACGTGGCCGTCCTCCGCCCACAGCCGCGCGGTGCCCGCCCCGCCGCCGTGCAGGCAGGAGTTGGCGGCGAGCTCGTTCACGGCGAGCTCCAGATCGCCCACCGCGTCGGCGGCGAGGCCGAGGCGCGCCGCGTGCCGGCAGGCGAACTCGCGGACGAGCGGCAGCGCGTCGAGGTCGAAGCTCATCGAGACGGCGCCAGGCGGCTCCGGCAGCGGACGGTTGTAGGCGCGCACGATCCGGTCGGGCGCGTAGTCGCCGCTCACGTGCTCGCCGCGGTGGTCGATCACCACCGGGTGGGTGGCGCGGGCGTCGGCGATCGCGGCCGGCGGCAGGCCGGCCACGTCGTAGGGGCACAGGATCGACACCTCGCGCCCCTCGAACGCGAGGTTGATCAGTGCCTCGTGCTGGGCGCAGGCCGGGTACTCGGCGACCGACCGGCCGGGCCAGACCGGCTCGCCGATGATCCGCACGCGCCCCGCGGTGTGCCGGTCGGCGAACTCGCGCAGGACCCCCGGGATGATGCGGCCCGGGTTGCGTCCCGCCTCGGACATGTCCAGCCAGGTGACCCCGTCGGCCGCCGGGCCCAGTGCCGCGCGCAGCGCGCCCAGGCGGGCGCCCGGCACCGCCACGGCCACCGGCTCGCCGGCCTCGCGGCCCGCGCGGACGAACGGCACGGTGCCGGCGAGGTACTCTCCGTCGTCGCGGTAGAGGAGAGCGGGGTGGGCGAACGCGCCGCGCGGCAGCCGACCCGGCCCCCCGGGCCTCTGGCTCATCGCGCGGTCACTCCGTTCGGGACGATGTCGAATGCACGTGCATCAGATCGAGGGTACGCGGCGGGGGACGCTCGCGCGAGGGCGACCTGCACGCGCATCCCCCGAGGTCAGACGAATACTTCTGCTGAACAACGGCCAACTCCACGATTACCCGCTGGTGACCCACGAAAACCAGGTGATGACCGTAAAATCACGTTTCTGGCCATCGAAACGCCTCCGCGCGCCGCCGAATCGCTTCCGCGAAGATCACCGGTCCCGCAGGATCGCCGCGTCCACCACATCGGTCAGCCGGCCGCGCCTGCGGTAGGCGCCGCGCTGCCGCTCGGCGCCGGTCCCGCCCGTCAGCAGGCGGCGGAGGCCGCGGGCGGCGGCGCCGAGGTCCCCGCTGTCGCGCAGCGCGGGCAGCACGTGCGCCAGCAGGTCGCCCGCCAGCTCCCGGAAACCGGCCGGCCGGCCCGTGCGCACGTCCACGCCCGTCCCGGCCAGGCCGTCCCGCGCCGCCAGCCAGTACGCCGCGCGCAGCATCTCCTGAGACGGGTCGGGGGGCCGCTCGCCCGCGTCCACCGCCGCGGCCGAGACCTGCACCAGCGCCCGGATGAGCGCGGCGAACACGGCGGCGTCACCGGCGGTCGGGGCGACGTCGGCGAGCCGGATCTCCACGGTGGGCAGGCGCGCCGACGGCCGCACGTCCCAGAAGATCGTGCCGGTGTCCATCAGGGCGCCGCAGTCCAGCAGCGTCCCGACGAGATCGTCGTAGTGCGCCGACGACTCGAAGAACGGCGGCGGGCCCGCCACCGGCCACCGCGCCCACGCCATCACCCGCCAGCACGAGTGGCCGGTGTCGCGCCCGGCCCAGTACGGCGAGTTCGCCGTCATGGCCAGCAGTGTCGGCAGCCAGGGGCGCAGATGGTTGCTGACCTGGATCGCGCGCTCCCGGTCGGGCATCTCCACGTGGACGTGGCAGGAGCAGATGCTCTGCTCGTCGTCCAGGCCCCGGTAGACCGCGCGGCTTTCGGCGTAGCGCTGACCGCCGCTGATCGGGGCGGGGATCACCTCGCCCAGCACGGGCGTCCCGGTCGCGGCGAGCCGGACGCCCTCGGCGGCGGCGGCCGCCGCCATCGCCGACCGCATCGACCGGACCTGCTCGTCGAGCTTGTCCAGGTCGTCGCACGGCGGCGTCTTGGCCTCGGCGAGGAAGTCGACCAGCTCGGTGGAGGCGCGCTCGCCCAGCGTGGCGGTCGCCCGCCGCACGACGGCGGCGGCCCGGGGGACGACCTCCCGGGAGACGGGATCGACGACGAAGTACTCTTCCTCGATACCGAAACGCAGGGCCATCCCACCACCTCGGGCTCGGGGGCGACGCAACGGCCACTCACTCCGACCGTACGTGGTCGCCGCCCCGTTCGCACCCGCCGGAAGGTCAGGGGCCGCTATCGAAGAAGTACAGCGACAGCGCGATGAGGTGGGTGACGACCACCACGCCGATGCCGAAGAAGAACAGGAACTTGGCGGGGGCGTGCGGGAAGACCTTGCCCGGCTTGAGAGGCCCGCGTTCGCGCTGCCGTGCGGCGATCCGCTCCTCGAGCGGAGGACGGCCGAACAACGCTACTGCTGGGGCTCGTCGACGACGACGTCGGACATGATGTCGACGGCCAGCGCGACGATGCCGCCGAGCACGGTCACCGCCGCCCCGATCCCGAAGACGATCCAGTCCGGGCCCATGACCATGCCGACGCCGCCGATGGTGAACCCGATGAAGATGATGGTCACGGCGACCCAGGACTTGGGGCGTCCGGCGTGGTGGCCAGTCGACATGCGTTCGTCATCCTCACAGGCTCGGTCGGGGGCTGCTTCTGTCGGGGTCTACGACGCCGAACTCTAGCAACGCCCCTCGCCGAAGGCCCCTCCGGGGTATGCCGTGGACCGCCGGAGAGCAGGCTCCCGGCGGAGGCGTCAGACGAACGCGCCGTGCCCGGTCGCCGCGCGCCCGACGATCAGCGTGTTGATCTCCCTGGTGCCCTCGTAGGAGTAGAGCGCCTCGGCGTCGGCGACGAACCGCCCGATGTCGTAGTCGAGCACGATCCCGTTGCCGGCCATCAGCTCGCGCGCCCAGCCGACCACCTCCCGCATGCGGGTGGTGCAGTGCGCCTTGGCGAGCGCCGAGTGCTCGTCGCGGTAGCGGCCGCTGTCCTGGAGCTGGGCGAGCCGCACCACCATGCCGAGCGCGGCCGTGGTGTTGCCGAGCATCTTGACCAGCAGGTCCTGGACGAGCTGGAACCGGGCGATCGGCCGGCCGAACTGCTCGCGCTCCACCGCGTAGTCGCGGGCGATCTCGTAGGCGGCGAGCATGACGCCGACGGCCTGCCAGGCGACGCCGCTGCGCGTCCGGCGCAGGATCGCCGCCGTGTCCTTGAAGCTGTTCGCCCCCGCGAGCCGGTCGGCCTCGGGGACGCGGCAGTCCTCCAGGACGATGTCGGCGTTCTGGACGGTCCGCAGCGCGATCTTGTTCTCGATGCGGGTGGCGGTGAACCCGGGCGTGTCCTTGCCGACGACGAAACCCTTCACCTGGTCGTCCGCCTCGTCCTTCGCCCACACGACGGTGTGGTCGGCGAACGTGGCGTTGCCGATCCAGCGCTTGGCGCCGTTCAGCACCCACTCGTGGCCGTCGCGGCGCGCGGTGGTGCGCAGCCCGAGCGCAACGTCCGACCCGCCCTCGGGCTCGGTGAGCGCGAACGCGCCGATCTTCTCCATCCGCCCCATCGCGGGCAGCCACCGCTCGCGCTGCTCCTGTGAGCCGCACCGGCCGATGCTGCCCATCGCGAGGCCGCTGTGGACGCCGAAGAACGTGGACATGGACGGGTCCACGCGGGCCATGTCCATCGCGAGGAACCCGGTCAGCAGGCTGCTCGGCTTCTCGCCAGGGCACTCGTCGTGGGGGAGCCCGGCGATGCCGAGCTCGCCGAAGCCGGGGATCAGGTCGTGCGGGAACTCGGCCCGCGCCCAGCAGTCGTTCGCGATCGGCGCGACCTTCGAGTCCAGGAAGGCGCGCACCCGCCCGACGATCTCCTGTTCCCGATCATCGAGCAGTTCCTGCATTTGGTAGAGGTCACCGGGGAGGTTTTCCAAGGTCATGGACCCTCCCTTCCCGGAGCCCGCACCGTTAACCTGCGCACCCCGCCCGGTCCTGGGCGGACGCGCGGTTCCCCCGGCAGTGGGACCCCGGTTCAGAGCGGGATTCGGTCGCTCGCCTACGATCCAGGGCATGACGGTGCCGCCTGACGAACTCGAACTGGCCGCCGCCTTCCCCCCGGCCGAACGCGACCGGTGGCGGGAGATGGTGAAGGGGGTGCTGCGCAAATCCGGCGCGGCGACGGAGGACACCCCCCTCGATGAGATCGAGGGTCTGCTGACCCGCGAGTCGTGCGACGGGGTGCCGATCGCCGCGCTCTACACGCGCGACGACGCCCCGCCGGGACGCCCCGGGCTCGCGCCGTACGTCCGCGAGGTGCGGCCGGACGGCGAGGGCGTCGCCGGGTGGGACGTCCGGCAGCGGCACGCGCACCCCGATCCGGCGGTCACCCGGGAGGCGGTCCTCGCCGACCTGGAGAACGGCGCCACCTCCCTGTGGCTGCGGCTCGGCGACGGCGGGCTGCCCGTGACCGGGCTCGCCGAGGCGCTGCGCGGCGTCCTCCTCGACCTCGCGCCGGTCGTGCTGGACGCCGGGCGGCAGACGGCCGAGGCCGCGGAGGCGTTCCTGGCCCTGGTGACCGAGCGCGGGAACGCGGCGGACGCGTCCGGCAACCTCGGCGCCGACCCGCTCGGGCTCGCGGCCCGCACCGGGACGCCCGGCCCGCTGGAGGGCGCCGCCGACCTGGCCGTCCGCTGCGTCCGCGAGTTCCCGAAGCTGCGCGCCGTCGTCGCCGACGGGACCCCCTACCACGACGCGGGCGGCGGCGACGCCGAGGAGCTCGGCGCGGCCGTCGCGGCGGGCGTCGCCTACCTGCGGGCCCTGACCGGCGCGGGGCTGAGCGCGGACGAGGCGTTCGGGCAGATCGAGTTCCGCCTCGCCGTGAACGCCGACCAGTTCTCCTCGATCGCCAAGCTCCGCGCGCTGCGCCGCCTGTGGGCGCGGGTGGCCGAGGTCAGCGGGGCAGCCGAGGGGACCTCCGCGCGCGTCCACGCGGTGACGTCGTCGGCGATGATGACGCGGCGCGACCCGTGGGTGAACATGCTCCGCACCACGATCGCGACGTTCGCCGCCGGGACCGGCGGCGCCGACGCGGTGACCGTCCAGCCGTTCGACGCCCGGCTCGGGCTGCCGGACGGCTTCGCCCGCCGCATCGCCCGCAACACCCAGACGCTGCTGCTGGAGGAGTCGAGCCTCGCGCGCGTCGTCGACCCGGCCGGCGGATCCTGGTACACCGAGAGCCTCACCGAGGGGCTGGCCCAGGCCGCCTGGACGTGGTTCACCGAGATCGAGAAGGCCGGAGGCCTCGCCGCCGCCCTCGAATCGGGGCTCGTCGCCGAGCGGCTCGCCGCGACCTGGGCGCGGCGCCGCGCGGACATCGCCCGGCGCAAGGCCCCGCTCACCGGCGTCAGCGAGTTCCCCAACCTCGACGAAACCCTGCCCGAGCGGGAGCCGGCCCCGGACGCACCGGACGGGCGGACCCGGGGCGAACCATGCGGCGGCCTGCCCGTCGTCACGTACGCGCAGGACTTCGAGGCGCTCCGCGACCGCTCAGACGCCCACGCCGGCGCGACCGGCGCCCGCCCCCGGGTGTTCCTCGCGACGCTCGGGCCCATCGCCGTCCACACGGCCCGCGCCTCGTTCGCCGCCAACCTGTTCCAGGCGGGCGGGATCGAGACGGTCAGCGGCGCACCCGAGGAGTTCGGCACGTCCGGCACGTCCGTCGCCTGCCTCTGCTCAAGCGACAAGGTGTACGGCGAGCAGGCCGCGGAGGCGGCGAGGGTTCTGCGCGAAGCGGGTGCGGTGAAGGTCTGGCTCGCGGGTAAGGGAACGTATGAGGGGGTCGACTCCGGCGTGTACGCGGGATGCGACGCGATCGGGGTTCTGGAGACCACCCTCCACGAGCTGGGAGTGAACGAATGATCCCCGACTTCAGCGAGATCGGGCTCGGGACGGCGCCCTCCGCCGAGGAGGCCGCCAAGCGGTGGCGCGCCGCGGCGGCCGAGACCACCGGGGCCGACCCCGACGCCCAGACCTGGGACACCCCGGAGGGCATCGGCGTCCGCCCCCTCTACACCGGCGACGACCTGGCCGGGCTCGACTTCCTCGACACCTATCCCGGCATCGCGCCGTACCTGCGCGGCCCCTACCCGGCGATGTACGCGACGCAGCCGTGGACGATCCGGCAGTACGCCGGTTTCTCCACCGCCGAGGAGTCCAACGCCTTCTACCGGCGCAACCTCGCGGCCGGGCAGAAGGGCCTGTCGGTCGCGTTCGACCTCGCGACCCACCGCGGCTACGACTCCGACCACCCGCGCGTCTCCGGAGACGTCGGCATGGCCGGTGTGGCGATCGACTCCATCTACGACATGCGGCAGCTCTTCGACGGCATCCCGCTCGACAGGATGAGCGTGTCGATGACCATGAACGGCGCCGTCCTGCCCGTCCTCGCGCTCTACATCGCCGCGGCGCAGGAGCAGGGCGTGGAGCCGGAGGCGCTCGCCGGGACCATCCAGAACGACATCCTCAAAGAGTTCATGGTCCGCAACACCTACATATACCCGCCGCAGCCGTCGATGCGGATCATCTCCGACATCTTCGCGTTCACCTCGCAGCGGATGCCGAAGTACAACTCCATCTCGATCTCGGGCTACCACATCCAGGAGGCCGGGGCCACGGCGGACCTGGAGCTGGCCTACACCCTCGCCGACGGAGTCGAGTACATCCGCGCGGGGCGCGAGGCCGGCCTGGACATCGATGCGTTCGCGCCCCGCCTGTCGTTCTTCTGGGCGATCGGGATGAACTTCTTCATGGAGGTCGCCAAGCTCCGCGCCGCCCGGCTGCTGTGGGCGCGGCTGGTGAAGGAGTTCGGCCCGCGCAACCCCAAGTCGCTGTCGCTGCGGACGCACTCGCAGACGTCCGGCTGGTCCCTCACTGCCCAGGACGTCTACAACAACGTCGCCCGCACCTGCATCGAGGCCATGGCCGCCACGCAGGGGCACACCCAGTCGCTGCACACCAACGCGCTGGACGAGGCCCTCGCCCTCCCGACCGACTTCTCGGCCCGCATCGCCCGCAACACCCAACTGCTCCTCCAGCAGGAGTCGGGGACGACCCGCACCATCGACCCGTGGGGCGGCAGCGCCTACGTTGAGCGGCTCACCCACGACCTGGCCCGCCGCGCGTGGGACCACATCACCGAGGTCGAGCAGGCCGGCGGCATGGCGAAGGCGATCGACGAGGGGCTGCCCAAGCTGCGCATCGAGGAGGCCGCCGCCCGCACCCAGGCCCGCATCGACTCCGGCCGGCAGCCCGTCATCGGCGTCAACAAGTACCGCCCGGACACCGAGCAGGAGATCGAGGTCCTCAAGGTCGACAACGCGTCCGTCCGCGCGCAGCAGATCGACAAGCTGCGCCGGCTCCGCGAGGACCGCGACGAGCCCGCGACGGCGTCGGCGCTGGACGCGCTGACCCGCGCCGCCGAGGCCGCCGAGAACGGCACCCGCGGGTCCGGTCTGGAGCGCAACCTCCTCGCCCTCGCCATCGAGGCCGCCCGCGCCAAGGCGACCGTCGGCGAGATCTCGGACGCGCTGGAGAAGGCCTACGGGCGGCACGCCGCGCAGATCCGTACGATCTCCGGCGTCTACCGGGAGGAAGCGGGACAGGTGACCGCCATCGAGAAGGCGCGTGCGGCGGCCGCGGCGTTCGAGGAGGCCGAGGGGCGCCGCCCGCGCATCCTGGTCGCCAAGATGGGGCAGGACGGCCACGACCGCGGCCAGAAGGTCATCGCGACCGGGTTCGCCGACCTCGGCTTCGACGTCGACGTGGGCCCGCTGTTCCAGACCCCGGCCGAGGTCGCGCTGCAGGCGGTCGAGGCCGACGTGCACATCGTCGGCGTCAACTCCCTCGCCGCCGGCCACCTCACGCTGGTGCCCGCGCTGCGCGAGGAGCTGTCCGCGCTCGGCCGCGGCGACATCATGATCGTCGTCGGCGGGGTCATCCCGCCCGGGGACTTCGACGAACTGCGCGCCGCCGGCGCCTCGGCGATCTTCCCGCCCGGCACCGTCCTCGCGGACGCGGCGACCGGCCTGCTGGACGAGCTGACCGCCGCGCTGGGCCACGGGGACAAGTGAAGCCCGGCCTCGACGAGTACGCCGCCGGGGTGCGCGAGGGGTCGCGGGCGTGGATCGCGCGGGCGATCACGCTCGTGGAGTCGGGCCGCCCCGACCACCGGGAGCTCGCCCAGAAGCTGCTGGTCGAGCTGACCCCGCACGCCGGGAACGCGCGCCGTGTCGGGATCACCGGGGTGCCCGGCGTCGGCAAGTCCACGTTCATCGACGCGCTCGGCACCCGCCTCACGGGGGAGGGGCACGGGGTCGCGGTGCTCGCCGTGGACCCGTCCTCGACCCGGACGGGCGGCAGCATCCTCGGCGACAAGACCCGCATGCAGCGCCTCGCCGCCGACCCGAAGGCGTTCATCCGGCCCTCGCCCACGGCCGGGACCCTCGGCGGCGTCGCCAAGGCCACCCGTGAGGCGATGGTCGTCATGGAGGCCGCCGGGTACGACGTCGTCCTCGTCGAGACGGTCGGCGTCGGCCAGTCCGAGACCGCCGTCGCCGAGATGGTCGACTCGTTCCTGTTCCTGACCCTCGCCCGCACCGGCGACCAGCTCCAGGGCATCAAGAAGGGCGTGCTGGAACTGGCCGACGTCATCGCGGTCAACAAGGCCGACGGCGAGCACAAGATGGAGGCCAAGCGCGCCGCCCGCGAGCTGTCGGGTGCGCTGCGGCTGCTGCGCAGCGACGAGCGGCTCCGCGACACCCCCGTCCTGACCTGCAGCGCCAAGGACGGCACCGGGCTGGACGAGGTGTGGGACGAGCTCGTCGGGCACCAGGAGCGGCTGCGCGAGTCCGGCGAGCTGGAGACCCGCCGCAGGCGGCAGCAGGTCGGCTGGACGTGGGCGATGGTCCGCGAACGCCTCCTCGCGGAGCTGCACGCGCACCCCGACGTCCGGACGCTGGCGCCCGGACTGGAACGGGAGGTCGCCGACGGCGCCCTCACCCCCGCCCTCGCCGCCGAGCGCATCCTGGAGGCGTTCTCGCGGGGCCGCTGACTTCCGTTCCCGCAGTCCGTTACCCCGGGTTGCCGAGGGTCCCGGTCGCGCCGCGCGACGATCAGGTACAACAGTCGGATGGACGTCATCGCGGTCGATGATCCGACGGACGCGCAGATCCAGGGGTGGCACGACGTGCTCACCGCCGTGCACGCCGCCGACCCGGCAGCCGAGCCCGCGCCCGACCCGGAGCGGACGGCCCGGGGACTGCTCGGCGCCGAGCCCGGAGCCCGGCGGCGGCTGTGGGCCGTGACCGGCGGCGGGCACATGGTCGCGGTCGCCGCGCTGCGGCTGCCCGGCGATCCCGGCGCCGGCCGCCCCGGCGAGATCGACATCCAGGTCCGCCCCGGGCACCGCCGCCGAGGCCTCGGCGGCCGGCTGCTCACCGTCGCCGCCGGGGCGCTGCGCGCCGACGGACGCACCAGCGTGATCGCGCAGGTCCTCGCGGGGACGCCCGCCGTCCCGTTCCTGGAGTCGCACGGCTTCGAATGCGTGCTGACCCTGCGCGGCATGCTGCTCCGCCTGGACGACGTCCCGGCCGGGCGCGTGGCCCGCCTCCTGGCCGGAGGCCCCGAGGGTTACCGCCTCGTCCGCTGGCGGGGAGCCGTCCCGGACGAGCACGCCGCCGCGCTGGCCCGCGCGAAGCACGCCATGGCGGACCCCGCCGAGTACGAGGCGGCGGTCTGGGACGCGCACCGCGTCCGCGAGATGGCCGAGATCGTCGCCAAGCGCGGCGACGACCTCTACACCGTCGCCGCCCTGTCCGGCGGCGCCATCGCGGGGTTCACCGAGGTCGTCGTCCCGGACGGCTGCACCGGCCGCGCCGCCCAGTACGACACCGCCGTCGTCCCCGAGCACCGCGGCAGGCGCATCGGCATCTGGGTGAAGGCGGCCATGCTCGACTGGCTGGCCGAGGCGCGGCCCGGCGTCCGCGAGATCGAGACCGAGAACGCGGGCGACAACGCCCACATGCTCGCCGTGAACGAGGAACTCGGCTTCCGCGCGGAACGCGAGTCGATGGAATACCAGGCCGCCGTCACCGCACTGCCCGGCGCCCCCTGACCACCGGGCCTTCACCGCCCTTCTGAACCGTCCGGGCAGGTGCCGGACGCGAAAACACGTTGCCCCGCCGCCGCTGTCTCGGCACTCTTATGGAGGCTTCCGGGAATGCCCGGGAGCCTCCAGAATTGCCGGAGTATTCCCTTGTGGTTCAACGGCAGAACTCCGCACCGTTAATGCGGATATCCAGGTTCGAATCCTGGCGGGGGAGCGGCACGAGGGTGGGGAGGTGACCGATGAACGTGCTCGTCCTGAACGCGTCGTACGAGCCCTTACAAAGGGTCGACCTGCGGCACGCCATCCGCATGCTGGTTCGCGGGGTGGCGGTCGTCGAGGAGGCGGAGGAGGGCCGGACCTTCGGCCGTTTCCCGGTACCGCGGGTCCTGCGGCTCGTCCGGTACGTCGCGATGCGCTGGCGGCACGGCAGGCGCCCGCCGTGGAGCAAGCGCGGCGTGTACCTGCGCGACCGGGGCGGCTGCTGCTACTGCGGCAGGCGCGGCAACACCATCGACCACGTCCACCCGCAGTCGCGCGGCGGCGGGAACACCTGGGAGAACACCGTCCTGGCATGTGGCAGATGCAACAACCGCAAGGGCGACCGGACGGTCGCCGAAGCCGGGCTGCGGCTGATCTCCCGGCCGCGGGTCCCGCGCTGGGAGGAGCTCGTCGGGCCATGAGGGGGAGCGCCGGGGCCCGTCCCGGCGCGGCGGGTGTGAGGGCCGGGCCGCCACACGGCGTCCCGGCCCTCGCCTGTACGCTTCTGGTAGCTCTCGTGTGACTCTATGTGTTTCGTGAAGCTTCTGAGACTAAATGGGCGATTGTGGTAGCGTGCCGCCAATCTTGAGCTTTGTTATTGAGGAGTGATCTGTGGCGGCCCTCGATCCCCCCGGCAGGACGGCCCGCGCGTCGGCCGGGCGCACACTCGCGCGGCGCCTGGCGGCGCTCGTCCTCGCGGCGGGCCTCGCGGTGGCGCTGCCCCCGGCGTCCGGGAGCGCCGCGAGCCTCCCGCAGGAACCGGCCGACCTGAAGAAGAAGTACGCCAAGCTGAAGGCGGAGTCCGAGAAGCTCTCGAAGGAGTACCGCGGCGAGCTCGTCTCCCTGGAGGAGGCGAAGAAGGCCGCCGAGCGCGCCGCCGCGGAGGCCGCCCGCGTCGACCGCGAGTACGAGTCCACCCGCTCCGCCGTCGTCGGCCTCGCCTCGACGGCCTACATGACCGGCGCCCTCGACACGGCCCCGATGATCTCCTCGGGCGACCCGGGCGCCGCCGTCCGCGAAGCCGCCGTCATGGAGCACATCAGCCGCAACAACAGCCGTCGGCTGGCGAACCTGAAGACCCTCACCGCCAAGGCGGAGCAGTCCAAGCAGACCGCCGGCAAGAAGCTGGACGCGGTCGAGAAAGAGATCAAGGACCTGAAGAGCCAGCGCACCCGCGTGAAGAAGCTCCTCGCCAAGTACAAGCCCGAGGTCACCCAGACCCGGGCTCCGACCGGGGGCGGCAGCGGCAGCGGCCGGCCCGACGGGGCCGCCAGCGGCACCAAGTCCCCGATCGTCGGCAACTCGATGACCGCGCGGATGCGCACCGTCCTCGTGGAGGTCGACAACAGGTTCGGCCCGTTCCCGTCGATCGGCTGCGCCCGCCCCGGCGACCCGCAGGACCACGGCTCCGGTACCGCCTGCGACTTCATGGAGAGCACCGGCGGCGCGATGCCGAGCGCCTCCGCCCAGGCGCACGGCGACAACGTCTCCCAGTACCTGATCAACAACGCCTCCAGGCTCGGCCTGAAGTACATCATCTGGAAGCAGCGCATCTACGACTTCCGCAGCAGCGGCGGCTGGAGCCAGATGGAGGACCGCGGCAGCATCACCGCGAACCACTTCGACCACGTCCACGTGTCGGTCCTCTGACCCGTTCTCCCGACCGGTTCTCCCGACCCGTTCTCCGGCCCCCGCGGCCCGGAGCCTGGCGGTCCGCCGCCCGCACTGGGACGCTCGCGTCATGGCCTATGACATCGAGCAGCCGTACGGCCCGCTGATCGAGACCACGGTCCGGGTCGCGGCCTGGAACGTCTGGGACCGCTACGGGCCCTGGCGCGAGCGCGAGCGGGCGATCGTCGCGACCCTCCGCGGCGCCGCGCCCGACCTCGTCGTCCTGGTGGAGGCGTGGGAGGACGACGACGCGTCGCAGGCCGAGCGGCTCGGAGAGGCACTCGGCCTGCCGCACACCGTGTTCCGCGGCGTCCCGTCCGGCGCCGGTCCGGGCGGGCGGTCCGGCATCGCCCTGCTGTCCCGCTGGCCCCTCGGCCAGGTGGGGCGGCAGTGGCTCGGCTACGAGCACGAGCACGGCCCCGACTCCGGCCTCGCGGTGCACGCCAGGGCCGACGGACCGCGCGGCCCCGTCCACGTCTTCGGTGCCGCGCTCGGGTGGAAGCTCGGCCACAGCCTCCAGCGCCAGGAGCAGGTCCGCACGCTCGGCGGGTTCGTCCGCCAGGCGGCGGGGACCGACGCGCCGGTCGTGGTGTGCGGGGACTTCAACGCGGCCCCCGACTCCGACGAGATCCGCATGCTCACCGGCCGCGCCGCCGTCGCCGCGCCCGGCGTGGTCTTCTACGACGCCTGGGAGCTGGCGGGTGACGGCACCCCCGGGCACACCTGGAGCCGGGAGAACCACTGGACGAGGCCCGTCCTGTGGCCCGACCGCCGGATCGACTACGTGTTCTCCGCCTGGCCCCGCGCGGGCGGGGCCGGTCATCCGGTGCACTGCGAGCTGCTCGGCGCCCGGCCCGTGGACGATGTCGTCCCGTCCGACCACTACGGCGTGCTCGCCGACCTGCGCTACTGATCCTTGCCCCGGCGCCCCTCCCGCTATTGATCGTCGAGCGGGACGACGGTGGTCTCGCGGGCCGAGCGCATGGCGGCCTCGATGACCTCCAGGCCGGTGATCGCGTCGGCGAGCGTCACCGGAGGGGGCGCGCCGTCGCGGAGGGTGCGGACGACGCCCGCGTAGAACTCGTGGTAGGCGCCCGGGGCGGTCGGCTCGGGATCCGCCTTGCCGGGGGTGCCGAGCACGCCGTGGGACTCCGGCGGCGCGATGCCGTAGCCGGGGTCCCTGGGGGTGAGGCCCGCGCGGAGCTGGTCCTCTTGGCCGTCCATGCCGGAGACCGTGTAGGACGCGCGGCTGCCGAGCACGCGGAAGCGGGGGCCGGGATGCGCGGCGGTCGCGCTCATCCACAGGTGGGAGCGGGTGCCGCCCGGGTGCGACAGGGCCACGAACACGTCGTCGGGGGAGTCCGCGCCGCCGCGGCGCGTGTCGATCTCGGCGTAGACGCGTTCCGGGCGGCCGAACAGCGTGACGGCCTGGTCGACGAGGTGGGAGCCGAGGTCGAACAGGATGCCGCCCGCGTCGCGGGGGTCCGTGCTCTCCTTCCAGGTGCGCCTGACCTCGGGGCGCCAGCGCTCGAACCGCGACTCGAACCGCAGGACGTCGCCCAGGGCGCCGGAGCCGGCCAGCCGGGCGGCGGTCTGGTGGTCGCCGTCCCAGCGCCGGTTGTGGAACGGGAACACCGGCAGCCCCCGCACGGCGCTCAGCGCCGCCAGCGACCGGGCGTCCGCCGCCGAGGCCGCGACAGGCTTGTCCACCACGACCGGGACGCCCGAGGTCAGCGCCATGCGGGCCAGCGGCACGTGCTGCCGGTTCGGCGCGGTCACCACCACCAGGTCGTAGCCCTCCGGGGCGCTCCAGAGGCGGTCGGCGCTGTCGAACACCTCCGCCTCCGGGTAGCGCTCACGGACGGCCTCCTGCCGCCCGGGGTTCCCGGTCACGACCGCGGCCAGCCGCATCCCCGGCACCGACGAGATCAGCGGGGCGTGGAACACCGAGCCGCCGGTGCCGTACCCGATCAGCGCAACACGCAGGTCCATGCCCCGATGATGACCGATGGCGCGCCGCCGTCCCGACCCGGGGCCCGCGGCCGGGTGCGGCGGAATCCCCGGGCCGACGTAGTCTTTCGGACGGGGACGCCGGAAAAGAGGGAGACCCGTTGTCCAAGCCAGTGCTGCTGACGGTCGACGACGACCCGGGCGTGTCCCGGGCCGTGGCCCGGGACCTGCGCCGCAGGTACGCCGGGTCGTACCGGATCGTGCGCGCCGAGTCCGGCCGGCAGGCCCTGGAGGCGCTGAGCGGGCTGCGGCTGCGCGGCGAGGACACCGCCGTGCTGCTCGCCGACCACCGCATGCCCGAGATGGACGGCGTGGAGTTCCTGGAGCGCGCCATGGACCTGTACCCGTTCGCGCGGCGGGTCCTGCTCACCGCCTACGCCGAGACCGACGCCGCGATCCGCGCGATCAACGACGTCGACCTGGACTACTACCTGCTCAAGCCGTGGGACCCGCCGGAGGAGAAGTTCTACCCGGTGATCGACGCGCAGCTCGACGCGTGGGCGCGCACCGACCGCCGCCCGCCGGGCCAGCTGCGGGTCGTCGGGCACCGCTGGTCGGCGCGCTGCTACCAGGTCCGCGACTTCCTCGCCCGCCACCAGGCGCCCTACACCTGGCTGATGGACGGCGACCCGGAGGGCGCCGAGCTGGTCGCGGCGGCCGGCTCGCCGGAGCTGCCGCTGATCGTGACCGCGGACGGCACGGCGCTGTCCGCGCCGTCCGACGCCGAGCTGGCGTCCGCGATCGGGCTGTCCGCCACCCCGTCCACCGGGTTCTACGACCTGATCGTCGTCGGCGGCGGGCCGTCGGGGCTCGGCGCGGCCGTGTACGGCGCGTCCGAGGGCCTGCGGACGGTCGTGGTGGAGCGGCGCGCCCTCGGCGGCCAGGCCGGGCAGAGCTCCCGCATCGAGAACTACCTCGGCTTCCCCGACGGGGTGAGCGGGGCGCAGCTCGCCGAGCGCGCCCGCCTGCAGGCCGGCCGGTTCGGCGCCGAGCTGCTCCAGGTCGGCGAGGTCACCGCCCTGGAGGCACGCGGCACCGCCCGCGTGGCACGGCTGGCGGACGGCACGGAGATCGCCGCGCACGCGGTCATCCTCGCCACGGGCGTGTCCTACCGGCGCCTGGACGCCGAGGGCGTGGACGACTTCGTCGGGCGAGGCGTGTTCTACGGCGCCGCGCTCACCGAGGCCCCGTCCTGCGCGGACGAGGAGGTCGCCGTCGTCGGCGGCGCCAACTCCGCCGGGCAGGCCGCCGTGTACCTCGCCCGGTACGCCAAGAAGGTGCACATCATCGTCCGGGCGGAGCGGCTGGAGACGTCGATGTCGCACTACCTGGTCGAGCAGATCGCCGGGACGCCCAACATCGAGGTGCACGCCGGCAAGACCGTGTGCGCCGCGGAGGGCACGGACCGGCTGGAACGGCTCACGTTCGCGTGGCCGGGCGGCAAGAAGACGGTCGACGCGCACTGGCTGTTCGTGTTCATCGGCGCGGAGCCGGGCACCGGGTGGCTCGGCGGGTTCGTCGAGCGCGACCCGCGCGGCTACGTGCTGACCGGTCCCGACCTCGTCTCCGGGGGCCGCCGCCCCGCCGGCTGGCCGCTCGCCCGCCAGCCCTACCACCTGGAGACCAGCGTCCCCGGCGTGTTCGCCGCGGGCGACGTCCGCTCGGAGTCGATGAAGCGCGTCGCCTCCGCGGTCGGCGACGGCGCCATGGCCGTCGCCCTCGTCCACCGGTATCTGGAGCAGGCATGAGCGGCACGGTGTCACCGGAGGAGCTGCGCGGGCTGTTCCTC
The DNA here is from genome assembly GCF_004348425.1 of Actinomadura sp. 7K507. GTDB lineage: Bacteria > Actinomycetota > Actinomycetes > Streptosporangiales > Streptosporangiaceae > Spirillospora. The sequence continues at coordinate 72,192 of NZ_SMKK01000006.1, forward strand.
TTCGAGGACCTCGACGGCGAGAAGCTCGGCTGGCTGTCGGCGCACGGGACGGTCGAGGAGCATCCCGGCGACGGCGTCATCTGCGCGCAGGGCGAACCGGCCGAGTTCCTGTACGTCCTGCTGGACGGCGAGATGGTGATGACCCAGAACGTCCGGGGGCACATCGTCGAGATGAGCCGTACGTCGCGTCCCGGCACCTACGGCGGCGCGGTCCAGGCGTACCTGGGCGACCAGATCGAGCAGAGGTACCAGCACACGCTGCGAACGGTGCGCCCCGCCCGGGTGTTCGCGCTTCCGGCCCGCAAGTTCGCCCAGGCCGTCCGCAAGTGGTTCCCGATGGCCACGCACCTGCTGGAGGGCGTCTTCTTCGGGATGACCAACAGCAGGCGGTTCGTCGACCAGGTCGAGCGGCTCACCGCCCTCGGCACGATCACCGCGGGGCTCACCCACGAGCTGAACAACCCGGCCGCGGCGGCCGCGCGGGCCGCCGCTGAACTCGGCGACCGGCTGCTCGCCGCGCAGCGGAGCCTGGCCGGCCTCGCGGCCGAGGGCGTCGACTGCGCGCGGCTGAGCGCGCTCGTCTCGCTCGGGCCGGCGGTCGCACCGCCGGGAGCCCATCGGAGCCCGCTGGAGGTCAGCGACGCCGAGGACGAGCTGGGCGACTGGCTGGAGGAGCACGGCGTCGCCGACGCCTGGGACCTCGCCCCCGGCCTCGTCGCCGCGGGGGCCGGGATCGCGGAGGCCGAGCAGGTCGCGCGGGCGGCGGGCGACCACCTGCCGACGGCGGTGCGCTGGCTCGCCGAGATGATGGAGGTCGCCCAGCTCCAGGCGGAGATCTCCGAGGCGACGGGCCGCATCACCGCCCTGCTGGACTCCGCCCGCCAGTACTCCCAGCTCGACCGGGCCGCCTACCTGCGGACCGATCTGCGCGAGCTTCTCGACAGCACGCTCACGATGCTGAAGCGCAAGATCGGGCCCGAGGTCACGGTGAAGACCGACTACGACCCGGGCCTGCCGCCCGTCCCGGTCTACGCGGCCGAGCTGAACCAGGTCTGGACGAACCTGATCGTCAACGCGCTGCAGGCGATGCGGGGGGCGGGCACCCTCACCGTCCGGACCGCACGCGAGAACGACCACGCCCTCGTGGAGATCGGGGACACCGGAACGGGCATCCCCGGCGAGGACCTCGGCCGGATCTTCACACCGTTCTTCACCACCAAGCCCGTCGGGCAGGGCACCGGCCTCGGCCTCGACATCTCCTGGCGCATCGTCGCCGGGCGGCACGGCGGCGACATCCGCGTCGAGTCGCTGCCCGGTGACACCCGGTTCCAGGTGCTGCTGCCGCTCACCGAGGCCGCCGGCGCCGCCGGTTCCGGCGGGTAGCGGCCCCGGGGCCCGCCGGACGGGCCTACTCGAACAGGTCGGGCTGCTCGCGGGTGATCTGGTCGTAGAGGGGCTGGTAGTTGATCCAGCCGACCAGGTCGTTGCCGATCTGGCCGTGGGTGACGACGGCGTTGTCGTGCTCGATCGGGACGACCTGACCGGCGGCCTTGGCGAGCAGCTGCACCTGGCACGAGCGTTCCATCGTGATGAACCACCAGGCGGCGGCGTCCACGGTGTCGCCGACGGTGAGGAGGCCGTGGTTGCGCAGGATCACCGCCTTGGTGCCGCCGAGGGCGGCGGCGATGCGCTTGCCCTCCTCCAGGTCGGTGACGACGCCGGTGTAGTCGTCGAACAGGCCGTGGTCCTCGTAGAACGCGCAGACGTCCTGCGTGATCGGCTCCAGCTTCTGGCCGAGCGCGGACATCGCGCGCCCGTAGGTGGAGTGGCTGTGCGCGGCGGCCACGACACCCGGCCGGGCCTGGTGCACCTGGGAGTGGATCGCGAACGCGGCCTCGTTGACGGGGTAGCGGCCCTCGACGACCTGCCCCTGGTGGTTCACCAGGATGAGGTCGCTCACCTTGATGTGCTTGAACGACATCCCGAACGGGTTCACCCAGAAGTGGTCGGTGCGCTCGGGGTCGCGGGCGGTGATGTGCCCGGCCACGCCCTCCTCGAAGCCGAACTTCCCGAAGATGCGCAGCGCGGCGGTCAGGCGCTCCTTGCGGTGCCGGCGCTCGTCGGCGACGTCGTCGAACGACGGCGGCAGCCGGAAGATCAGGTCGGTCGGCAGCTTCTCCAGGAACTCGTCCTCGTCGGACATCGGCGTTCTCCTCAGGGTCGTTTCAACCACTGAACACCACGTCCGGCGCGGAGGCTAGACCAGGGCCGCCCAAACGCCGCGCGGGGGGTTGTCCGCCCTGGACAACGGGGGCGCAGAATGGGGGGATGGAGGCCAGCGCGGGCGACCGGTTCCTGCGGTTGCTGATCGAGCACACCCGGGACCCGGCGGTGTTCGAGGCGACCGTCCGCGCCGCCCGCAGCAGGTCGGAGCTGGTGGCCGCGCTGCCCGAGGAGGAGACCCGGCGGCACACCCGCGCGCTCATGGCGGGCGTGCTCGACGCCGTGCGCGGCCAAGGGCCCGGCGAGGACGTCCTGGCCGCGGCGGAACGGCTCGGCTCGGACCGGGCGCGGCAGGGGGTGCCGGTCGCGGCGTTCCTGGACGGCTTCCAGGCGGCCCGCGCCCATCTCGTCCGGACGCTCGTCGCCGAAGGGCGCCGGGTGCGCGTGCCCGACGCCGCGCTCCTCGACGGCGTCACCCGCATCGACGAGATCACCACCGCCCTCGTCCACCGGATGGTCCACGCGCACCGGATCGCGGAGCTGGAGATGGCCCGCACGGTGCGGGAGGGCCGCGTGCAGATGCTCCGCCAGCTGCTGCACGGCGAGTCCGTCCCGGTGCGCGCACCGCTCGACCCGTCGGGCGCCTACCACTGCGTGGTGTCGGACGTCAGCGACCCCGCGGTGGCGGCGCGGCTGGAGCCGGAGCTGCTCGCCGCGGGGCCGGGGCTGTGCGGGCTGGTCGACGGGCGGCTCGCCGCCCTGGTCGCGCGGCTCCCGGACCCTGCGCCCGGCCGCCCCCTGCTGGTGGCCGCGCCACCCGCGCGTCCCGCCGCGATCGCGCCGATGTACGCGCTGGGACGCCGCGCGCTGCGGGCGGGGACCGCCGCGGGGCTGAGCGGCCTGCGGGAGCTCGCCGACCTCGCGCTGCTCACCGCGACGGAGGGGGAGCCGGAACTGGGCGGGCTGCTCGCCGCCGCGCTGCCGGGCGGCCTCGACCCGGACGACCCGTTCCACGTCGAACTGGCCGAGACCGGGCTCGCCTACCTCGACCACGGCGGGCGGATCGAGCCGACGGCCGCCGCGCTGCACGTCCACGGCAACACCGTCAAGTACCGGATCCGGCGCCTGCAGGAGCTGACCGGACGCCCGCTGCTGGACCCGTCCGCCGGGGCGGCGGTGTCCCGCTCCGCGAACTGGTGGTGGGCGCTGAACCGGTGGCTCGCGCGGGCCCGTCCATGATCTATTGGGTGCTGTGATCCGCCATGGGGACGTCCCGGCGCGTACGGGGCGGGAACGGAGGGACCGGTGACCATACCGAGGATCGGCACCGTGATGTGGCCGATGCGATCCTGGCCGGAGGCGGGGGAGCTGTGGCGGCGCGCCGAGGACCTCGGGTTCCGGCACGCCTGGGTGTACGACCACATCGCGTGGCGCGGCGCGACGCCCTGGTACGACGCCTACACGACGCTGGCCGCGGCCGCCGCGGTCACCTCCCGGGTGCGGCTCGGCACGCTGGTCACCTCGCCCAACTTCCGGCATCCCGTCCCCACCGCGCACGCGATCAAGACGATCGACCACGTGAGCGGCGGGAGGGTGACGATCGGCATCGGGGCGGGCGGCATGCGGCGCGCGTCCGACGCCGGCGTGCTCGGCGGGGACGACTGGACGCCGGGCGAGCGCGCCTCCCGCTTCGCCGAATGGGTCGAGCTGCTCGACCTGCTGCTGCGCGGGCCCGAGACGAGTTTCGAGGGGACGTACTACACCGCCCGTGAGGTCGTCCAGGAGCCCGGCTGCGTACAGCGTCCCCGTGTGCCGTTCCTGATCGCGGGGGACGGGCCGAGGGGGATGCGGGTCGCCGCCAGGCACGGCGCCGGATGGGTGACCAGCGGCCACGCCGAGGGCAGGGAGCCCCAGGAAGTGGTCCGCTCCCGCCTCGCGGCGCTCGACGCGGCCTGCGAGGCCGAGGGCCGCGAGATCGCCGACCGCGTCCTCATGACGGGGTTCAGCGACGAGCCCTGGCTGGAGTCGCCCGGCTCGTTCGCCGACCTCGCCGGGACCTACGCCGAACTCGGCATCACCGAGATCGCGCTGCACTGGCCGCGTCCCGGCACGCCGTTCGACGCCGACATGAGCGTCTTCGAGGCGATCGCCGCCGAGCACGGCGGCCTGGGCCGGGGGTAGGCGGCCGCGCTGGATCCGGTAGGTCGCATGCGGTGGGTCACATCCGGTAGACGGCGCCCTCGACGCCCCACTCGCTGAACGGCGGCGGTTCGCCGCGTCCCGCGGGCGGCGGCCGGACGAGGACGAGGCGGGCCACGCCGAGCCGGTGCACCGCCCGCGCCGTCGCCTCCAGCTCCGGGCCGTCCGCCGGGCCGCCCGCGAACATGAGGTCGGCGCCGCGCGCCCAGCCGGGCGGCTCGGAGAACTCCGGCGCCCACACGCACACGCGGTGCCGGGCGGAGATCCGGTAGCCGTGCATCGCGCCGCCCGGATGCGGCACCGGCAGCGGCTCGACGCGCAGCGTGCCGTGCCGGAACGGGGCCAGGACCGGCGCGGGCATCCCGCACTCCCGGGCGATCCTGCCGAGGAGGGGCTGGTACGGGCCGTGCTCGTCGCGCACGAGCCACGCCTGGGAGAACTCCGGCGGCTCGGAACCGGGGCCGCCGTCCAGCCCGACGTGCGCGTGCCCGTACTCGACCAGCAGCCCCGCCGGCGCGTGCCGCGACGAGCGGGCCATTCCGGTACCGAGCAGGATCAGGCGCGGCATACCCCGATCGTCACCCCGCCCGGGGGCCGCGTCCACCCCCGGGCGCCGCTCAGGCGGATTCGGCGAGGGTGCTCTCGCCCCAGTGTTCCTCCAGCCCGCCGAGCAGATCGGTGGGGGTGCAGCCTGCGAGGGCACGGAACTCGCGGTTGAGGTGGGCCTGGTCGTAGAAGCCGGAGGCGAACGCGGCGTCCGCGAACCCGGCGCCGCCGGTCAGCAGCTCGACGGCGCGCTGGAAGCGCAGTACCCGCCCCATCACCTTGGGCGGCAGCCCGGCCTGCTCGCGGAACCGGTTCGTCAGGTGCTTGCGGCTCCAGCCGACGTCGGCGGCGACGTCGGCGACGGTCACCGCGAGGTCGCCGTTCAGCAGCCGCCACGCCCGGGCGACCTCCGGGTCGGGGACGGGCCCGGCCTCCAGGCGCCGCAGCAGGAAGGCGTCGAGGACGTCGAACCGCTCGCCCCAGGACGCCGCGTCGGTGAGCCGCCCGACGAGCGTGTGCGCGCCGCGGCCGAGCAGGTCGGGCAGGTCGACGGCGATGTTGGTGAGGCGGGCCATCGGGACGCCGAACAGCGTGTAGGCGCCGAGCGGGGTCACGTCGAGCTGGATGCCGCGCTGCCCGCCGGGGCTGCGGTACATGCCGTGCCCGTCGTACATCCCGGCGACGAACGACCCGTACTCGCGGCCGCCTCCCGAGCCGGGGACCGTCTGGAAAAGCGGCGGCCCCAGGTTGATGATGACGACGCAGGCCCGGGTGGGCACGGTGCGCATCCGGGTCGGGACGGCGATCTGCTCCCAGTACCCGTCGTAGGAGCGCAGGAGCGGGCGCAGCGCCGGATGAGGCCGTGCCTGCGCCATCCACCAGCCGCCCTGGTCGCTGAAATCGACCGGCCTGTCGCTCATGTCCCCAGTCCTACCACGCGGGAACGACGGAACCGGCTACTCGTACACCTGCCCGCACACCGCGATGCGCGCCAGGTCGTCCCAGTTCATGGTGGTGATCGTGCGGACGTAGGAGCGGGCGGGCGGCTCCCCGGGACCGCCGGGCAGCGGGATGCGGGCGCCGTCGGCGGCGTCCCAGCCGCCGAGGCTGCCCGCGACGGCGCACTCCAGGTAGGTCGCGGGGTCGAAGTTGTACCAGCGGGCCGGGGTGGCGCGCGCGCCGGAACCGGGCGGGCGGGGCGCGTCCACGCCGAACCTGGCCTGCGGGCCCGGGGGAGTGGCCAGGAAGTCCTCCAGGTCGGCGATCTGGGAGAGGAGCACCCGCTCCCAGTCGGCGTACCCGTCCGGCTCGTCACCGGGCAGGGACAGGTCCTTGGCGCTCCACGCCGGGTCGAAGCCGGCCGGCGGGGTGGTGGACGCCGCGGCGAACATCGCCGCGACGTCGTCGGGCTCCAGCCGCGGCTCGCCGCAGAGCGGGGCGCTGACCTTCCAGAGGGCGCGCAGGAACGCCGACAGCGACCAGGACGCCGCCCTGGCCTCCTGGCCGAGTTGCAGGAACACCAGGTACAGGTCGCGGTTGGTGCGCACGGCGGGCCCTGGCGGCCCCTCCACCCAATACGTCTGCCGGTGCTTTACGCCGCTTTCGAAGACCAGGATCTGGGCCAGGGCGGAGATCCGCGAGTCGTGCGCGGCCACATGGAACGTGTTCCCGAGGTCGTCCTGGCGCATGACGTCCCAGGTCTGCATCCGGCCTCCACGGTCGGTGGTGCGGTGACACGACCCCCGCCCACAAAGTGTCCCATCCGGGCGGCCGACCACCAGTAGTGGCCATGTCACTTTCCGGACTCGAAGTCGTGACTTCCCGTACAAGCGGTACGCGCCTGGAACGGGTAGGGGCCCGGCGTCACGCCGCCGGGCCCCGTCCGGGCGGCTCGCTCAGCGCTTGGAGCGGTGGACGACCTGCAGCTCGGTGAACCCGTACAGCCCCCACGGGCCGTTCTCGACGCCGATGCCGCTCCACTTGAACCCGCCGAACGGCTGGTTCGGGGCGAGCGCCAGGTGCGTGTTGACCCAGGCGGTGCCGCACTCCAGCCGCCCGGCGACCTCGGCGGCCCGGTCCGCGTCGGTGCCCCACACCGAACCGGACAGCCCGAAGTGGGTGCCGTTTGCGCGGGCGATGGCGTCCTCGACGTCGGTGTACTTGACGATCGGCAGCGCGGGGCCGAACTGCTCCTCGTCCACGATCCGGGCGCCGTCCTCGATGTCGGCGAGGATCGTGGGCTGGAAGAAGTAGCCCGGCCCGTCGATGGGCTTGCCGCCCGCCGCCGCGCGGGCGCCGCCCGCGAGGGCGTCGGCGACCAGCTCGCTGACCCGCTCGTACTGCGGCTTGTTGTTGACCGGCCCGTACTGGACGCCTTCCTCCATGCCGTCGCCGACCTTGGCGGCCTTCGCCCGCTCGGCGAGCGCGTCCACCACGTCGCCGTAGAGGGCCTCCGGGACGTACACGCGCTTGATCGCCGAGCAGACCTGGCCGTTGTTCTGGAAGGCGCCGCCGAACACCTTGTCGGCGATGGCGGCCGGGTCGGCGTCGTCCAGCACGATCGCCGGGTCGTTGCCGCCGAGCTCCAGCGTGACGCGCTTGAGGTCGGGCGCCGCGGCCGCCGCGACCCGCTTGCCGGTGGCGACGCTGCCGGTGAAGCTGATCTTGCGGGGGACGTCGTGCGAGGTCATCCAGGAGCCGAGCTCGTCGCCGCCGGTGACGACGTTCAGCACGCCGGGCGGCAGGACGTCCCGCAGCACCTCGCCGAGCTTCAGGCTGGACAGCGGCGTGAACGGGGACGGCTTGAGCACCATCGTGTTGCCCGCGAGCAGCGCCGGGGCGAGCTTCCAGATCGCCAGGAGCAGCGGGTAGTTCCACGGGGTGATCGCGGCGACGACGCCCATCGGGCGGCGGACGACCTCGACGAGCGCGTTGTCGTCGTCCTGGATGACCTCGCGGGGGAGTTCCAGGTCGGCGAAGTACTTCAGCCACACGCCGGCGCCGACGACCTCCATGGTCCCGTCGGCCAGCGGCTTACCCTGCTCCAGGGTCAGGATTCGCCCGATCTCCTCGGACCTGGCGAACATGACGTCGGCCGCCGCGAGCAGGGCCTTGCGCCGGACGGACTCGTCGCCGCGCCACTGCGCGTAGGCGGCCTGGGCCGAGGCCATCGCCGTGTCCAGCTGCTTCCGGGACGCGTCGGGCGCCTGCTCCGCCACCTCCCCGGTCGCCGGGTTGATCACGCCGAAGGTCGCGGGCGCGTCCACTGCCTGGCCGTCGATGGTCATCGAGAAGTTCTCGGACACCGTTGATCCTCCGCTCACGGGGTTACCGAACGGCATTCAGTATTCACCCTCGCGGCCCATCTTGACGAGACGGGCGCCCCCGCGGTCTTTCCCGCGGGGGCGCACTTCCGATCGGTCGGCGGGCCGCCGCTCAGGAGGCGAAGATGCGGTCCAGGAGGTCCCGGTAGCCGCGCAGCGCCAGCCGGAGCTGCTCGGTGTCGGCGTGCTCGCGCCTGCCCAGCCCTTCCGAGAGCGTCCGCCGATGCTCGGCGATGGCGCGGCCGAGGGCGTCGACGGCGTCGGAGGCCAGGTCGTCCGCCTTGCGCACGGACTCGCCGGGATCGTCGACGAACGCGGACTGCACCTCCCGCCAGCGTTCCCTGAACCGCTCGGACTCGGCCGGGTCGAACAGCTTCGCCGGGGTCGCGGCGGGGACCGGCGCCGGGGTGCCGGACGCCGGCCGGACCGGGGCGCCGGCGGGAGGCGGGCCCGGTGCCGGGATCGGGTCGGGCGCGGTGTCGGGTGCGGGCTCGGGTGCGGTGTCGGGTGCGTCCAGGACGGGGGATTCCGGCGCCGGTCCGGCGACGTGCGCGTCGCCGCTCACGCCGGGACCGGCCGTCCCGGCGGCCCGGGCGCGCTCACCGGGGGTGAGGCCGCCTTCCGGTGCCTGGTGGCCGGGTCGCCTGTGTTCCATGGAGGTCAGCTCCCCGGTGCCCGGTCGTCGCGGTGTCCCGCCGGCCTGGCCGCCGCGGGCGCGGCGCGGCCGGCGTGGCCCGCCTCACCTGCCGGGCCCGCCTCGGCGGAGCCGGGCGCGCCGTCGGGCCGGTCTCCGCCGGGGACGGACAGCAGCTCCTCGAACAGGGCGTGGTAGTGCTTCATGGCCTGCCGCAGGTCCTCGGTGGACGCCTCGTGGTTCGCCGCCCGGCCGCTGATGGCGTGGGCGCTGCGGTAGTGCTCCATCGTGCGGCCGTGCTCCACCGACAGGTGGGCGACCTTGTCCTCGAAGCCGTGCGTCGGGTAGCCGCGCTCGCCCATCACCACGGTGACGAGGCCGTCGGCCTGCTCGACGGCCGCCTCGGGGGTGTCGACGAAGCGCTCCTGGACGCGGCCCCACTGCTCGCGGTACTCCTCGCGGCGCCGCGGGTCGAGGTCGCGCAGCTCGAGCTCGTCATGGCGTTCCTCGCGGGAGCGCAGTTCGCGCTCGGCGGCCGTGCGGCCGCCCTGGCTGTGCAGCGTCCGGTCGTACTCCGGGCCGAACCGCCGCTTGAGCCGTCGTGTGCGCGCCCGGGTCTGGGCCAGGTACACGGCCGCGGCCAGGGCGGCGACGACGGCAACGGCGATGACGACCCATATCGCGGTCGACATTGTGTTCCTCCAAAGTGCGTCGGATCGAATGCCACGCCGATGCCCGGAGAAAGGCATTCAAAACGAAACACCATGAATCGGCCAAGTGCGGGGGCGGTTCCCGAGGCCGGCTCACCCTCCGGAGGGCGGGCCGCTCTCCGGAGGGAAGAGGCAGCGCAGGCTTCCGATGCGCCGCGCGTCGCCGTAGCCCGCGCCGCGCAGGAGTTCACGGCCGCGCTCGTCCCAGCGCCAGGCGCACGCCACGTCCACGCCGGTCCGCGTCAGCGCCGCCCTGACCTCGGGCACCGCGGGTCTGGCGCCGCGGGGACCGCGGACGGCCGCGGTCAGCACCTTGCGGTCGTCGATGAACCGCTGCGGCATCGGCAAACTTCTCAGGTAATGGCCGTTGGGGTTCACGGCGTGCGTGCGGACGGTCAGCAGCGGCACGGACCGCATGACGCCGGGCGGCATCAGCACCAGCCCCCCCGGGCCCGCGAGCCCGATCACGTTGCGCGCCGTCCCGACCGACCCTTCCGAGGCCTTCCACGCGGGGTTCGGCGCCACGGCCGACCCGTTCGATGCGGACCACACCGGAACCCCGCCCGCGATCAGCGCCGCGGCGAGCGCGGCCGCCGGGGCGCCCGCCGCGAGCAGGCGGGCCGGCCCCGGCCCCGGCCACGCGCCGGGGAGCCGCACCGTGGCCAGCAGCCCGATCAGCACGGGCGCGGGCACGAGCCACATGGTGCGCCACAGCACCTGTCCCGCGCCCGACAGGTCCGCGGTCGCCTCCAGCACCCCGGGCAGGACGAGCGCGGTCAGCCCCGCCGCGACGCCGGCGGTGATCAGCGCGGGCACGCCGCGGCGGGCGGTCAGGGGCGAGAGCCACAGGGCGCATCCGGCCAGCACGCCCAGCAGGGACTGCTGCAAGACCCACCCGTAGCTCCCGGCGCCGTCGTAGACCCTGCCGGCCACGCTCGTGTCGTCGTTGAACAGCATGACCATGAGGCCGGCGGCGACCGGGTAGGCCGCCGCCGCGAACGCGGCGAGGCCGGTACGGACGCGCCCGGCGGCGATCAGCGGGACGGCGGCGGCGCCCGCGACCAGCGGCACCACGAACGCGGCCGACGAGGTGAGCCCCACCGCGGCGACACCGGCGGCGGCGAGCAGTGCGAGGTCCGCCCGGGAGCGCCGCTCGGCCCACCGGGTCAGGTAGACGAACAGGAGTGGCACCAGCACCGACACCAGGATCGCCTTCCCCTGCCACATGCGCAGCAGGTGGAACGAGCCGAGCGACGCCGTGCTCGTCCCGCTCCAGAGCAGGTAGGTCGCGGCCACCGCGAAGCACAGGACGGCGCGGCGCGGCGCCCACGTCCGGACGAGCCGCCACAGCGCCCAGATCGCGAGGAAGGTCACCGCGGGCAGCAGCAGGTACCACACGAACGAGGCCGCGGGGACGCCGAGCAGCCGCGCGGCGGCCCCGGCCAGGACTTCGATCGAGGACACCGGCGGCTCGCCCGCGATCTCGTCCGCGGCCCCCGGGGTGAAGATGACGTCCTTGAGGGGGATCTCGCCGGTCGCCGCCGTCGCCACCGAACGCGAGACGAAGTAGGCGTCGTCGCCGTCGGAGTTCACGATGAACAGGGAGGCGACGGCGAACCCCGCCCCGGTCAGCAGCGCGAACGGCGTCCCCCAGCGGGTCTCCCGGCCCTCCTCGGCCTCGCCGGCGGACTCCCCGGCCGGCGGCTGTCCCGGCTCGGGGGACGGGGCTTCGCCGTCCGGTCCCCGCAGACGGAGGAGCACGTAGGCGACGGCGGCGGCGGCGCTCACGGCCCCCGTCGCCCATGCGCACCACCACGGGACGCCGGAGGCGTTCAGCCCCGCGCACGTCCCCGCCACGACC
>NZ_SMKK01000070.1 GCF_004348425.1 Actinomadura sp. 7K507
GGGGAGGGGGTGGGACGGCCGGCGCCTCGGTCACCGGGCCTCCCCGGGGATCTCGAACCGGAGCCGCCATCCGTCACGTGCCACGGCCACGGCCGCGACCCCTCCCGGTACGGGGAGATGAGTGACCCGCCACGCCTCCAGCCGTTCCATCCCCGGGGCCGCCTCGGGCCGCCACGGCTCGGCCGCGTCGCGCCGGGCGAACCCGAGACCGGCGGGGTCGCAGGCCGGGTCGCCGGCGGCCCGCATGACCGCCTTCTTTGCCACTTGAAGGCTCACCGCGGACAGGAGCCTCGTCTCCGCGGGCTCGGCTTCGAGGTCGGCCCGCTCCGCCGGGCCGAAGAGGCTCTCGTCCACGCCGTCGGGAGGCGGCACGCGTTCCACGGCGACGCCCGCGCGCCGGCCCCGCGTGACCGCGGCGACGGTGAGACCCGCCGATCCGGCGGTGCCGATGTGGAGGCCGGGCACTGCGCCGTATCGCCGCAGGCACTCGCGCCGCGTCGCGAGCCAGACGTGCACCTCGTCGTCCTCCGGCGGCGCGGAGGCGTGGCCGTCCTCGCCGGTCAGGTCCGCCGCGATGATCGCGGCCATCCGTTCGGCCTGGTCGTGCAGGAACATGTGCCCGCCCGCCAGGGTGTGCAGGCGGAATCCCGACGTGGTGTGCCTGGCCCAGCCCGCCATCTTCGCCGGGGGGAACTCCCGGTCGTCCGACCCCGCGAACGCCGTGACCGGGACGTCCAAGGGCGGCTCCGGCCGGTACCGGTACGCCTTGATCCACGCGAAGTCCGCGCGCAGCGCGGGCAGGGCCAGGGCTCGCAGTTCGGGCTCGTCGCGCAGGCCCGGCGGCGCTCCCGCGCGGTCGATGAGCTGCTCGACGAAGTCGGCCTCGGGCAGGTTCGCCAGCCGGGCCAGCGGCTCGGGGAGGTGGGGCGGGAGGGCCGCGCCGACGAACAGCCGGACCGGCATCGGCGCGCCCGTCCGGCGGAGCTCGCGCAGCACCTCGAAAGCGAAACGGGCGCCCATGCTGTGCCCGTAAAGCGCGTAGGGACCCCGTGCCCGGCGCGCCACCGCCGCCGCGATCTCGGGGACGGACGGCGTCTCCGGCGGCTCGCCGGCCCGCCCGTCCCGGCCGGGCGCCTTGAGCGGCTGCAGGTCGACGGCGGCGGGGAACCCGCGCCGCCACGACCAGTACGCGGTCACGCCGCCGCCGGCGTAGGGCAGGCAGAAGAGCGCGCACTCGGCGTCATCCCGGGGTGGGTCGAACCAGCGTTCTTCCGCTACCGGACGAGTGATGCCCGCTCACCCCATTCCACCCGGACGGCAGTGCGGCACCCCGACCGCGTGAGGGGTGTCACAACCTGGAATTTTGCCGACTTCCGTGTGATATGTCGAGACCCGAAGTGATCAAGATTGCCCCACCGCGGCGGAGCGCCATGTCACGCCGCTCATCGCGGCACCGGCCGTCCGGCCCGACCCCGGGACCATCAGATGATAGTTGACTATCATTTGATACCATGCGCTGGTGACCGACGATGTGTCCAGGCCGCTGCGCGCCGACGCGGCGCGCAACTCGGAGAAGATCCTGCGGGCGGCGCGGGAGGTCTACGCCGAGCAGGGCCCCGGCGCGCCGCTCGACGAGATCGCCCGCCGCGCGGGGGTGGGGATAGCGACGCTCTACCGGCGGTTCCCCGACAAGACGGTTCTCGTCCGGGCGATCCTCGACCAGAACTTCTCCGAAGGGCTCGCGCCCGTCATCGAGCGGGCGCTGCTCGACGAGGACCCCCGGCGCGGGCTGGCCGACGTCCTGGAGGCCACCGTTTCCCAGATCGCCCGGGACTACAACACGATGGCGGCGGCCAGGGATTCGGGCGCCCTCACCGCGGGCGCAGGCGACCGCTTCTTCGAGGCGCTGGCCCCGCTCCTGCTGCGGGGCCAGCGGGACGGCCTCATCCGCGCCGACCTCGTCATGGACGACCTCCGCCGGATCATGAGCATGCTCACCAGCGTGCTCTGGACCATGGACCCCCGGGAAGGCGGCTGGCGGCGCTACGTCGTGCTCATCCTCGACGCGCTGGCTCCGGACGCCGCGAGTCCGCTGCCGCCGGCCGTTCCGGTCCGGCGCCGTCGCGGTGGCGGGGATTGAGGGCCGCGACGAGGAAGGCCAGGACGGCGGCGCCCGCGCCGACGGCCATGACCGTCTTGAAAGCGTTCTCGGTGGGCACGACGGCCGGCCCGAAGCTGGTGGTCATCTGGGCCAGGATGACGCCGGCGAGCGCGCTGGAGGCCGAGGTGCCGAGGGACCGCATCAGGGTGTTGAGGCTGTTGGCCGCGCCCGTCTCCGACGCTGGCACCGCTCCCATGATGAGCGCGGGCATCGCGCCGTAGGCGAAGCCGATGCCGGCGCCGATGATGCAGGAGATCAGTACGAAGTGCCAGATCTCGGCCATCAGCATGATGTTCAGGCCGTAACCGGCGGCCACGATCAGCGAACCGGTCATCAGGGTGGCCTTCGGGCCCGCGGTCCGGGAGACGCGCCCGGCGATCGGGGCCACGGCCATCATCACCAGGCCGGACGGAGCCATGGCCAGGCCCGCGACGAGCAGCGAGGTGCCCAGACCGTGCCCGGTCGCCTCGGGCAGCTGCAGGATCTGCGGGATGACCAGTGACATCGCGAACATGGAGAAGCCCATCGCGATCGAGGCGATGTTGGTGACCAGCACCTGACGGCGCACGCTGGTGCGCAGGTCCACCAGCGGCTCGCGGATCCTCATCTCGCAGAGGCCCCACACCACGAGGATGACGGCGGCCGCCGCGAGGAGGCCGAGGGTGGTCCCGCTCGACCAGCCCCAGTCGGCGCCCTTGGAAATGGCCAGCAGCGTGCAGAGCAGACCGGCCGACAGCCCCACGGCGCCGATCAGGTCGAACCGTCCGCCGGTACGCACCTCGGACTCCGGCACCAGCACCGCGACCAGCAGGAGGGCGACGGCGCCGAGGGCGGCGGAGATCCAGAACAGCGCGTGCCAGTCGAGGCTGTCCGCGATGAGCGCGGCGGCGGGCATGCCCAGCGCGCCGCCGACACCGAGGGAGGCGCTCATCAGCGCGGTGGCGGAGGCGAGCCGTTCCCGCGGCAGCACGTCGCGCATGACGCTGATGCCGAGCGGGATGACACCGGCCGACAGCCCCTGCATGGTCCGTCCGGCGATCATCGGGATCAGCGAGTCGCTGAAGCCGGCGACGACCGAGCCTCCCACCATCATGAGCAGGCTGAACAGCAGCATGCGCCGCTTGCCGTACATGTCGCCCAGCCGGCCCATCACCGGTGTGGCGACGGCACCGCCGAGCAGCGTGGCCGTGACGGCCCAGGTCGCGTCCGACGCGGAGGCGTTCAGCAGCCCGGGCAGGTCCGGAACGATCGGGATCACCAGGGTCTGCATCAGCGCGACGACGATCCCGGCGAAGGCGAGGACCGCCACGACGGTATTCGCCCGTACCGGCGTGGCCGCGCCTTCCCCGGCGGATCGGGAGCGAGCAGCGGGCATACGTGGAACCTCCGTGGGAGCGGTCGAACGGTCGCGGCGCGACCGGGCGCCTTCAGTGGCGGGAGCAAATGATATCTAACTATCATTTAGCTTCGTCGGCACGCTATCACGCCGGCGGCCGCGGCCGGTTCGCTCCGGTCTCCCGATGGCTCCCTCGCTCACCAGGGCGGCGTGACCTGGCGAGTCCGCGCCCGTACGTCACATGGAGTACGCGCGGATACCCGAACCGGCGTATCGACAAGGCGTGCGCGCCGCCGTCAGATTGAGTGCGGGCAGGCGGCGGACCACGGAGCAGGCGGACCACGGAGCAGGCGGACCACGGGGCCGGGGGATCGTCGCGGCGGGTCAGGCCGCCGCCCTGCCGGGCGGCGCACGACGAGTGGAGAGGACGCGGCGGATGCGCCGAGGGTTTGCGACGTTGGCGGGTCTCGCGCTGCTGGCCGCGGCATGCGGTGGCGACGGGGGAGGCGGGACGCCCACCATCAAGATGGGCTGGGGCGTCCCGGCCGAAGAGATCAAATACGTGATGATGGCGACTCCGCAGGTCGCCCCCAACCTCGGGAAGTGCTACAAGGTCGACTGGCAGCAGTTCGCCGGCACCGCGCCCGGCGTGCAGGGGCTGGCGGCCGGGACGCTCGACGGGGCCACCGTCGGCGGGCTCTCGGTGGCGAACGGCCTCGACAAGGGCGCCGACATCGTCATCACCGGCGAGTTCATCGAGGAGCGGCGCTCCCACTTCTCCACCGCGTACATGGTGCCGGAGAGCATCGCCTCACCCGCCGACCTGCGCGGCAAGACCCTGTCGACGGTCGCGGCCGGCGCGTCGACCGACTACATCCAGAACCACTACCTCAAGGCGAGGGCCGGGCTGGAGCCCGGCAAGGACTACAAGAAGGTCGAGGTCCCGTTCGGCCAGGTGGTGGAGGGCATCCAGGCCGGAAGGTTCGTGTTCGGCACGTTCCCGCAGCCGTTCTACTCGCAGCTCACCGCAGCCGGGGGCTACCGCCCGCTGTTCCGGGTCGTCGATGTGATCGACCCGTTCGTCCAGCTGCTGCAGGGGTTCCGCGGGGAGTACGTCAAGGACAACCCGGAAGCGGTGAAGTGCTTCATGGACGACTTCGCCGCCGTCTCCAGATACGTCGCCGACCCGGCGAACCGGGACGCCGTCGTCGCCGCCAGCAGCAAGGCGACCAAGATCCCCGCGGACGTGCTCGAGAAGTTCCTGCTCACCAAGGACGACTTCTACCGTCCGGCCGGCGGCACGATCAGCGTCGCCGCCGTGCAGAAGCAGTGGGACTTCTTCCACGAGCAGGGCGCGTTCAGCAAGAGCCTCAAAGTGCGAGACCACCTCGTGAACGTATCGATCACCGACGGGACCCGTGGCTAGGCGCGGCGCGCGCCCCGGCACCGTCACGGCGGAGGGCCAGGCGACGGACTCGGCGAAGGTGCTGGCGGAGGACGTCGGGAAGGTCTTCACACGACGCGGCCGCGACCCGGTCCGGGCACTGGAGTCCATCGACGCGGGCGTCGGTCCAGGCGAGTTCGTGTCGATCGTCGGGCCGTCCGGGTGCGGGAAGTCGACGTTCCTCTACATCGTCGGGGGGTTCGTCAAGGCGTCCCGGGGGACCGTCGACTACGACGGCGAACCGGTACGCGGCCCCGGGCCGGAGCGCGGCATCGTCTTCCAGGAGTTCGCGCTCTTCCCGTGGAAGACCGTGCTGGGCAACGTCGCCTACGGCCTGGCCCGCCAGGGCATGGGACGGGCGGAGCGCGTCGAACGCGCCCGCCACTACCTGGAGATGGTGAACCTGGAAGGCATGGACAAGCTCTATCCCAAAGAGCTGTCCGGCGGGATGAAGCAGCGCGTCGCCATCGCCCGCACCCTGGCCACCGGCCCCGACCTGCTGCTGATGGACGAGCCCTTCGGCGCCCTGGACGCGCAGACCCGCGCGGTGCTGCAGGCCGAGCTGATGAGGATCTGGGAGCGCACCCGCAAGACCGTGCTGTTCGTGACCCACTCGGTCGAGGAGGCCATCTACCTGTCCGACCGGATCTACGTGTTCTCGCACCGGCCGGCACGCGTCAAGGCCGTGCTCGACGTCGGCCTGGAGCGCCCCCGGGACCGGGAGCGGATGATGGCCGACCCCGCCTACCCGGTGCTGCACCGCAAGATATGGGAACTGCTCCGTGACGACGGGTCGGGCGACGGCGGGCCGGGCGATGGCGGCTGAAACGGCACGGCCCGGCACGAGCGGCGCGCCGGAGGGCGGGCTGGCGGCCGCGCTGCTGCTGCCTCCGGCGGGGGTGGCGCTCCTGCTGCTCGTGTGGGAGGCGGCGCCCAGGCTCGGCCTGGTCCGCGACACCAGCGTCCCGCCGTTCAGCCGGGTGCTCGCGGAGACCGGTGCGGTGCTGACCGACCCGGCCTTCGCCTCCGAGGTCGGCGGCTCGGCGTACCGGTGGGGGCTGGGCTTCGCCCTCGCCGTCCTGACCGGAGTGCCGCTGGGGATCGTGATGGCCAGGTCGAGCCTGGTACGGCGCGCCGTGGAGCCGGTGCTGACGATGAGCTATCCGGTGCCGAAGGTGGCGCTGACGCTGGTCCTGGTGCTGCTGTTCGGCGCCGGCACCACCGCCCGGGTGATCATCGTGGTGCTCGCCTGCCTGATCCCGATCGTCATCGCGAGCTTCCACGGCGCCGGCGCGGTCCCGCCCCAGCTGGCCTGGTCGGCGCGCGGGCTGGGCACGTCCCGGGCCGGTGTCCTGGTGCGGGTGGTGCTGCCCGCGGCGCTGCCCCAGGTGCTGTCCGGCATGCGGATGGCGATCGGCGTGTCCATCTTCGCGCTGATGGCGGCGGAGCTGATGATCCGCCAGTCCGGCATCGGCGCCTACCTGTTCGGCTACTACGACCAGGGCGACACGCTGCGTGTCTGGGCGACGGCCACCGTCATCGCGGGGATCGGGTTCCTGCTGGACACGGCGTACGTCCAGGCGGTCCGGCGGGCGCTGCGGTGGCTGGACGGGGAGATCTGATGGCGGCGCGGCCGGCCCCCGCCCCCGTGACGGAGGCGGTCACGGAGGCGGTGGACGTCCGGCGGCGGCGCGGAGTCGCCGGCGTCGCGGCGAAGGCGGCCGTGTACGCCTACCCGGTGGTGCTGGTGGTGGTGGCGTGGGAGGTCGTGGCGGGATCCGGGCTGTTCACCCCCTTCACGCTGCCGTCTCCCGAGCGTGTCTGGGACCGGGCGCGGACCGCCTGGGAGGAGGGAACGCTCCTGGAGGCGAGCAGGATCACGCTCGGCCGCGTCCTGGCCTCGTTCGGCCTGGCCCTGGCCGCCGGCGTGCCGCTGGGCCTGCTGATGGGACGGGTGCGGACGGTCCGGCTCATGTTCCGCCCCGTGGTCTCGTTCCTGTTCCCCACGCCCAAGGTCGCGGTCTACCCGGCCCTCGTCATCCTGTTCGGGCTCGGCACGGCGTCCAAGGTGGCGATGGGCTTCGCCGAGGCGGTGTTCCCGGTCCTGCTGGCCACCACCGCCGCCTCGTCCCGGGTCGAGCCGTCGATGGTGTGGTCGGCGCGCGGGCTGGGCACGTCCCGGGCCGGAGTCCTGGTGCGGGTGGTGCTGCCCGCGGCGCTGCCCGGCATCCTGACCGGCGCCCGCATCGGCCTGGTCGGCGCGATCAGCGGGGTGTTCGTCGCGGAGCTGATCGTGGCCGCCGACGGGCTCGGCCACGACATGGCGGTCGCCTACCGCACGCTCGCCACCGCCGACATGTACGTGGCGGTGGTCATGATCTGCGCGATCGGCTTCGTCCTCGACCGCCTGTTCCTGCTGGCCCGCGCCCGGCTGCTGGCCTGGACCGAGGAGGGGCCGCGATGAGGGCGCTGCTGCGGGAGCTGGCGAGCCCGGCCGGGCTGCGGGACCCCTACACCATTTATCACGAGGTCCGCGCCGCCGCGGACGCCGGGCGTCCGCCCGCGCGGGTGCTCTTCCGCCACGACGACGTCCGGGAGGCGCTCCTGGACCGGGACCTGCGTTCCGGCCGGGTCTCGGCGATCCTGCGCCCCCTGCCGCCGCAGGCCCGCGCGGAGGCGGCGCTCCTCGAACGGACGATGCGCGACATCCTCGTCTTCCAGGACGGGCCCGCCCACCGCCGGCTGCGGCGGCTCATGGCGGGGGCGTTCACGCCAGGCACGATCGAGCTCGCCAAGCCCGCCATGGCGGCGGCGACCGACAGGCTGCTGGACGCCCTCGACCGCCACGGCGTCATGGACGTCCACCGCGGCCTCGCCCACCCGCTGCCCGCGATCGTGATCGCCGCGCTGCTGGGGGTCCCCGAGGCCGACCGGGACGCGTTCCGGTCCTGGGCGCGAGACCTGGTCATGGTCGTCGGCTCGGGGACCCTCACCCCGCGGATGGCCCGCCGCGCCGCCGGCAGCGTGGCGCGGCTGCGCGGGCTGGTGGCCCGGCTGGCGGACGAGCGCCGCGCCGACCCGGGGCCGGACCTGCTCAGCACGATGATCGGGGCCGGCGGCGACGGCGACCGGCTGTCGTTCGACGAACTGGCCGCGAACACGCTGTTCCTGATGACGGCCGGGCATGAGACCGCCGCCAACATGCTCAGCAACGGGATCCTGGCCCTGCTCCGCCATCCCGGCCAGCGCGAGCTGCTGACCGGCGACCTCTCCCTGCTGGGTTCGGCGACCGAGGAGATGCTCCGCTACGAGGGACCGGTGCAGATCGCCGCCCGCGTCGCGGCCCGCGACCGCGACGTGGGCGGCATGGAGCTGGTAGCGGGCGACCCGGTCGTCCTGCTGCTGGGCGCCGCCAACCGCGACCCGGACGTGTTCGGCGACCCCGGCCGCTTCGACATCGCCCGCTCGCCCAACCCGCACCTGGCGTTCTCGCACGGCGCGCACTTCTGCCTGGGCGCGGCGCTGGCGCGCGCCGAGATGGAGGTCGTGCTGCCCCGGCTGTTCGAGCGCTTCCCGGGACTGCGGCTCGCCGAGGACGACGTGACCTGGCAGCCGACGCTCGACTTCCGCGGCCCGGAGCGGCTGCTGGTGCGGCGGTGACGGCGCGCATGCCCGAGCCCTCGCCCGGCCTCCGGACTTCCCGACTCCCAGGTGGTGACGAAATGACGACCTCCCGGCCATCCCCGTCCGGCGGCTCACCGGATCCCGCGGCGCTGCGGGAGGCGGTCGGCCGCGCCTACAGCGGCTCTGCCTTCCTGCGCGCCAAGCTCGACGCGGCGGGGGTCGAGCCGTCGTCGATCCGGCACGCCGGCGACCTGGCCCGGCTCCCGTTCACCGTCAAGGGGGAGATCCGCGAGGCGCACTTCCTGGACTACGCGGCCGTCCCGGCCGAGCGGATCGTCCGCATCCACTCCTCGTCCGGCACCACGGGGCGGCGCACCATCTGCGCCTACACCGCCCGCGACATCGACGACTGGCTGGAGATGTGCGCCCGCAGCCTCCGGTACGCGGGCGTGACCCCGCACGACCGGGTGCAGCCGATGGTCGGGTACGGGCTGTGGACGGCGGGCATCGGGTTCCAGGAGGCCGCCGAGCGGCTCGGCGCGATGGTCGTCCCCACCGGGCCGGGCAACACCGAGTTGCAGCTGGAGATGATGCGCGAGGCGGGGACCACGGTGCTCTGCGCCACCGCGTCGTTCACCCTGCTCATCGCCGAACTGGTGGAGCGGCGCGGGATCCGCGGCGAGCTGTCGCTGCGGGTGGGGATCAGCGGCTCCGAACGCTGGGGCGACGGCACCCGCGCGCGGATCGAGTCGCTGCTCGGCGTCCCCGCCTACGACCTGTACGGGCTGACCGAGCTGTGGGGTCCGGGCGCCGGCGTCGAGTGCCACCGCAAGGACGGCATCCACGTTTGGGCCGACCACTACCACGTGGAGATCGTCGATCCGGTGACGCTGTCCCCGGTCCCGCCCGGGACGGTCGGCGAGATCGTGGTCACCACGTTCGCGAAGGAGGCCACCCCGCTGCTCCGGTACCGGACCCGGGACCTGTCCTACCTGTACGGGGAGCCGTGCCCGTGCGGCAGCCCGCACCCGCGCATCGGCCGCATCGTGGGCCGCTCCGACGACCAGATCAAGGTGCGCGGCGTGATCTTCCTGCCGGCGCAGGTGGACACGGTGCTGGCCGGGACGCCGGGCGCGGGCCCGGAGTTCCAGGCGCACGTGACCCGGGACGGCGCGGGGCGCGACGGGCTGACGGTCCGCGTCGAGGCGGACGACCGGCCGGGACTGGCGGGAGAACTGGCGGAGAGGCTGCGCGCCGAGACCGGTATCCGCGTCGACGTGGACCTGGTTCCGATGGGCGCGCTCCCTCGCAGCGAGCGCAAGACCCGGCGCGTCTTCGACCACCGCGACCTGTAGCGCCGTTCGCGGCCGGCTAGATGATCGCCACGTCGTAGAGGATCCGCTTCATCGACGACTCGGGGAGGGCGGGGTTGCGGGCCGCGCTCCCGGCCGCGTCCGGGTCGTCGAGGAGTTCCAGCAGGCGGGCGGGCGGAAGCCGCGCGTCGCGCGCCGCCGCCGCGCGCACCGCCGGGTCGGCGTCCCGGCTGAGGCGGTCGACGGCCCCGGTTCCGAGGACGGGATCGCGCAGGGCCAGGGCGCGGGCGACGGGATCGGCGTCCCCGGCGAGGCGCGCGAGGCCCGCGCGGGGGAAGTTCGGGTGGCCGGTCCGGTCCAGGCGGGTGAGGAGCCGCGACTCCAGGGCGACCGAGAGCAGCAGCTCGCCGGGCGGGTCTGGATGGCGCTCCGACAGCAGCATCCGGACGGCGAAGTCGCCGTCGGCGGCGAGCCGTGCGACGAGGTCGGCCGGCAGGTGCGGGCTGTAGGCGGCGAACCGGCGCAGTCCCACGTGGGCGGACGTGGCGTACCGGCGCATCAGGTCGAGGTCGTCCAGGCGGCTCCAGAACCAGCCCGGCGGGCTGAGCCTGTCCTCGGGCCCGACGTGGTAGTCGATCGCCGCGCGCTGCGTCTCGGACAGTTCCGGGCGCAGCGACACGGCGAGGCGCACCTCGTGCTCGGGATCGTCCTTGAGGACGGTGACCAGGTCGGGCGGCAGATGCGGGTTGGCGGCGATCGCGGCGCGCGTCGCCGTCCGCGCGTCCCGGCAGTACGCGGCCGCCCGGGAGCGCTCCAGCGCGGCGTCGGAGATGATGGAGTCGCACCCGGCGGCCAGCAGCGGTTCGATCAGCTCGGGCCGCCGGTGGCAGGCGAGCAGCATCCCCTGCCGCCGGACGGCCGGATCCGGGTCGGCCATGGCCGCGTCGACGATCTCGTCGGGCGGCTCCGGCCACGCCAGCAGCGCGCCCATCCGGACCCGGGCCTCGGGGTCGGCCGCGAGCGCCGCCCTGATGCCGTCCGGGAGATCCTCGGTGTCGCAGACCGCGTCCCGCACCTCCGCGTCCGGGTCGGCGGCCAGCCGCGCCACGACGTCGGGCGGGAGGGGCTTGGGCCGCTGCCACGACTCGGCCCGCGCGGCCACCGCGAGCCGGACTCCGGGATCGGGGTCGCCGGCGAGGCCCGCCCGTATCTCGGCGGGCGCGTGACCGGTGCGCGCGACCAGCCGCCGCGTCCGCGGGTCCGGGTGGCGGGCCGCGGCGTCGTACACGGTGCGGGGCACCCCGGCGCGGTGCAGGAGGGCGATCCTCACCGGATGCTCGGCTCGCTCCAGGATCAGCAGCAGCAGATCGGCCGGGGCGGCGGGATTGGCGGCCAGGCCTTCCAGCCGCACCGTGTAGAGCGTCCGCACCCTGATCACGTTATCCGCCGCCGCCGCGTGCCGGAAGGTCGCCGGTGCGGAAGTTCCGCGCAGGCCAGGCGGTGTTGTCACCGGGTAACACCCCCGATACCTTTGCGTCCATGACACGTTCGCAGGGCGGGACGGACCCGGGACCACGGCGGGATCCCGGCCGCCGCCGCGCCCTGCTCGAGGCCGCCGACCGGGTCATCCAGCGGGAGGGCCCGGAGGCGTCGATGGCCGCGATCGCCGCCGAGGCGGGGATCAGCAAACCGATCCTGTACCGCCATTTCGGCGACAAGAGCGGCCTCTACCAGGCACTCGCCGAGCGGCACACGCGCAAGCTGATCGAGGGGATCCGCGAGGAGTTCTCCAGCGACGGCCCGATCCGCGACCGCACCCGCTCCACCATCGACACCTACCTGTCGACGATCTCCAAGAACCTCAACCTCTACCGGTTCCTGATGCACCGGGCCAGCGCCGAGGACACCGCCACCCACAGCGCGATGAGCACGATGATCCGCGACGTGAGCCGGGAGCTGGCCGAGGTGATGATCGCCGAGGGCGAGATGGCGGACCGGACCCGCGCCTACGTGTGGGGCCACGCGATCGTCGGCATGGTGCAGACGGCCGGCGACTGGTGGCTCGACCACGACGAGGACGTGCCGAGGCAGGACGTCGTGGACGGCCTCGTCGACCTCGTCCTCGGCGGGCTGCCGGCGGTCGTGTCCGGCGCCCGCGCCCCGCAGATGACCGACGACCCGCGATACCCGAGGTGACCGTGCAGACCGACGCCCCCGCGCAGACCGACGCGCAGACCGACGTGCGGCCCGAACCGGCCGTGGAGACCGAGCGGCGGCCCTGGGGGAGCTTCGAGCGCTTCACGCTCAACGAGCCGTCCACCGTGAAGATCATCCATGTGGAGCCCGAGCAGCGGCTCAGCCTGCAGCGGCACCGCGACCGCGACGAGCTGTGGGTGGCGCTCGACCCCGGCGCGGTGTTCGAGGTGGCCGGGCGCCGCATCCTGCCCGAGGTGGGGGAGCGGGTGCTGATCCGGGCCGGCGACACGCACCGGCTGAGCTCGGACGGCCCGGCCGTCCGCGTCATGGAGATCGCCTTCGGGCACTTCGACGAGGACGACATCGAGCGCCTTGAGGACCGGTACGGACGCGCCTGACCCGTCAGACGGCCCGGCCGCCCGCCGTGCGCGGACGGCCGGGCCGTCGCCGTCCGGGAACCGCCGTTCCCGGTGCCACTGGAGCGTGCTATTGGAGCAGGCTCCAGTGGTCCCGGGCGATGCGGGGTTCCTCACCGGTGCCCGCGCGGGTCGCCCGGAACAGCTCGCCCTGGTGGCTCACCAGTGCGCCGGCCTCGTAGGAACCGCCGGCGTCCCAGGCGGGGACCCCGGCCGGTGAGATGCGGCTGGTGCGGCCGTCCGCGCTGCGGGTGCGGGCCAGCGCGTACGCGCCGACCTCCACCGGCCCGCCGTACCGCCGCCACTTGCGGCCGTCCGTGGAGTACTCGACGGCCATGCCCGGGTTGCGGACGTTCGCCGACAGCGTCCCGCCGGAGATCCTCGCGCCGGGCGGCGGGACGCGGTAGTTCACGCCCTCCCCGGGCAGCCCGA
This sequence comes from Actinomadura sp. 7K507, assembly GCF_004348425.1. Classification (GTDB taxonomy): domain Bacteria; phylum Actinomycetota; class Actinomycetes; order Streptosporangiales; family Streptosporangiaceae; genus Spirillospora. The sequence goes on from NZ_SMKK01000070.1 coordinate 12,923, forward strand.
CCGGCTCGTAGAACGACAGCAGCGGGAACGTCTTCTGGCCCAGCGTGTTGGCGAAGACGTTCCACGCGGCGCCCATGTCCTCCGGCGCCGGTGTGTCGCGGTTCCAGGCCCGCTCGGCGGCGCCGAGGAGCTTGGGGAACGCCTGGTACTCGCGCACCTCGGGCGTCTTGCCGTTCTCGCCCCACAGCTGGGCCTCCAGGCCGATGATGTTCTCGCGGCCCTCGGGGGTGAGCTCCGTCCAGGACGGGTCCGGCGTGACGGGGTTGCCCCAGCGGTCCTCGTTCGCGTACACGTCGAACGGCTGGTACGTGAACGTGCTCTTCTCGTTCACGTACGCGGCCCAGTAGTAGCCGGGCTCGTCCGGGTCCTTGTCGTAGGCGAGGTCCATGTACAGGTTGGTGGCGTGGGCGAGGATCACGGGCGTGCCCTCGTTGGCGAACCGGTACGCCCAGTCCTCGCGTCCCCAGCCCCACACGTTCTGCCAGGCCAGCGGGGTGAAGCCCGGGAGGCGGAAGGGGCGCTCCGGGTCGGTGACGTCCTCCCACCCGGCGGTCTTCCCTGCGGCCTCGCGGGCGATGGCGTTCCAGCGGGTGAAGAACATCTCCTTCAGTTCTTCACCGGACCTGCCGGCGGTCTCGGGGTTGTTCCGGCACGCCGGGGATCCCGACCACCAGCCCTCCGGCGGGCCCGGGGGCTCGTCGCCGCCGAGGTTGACGCGGCCGAGCGGGACGCCGGCGCGCCCGTACATCTTCGACACCTCGGACACGACCTTGCGGAGGAACCGGTAGCTGCTGTCCAGGCACGGGTTCACGAGATTGTCGTTGTAGTACTGGACGCTGACGTGCTCGCTGGTGTCGCCGGGGTCGAGCAGCCGGTACGTGGCGTCGCCGGTCCGCTCATGGCGGTGCTCCATCGACTGGACGGCCGCGCGGGCGTGCGCGGGGAAGTTCAGCTCGGGGACGACCTCGATGTGCCGTTCGGCCGCGTACCGCAGGATGTCCTCGAACTCCCGGACCGAGTAGAAGCCGCTGCCCTTGCCGACGAAGTTGAGCGTGCCCTGCTCGAAGCCCTGGTACGCGGGCCGGCGTCCGAGGTTGGCTTCCGTCTCGCCGCGCGGTTTACCGGAGATCCCGTCGCCGTGGCCGAGGTCGCCGGCCGACCCCATGCCCTGGTGCAGCGCGCCGGTCTCCCGCAGGTCGAACGCGCGCCTGGAGCCGTAGCCCGTCAGCTCGGGCAGCCCCGGGATCTGCAGGCGCCAGCCCTCGTCGTTGGTCAGCCCGAGGTGGAGCCTGTTGAGCTTGGTGAAGCTCATCAGGTCGAGGAACTTCTTGATCGTCCGCTCGCTCTCGAAGTGGCGGCCCACGTCGATGTGCAGGCCCCGGTACCCGAACAGCGGCGCGTCGGCGATCTCGGCGCGGGGGACGTCCGCGGTGGAGCCGCGGCGGCCCCGCGCCGCCGCCTCGTAGCCGCCGGCGGGGATGAGCTGCCGCAGCGTCTGGATTCCGTACAGCACGCCGGCCCGGTCGGCGCCGGTGATCTCGACGCCGCGGCGGGTCGCGGTGAGCGTGTACCCCTCGGGGTCGGCCTCGCCGTCCCGGTCGGCGTCCAGGTCCGGGTCCACGCTCAGGGTGATCGGCGCGCCGCGTCCGCGGGCGACGTCGCTCAGCGCGGAGCGCAGGTAGCGCTCCTCGCGGTGGAGCGAGCGCGGCGCCGAGACGCGCGACCGGCCGCCGATCCCGACCGTGCCGCCGGACGCGGTCGCCGACAGCGGCTGCGGGACGAGGCTCTGCTTCAGCGTGAGGTCCATCTTCGGCGTGGTGTTCCCGGCGTACCGGGTCGCGGCCGTCTCCACGGGGCGGTGGTCACCGGAGAACGCGGTCGTCTGCTTGGGGTCGGCGGGGTCGAGGAGCGTCCTGGCCGGTACCCACCTCGGCTTGCCGTCGCCGAAGGCGATCGTCCACCCGGCGGGGGCGTCGGACTTGTGGACCGCCCACAGTTCGACGTTGATGTCGATCGCCCGCCGCTCGCCCGGGGCGACGGCCTCGAACCCCTCCACCGGCTTGAGGGTGTAGAAGTCGCCGCTCTGCGCGGCGTCCGCCCGGGTCACCGCGAGGCCCTGGCCGGCGAGCTGCTCGCGCGCGATGTCGCCCGCCGCGCCCCCGAGCACGGCGGCGGGCTGCCGGACGGCGTTGAAGTACAGGGCCCACCCGCCGCTTCCGAGCGCGCAGCGGCGGTCGTGGTTGGCGATGGTCAGCCGCGCGAGGTGGTACTGCGCGTCGGCGACGGTGTGGTCGACGGGCTGGTAGGTCAGCATGAGGTCGCGGGCGTCCGGATGGCAGGCCGCCGACGCCGCGCCCGGGGTGACGACCACCGCGAGCGCGGCGGTGAGCGCGGCGGCCGACAGCACGGCCGTGTGTCTGTTCGGCATAAACAGGAAAGTAACCTAATAATTTCCGGCGGTCCGGCGCCCGATCCGGCCACCGGCGAAACCGCAGGCGGCGCCGCCCGTCCGCCTCCGGACACCCCGGCCATCTTGACGGCCCGCCGGACGGGACGGATCCTGCGCGCCCCGCCCGTGGTAGCCTCGCGGGCATGCGAACCGCAGCCTCCCAGTGGTGGTGGCGCCGCTGAGGCGGCGCCGGTTCGAGCACGTTCAGACCCAGGCGACCGCCCTCACCCGGCGGTCGTTTCTCATGCTCTCCGCCTGGGTGCAGGGCCCGGACAATGAGGGGCCACCGCGGTGGAGACCGTCCCACAGCAGCAGCCGCTGACCAGCGAGTTCGTCACGGCCGGGGGCGTACGGGTCACCCGTACCGCCACGCCGGTCGATCCCGAGCGCAAGTCCGATGTGCTGAACGCCCTCGTCGCCTCCGTGGGGGAGCGGCGCGGCGGCGTCCTCAGCTCCGGAATGGAGTACCCGGGCCGCTACAGCCGCTGGCACATGGCCTACATCGACCCCTGCCTGGAGATCGTCGCCCGCGGCCGCGCGGTCGCCGTGCGGGCCCTGAACGGCCGCGGCCGCGTCCTGCTGCCCGCCGTCGCCGCCGTGCTCCGCGGCACCGGCGAGGTGCGGGCCGACGAGCCGGGCCTGTTCGAGGTCTTCGTCCCGCCCGCGGAGGACTTCTTCGCCGAGGAGGAGCGCAGCCGCCAGCCGACGGTCTTCACCGCCCTGCGCGCCGTGGTCGGCCTGTTCCGCTGCGACGACCCCCACCTCGGCCTGTACGGGGCGTTCGGGTACGACCTGTCGCTGCAGTTCGAGCCGCTGCGGACGAGGTCGGAACGGCCCGCCGACCAGCGCGACCTCGTCCTGCACCTGGCCGACGAGATGATCGTCGTGGACCGCAAGCGCGAGACCTCGCACCGGATGTCGTACGAGTTCGAGGCCGGCGGGGCGAGCACCGCGGGGCTGCCGCGCGCCACCGACCCGACGCCGGCCCCGCCGGCCGGGGCGGAGCTGCCGGCGCAGCCCGTCCCCGGCGTGTACGCGCAGATGGTGCGGGACGCCAAGGAGAAGTTCGTCCGCGGCGACCTGTTCGAGGTGACGCCCGGCCACGCCATGTACGCCCGCTGCGACGCGCCCGCCGCGTTCTTCGAGCGGCTGCGTGAGACCAACCCCGCGCCGTACGAGTTCCTGTTCAACCTGGGCGCCGGCGAGTACCTGGTCGGCGCGTCGCCGGAGATGTTCGTCCGGGTCGCCGGCGACCGGGTCGAGACGTGCCCGATCGCCGGGACGATCAAGCGCGGCGCCGACGCGCTGGAGGACGCCGAGCAGATCCGCACGATCCTGTCGTCCGCCAAGGACGAGTCGGAGCTGACCATGTGCACCGACGTGGACCGCAACGACAAGTCGCGGATCTGCGTGCCGGGCAGCGTGCGCGTCCTCGGCCGCCGGCAGATCGAGATGTACTCCCGGCTGATCCACACCGTCGACCACATCGAGGGACGGCTGCGCCCCGGGTTCGACGCGCTCGACGCGTTCCTCACCCACATGTGGGCGGTCACCGTCACCGGCGCGCCCAAGGCGTGGGCGATGCAGTTCATCGAGGATCACGAGGAGGCGCCGCGCCGCTGGTACGGCGGCGCCGTCGGATGCGTCGGCTTCGACGGGTCGATGAACACCGGGCTGACGCTGCGGACCGCGCAGATCCGCGACGGCGTCGCGACCGTCCGGGCCGGGGCGACGCTGCTGTACGACTCCGACCCCGACGAGGAGGAGCGCGAGACGCACCTCAAGGCGAGCGCGCTGCTCGGGGCGCTCACCGCGTCCCAGAAGGACGCCGGGTTCGCCGTCCCCGAGGAGGCGCCGCTGCCCGCGCAGCCGGGCGACGGCCTGAAGGTGCTCCTCGTCGACCACGAGGACTCGTTCGTCAACACCCTCGCCGACTACTTCCGCCAGCAGGGCGCGGCCGTGGTCACCCTCCGGCACGGGTTCCCGGCGCGGATGCTGGACGAGCACGCGCCCGACCTCGTCGTGCTGTCGCCCGGACCCGGCCGGCCCGCGGACTTCGGCGCCGGTGCCCTCCTGGACGCGCTGGACGCCCGCGGCCTCCCGGTCTTCGGCGTCTGCCTGGGGCTGCAGGCGATGGTCGAGCACGCGGGCGGCGAGCTGGTGCTGCTGCCCGAACCGTCCCACGGCAAGCCGGGCCAGGTGAAGGTCACGCCGCTCGACTCGGGGGGCGGGCTGTTCGAGGGGCTCCCGGACGAGTTCACCGCGGCCCGCTACCACTCGCTGCACGCCACGGCCGACCGGGTGAAGGGATTCCAGGTGACGGCGCTGACCGGGGACGTCGTGATGGGGATCGAGGACCCGGAGCGGCGGCGCTGGGCCGTCCAGTTCCACCCCGAGTCCATCCTCACCGCGGCGGGCGGGGCGGGGCACCGGATCGTGGCCAACGTACTGAGGCTGAGCCGTTCGCAGAGTTGAACCATTCGTGGAGCTGAACAGGTCCTAGTCCTGAAGCAGGAGGGCGGCCGGGCCGAAATGGTCCTGAGGTCGCTTCCGCGGGCGCGGGCGCACCCGGAAGACTTGGTGACCGGCCGCCGCGCCGCCCTCGGGCGGCACGGGTGATCGCCGTTATCCCGGCGGAGGGGGAGGCCACTCCCCCTCCGCCCGTAACGGTAAATACGGTCATCCGTAAAGAGATGCCGGTTTTGTTGTGAATCTACCGGGGACCCCCGGGGCCATGATGACAATTCTGTGGCTCATCGCCGTCGTCCTCGTGATCGCGGGGATCTACGTGATCGTCGCCCGCCGCGACCTTCTCTGGGGGATCGTGCTCATCGTCGTCGGGCTGCTCGTCGGCCCCGGCGGGGTGAGCATCTTCACCTGACCGGAAAATCACCGGCCGGGGGAGGAACCCTGACGTGAGGTGTCAGGTTTCGGTGCCAGCATCGTCTCCATGAGCAGTGCACTGAAGGGAAAGATCGCCCTGGTCGCGGGAGGAACGCGCGGCGCCGGCCGCGGCATCGCGGCCGCGCTCGGCGCCGCGGGCGCGACCGTCTACGTGACGGGACGGTCCACCCGGTCGCACCGATCGGAGATGGACCGTCCCGAGACCATCGAGGAGACCGCGGAAACGGTGACCGCCGCGGGCGGCGAGGGAATCGCCGTCCAGGTCGACCACCTCGACCCGGAACAGGTCACCGCGCTCGTGCGCCGCATCGACGAGGAGCGGGGGCGCCTGGACGTCCTCGTCAACGACATCTGGGGCGCCGACCACCTGTTCCAGTTCGGCAAGCCGCTGTGGGAGCAGTCCCTCGACGACGGGCTGCGGCTCCTGCGGCTGGCCATCGAGACCCACGCCATCACGAGCCACCGCGCGCTGCCGCTGCTGATCCGCGAGCCCGGCGGGCTCGTGATCGAGATGACCGACGGCACCGCCGAGTACAACGCCGAGTACCGCAAGGACGTCGGGTACTTCTACGACCTCGCCAAGAGCGCCGTGATCCGGATGGCGCTCGCGCAGTCCGAGGAGATCGCGCAGTACGGCGCCACGGCCCTGTCGCTGACGCCCGGATGGCTGCGCTCGGAGGCGATGCTCGACAACTTCGGCGTCACCGAGGAGAACTGGCGCGACGCCACGGAGAAGGTCCCGCACTTCGCGATCTCCGAGTCCCCGGTGTTCGTCGGCCGCGCCGCCGCGGCCATCGCCGCCGACCCGGACCGGGCCCGCTGGACCGGGGCCTCGCTGTCCAGCGGGGGGCTCGCGAAGGTCTACGGGTTCGACGACGCCGACGGCAGCCGTCCCGACGCCTGGCGCTACATCGTCGAGGTCGAGCACGCCGGGCTTCCCGCCGACGTGACCGGATACCGCTAGAGACCCGCCGCCGGCGAGGCCCGCCGATGCCGGCATCGACTGGCCTCGCCGGCGTTCTGGTTTGGGGTGGTTCTGTCCGGTTATGGCGTTTAACGAGGTGAAAGGAGGAGCCATGCCGATGATCAAGCGCGGGAAGCCCGTCCAGTCGGAGCTTCCCGGGACGCTGCAGCGCTCCGCGAAGGAGGCGCAGGAGACGTTCGCCAAGGCCCACGACTCCGCCGCCGAGACCTACGGCGAGGGCGAGCGCGCGCACCGCACCGCCTACTCGGCGCTCAAGCACAAGTTCGAGAAGCGCGGCGACCGGTGGGTGCCCAAGGGCCGCAAGGGCCCGTCCGACCCCCGGGCCAAGAACCCCGACGCCCGCCACGGCCGCGGCAGGTCCGCCGGCGGCGTGGACGTCGAGGGCAGCAGCAAGAAGGAACTCTACGACCGGGCCGCGAGCCTCGACGTCCAGGGCCGCTCCAAGATGAGCAAGCAGGAGCTGGGCGAGGCGATCGCCCGCAAGCAGGACTGACGCGGCGGAGCCGCGCGGGACGCGCTCAGCCCGGCCGCCGCGGCGCGTACAGTGCGGCGAGCCTGGCGGCGCCGTCCGCCATCCGCTCCCGCAGCTCCGGCGGAGCCAGGACCTCCACCTCGGGCCCCAGCCGCATCAGCTCGGACGCCGCGACGACCGTCGACTCGACCGGGAGGGTGGTCACCACCCACCCCCGCTCGTCGGGGTCCCCGGCGTCCTCGGCCGCCCGGAGCGCCGCGTACGGCTCCACCGCGTACCGCAGGATCCGCATCCCGGCGGGCGACAGCCGGACCGTGACCTCCTCGCGCAGGATCGACCGCAGGAACGCCCCCGCCTGCTCCCGCCAGTACCCGGCGAGATCGAAGTCCTCGTCCCGCTCGAAGAGGGCGCCGGTCGGCCGGACGTCCGTCACCCGGTCCACCCGGTACGTGCGGTGCCCGCCCCCGGCCCGCGCGATCAGGTACCAGGTGCCGTTCTTCAGCACCAGCCCGTACGGCTCGGCCTCCCGGGTGACCTCGGTGTCCTTGCGGCGGTAGCGCAGCTCGACGCGCTCGTCCTCCCACACGGCCCGCGCGAGGTCCCGCAGCAGCGGCGGCGGCCCGGAGCCGCCGAACCAGCCCGGCGCGTCGAGGTGGAACCGCTGCCCCGCCCGCGACGGCGCGTCCCGCAGCGACGCGGGCAGCGCCGCCAGGACCTTCAGCTCGGCCGCGGCGACCGCGTCGCCGCGCCCCATGTCCCCGGCCGGACCCGGCAGCCCCGACAGGAACAGCGCCTCCGCCTCCTCGCGGGTGAGGCCCGTCAGCCGCGTCCGGTACCCGCCGACAAGGCGGTAGCCGCCGCCGCGGCCCTGGTCGGCGTACACCGGGACCCCGGCCGCCGACAGCGCCTCCATGTCGCGGTAGACGGTGCGCTCCGAGACCTCCAGCTCCCGCGCCAGCTCACCCGCGGTCATCGTCTCCCGCGACTGCAGGAGCAGCACCATCGAGATCAGCCGAGCCGCCCGCACGAGCCCCATCCTGCCGTACCCCGGGCGCCCCCGCCATTTCTGACATTCTCATGGCAGTTTCCGCCGGTTCGTCTGTCATGGCAGGTCCACCGGCTGTTAGCTTCGCGGCGTGCCCACCTCAACCACATCCATCGAGGCGTTCATCGACGCCCTGCCGAAGGCCGAGCTCCACGTACACCTCGTGGGCTCCGCCTCGGTCCCCACCGTCCTCGAACTCGCCCGCCGCTACCCGGACGGGCCCGTCCCGGTGGACGAGCGGGAGCTGCGCGCGTTCTACGAGTTCCGCGACTTCCCGCACTTCGCCGAGGTGTACGAGTCCGTCTCCAGCCTCATCCGGACGCCCGAGGACGTCGGGACGCTCGTGCTCGGGACCGCCCGCGACCTCGCCGCGCAGAACGCCCGCTACGTCGAGCTGACCGTCACTCCCTACACCCACCAGCGGGCCGGGATGCCGATGCCCGCGATCACCGAGGCGCTCGACCACGCCGTCCGCGAGGCCCGCGACCGGCACGGCATCCGCGTCGCCTACATCTTCGACATCCCCGGCGAGTTCGGCGCCGAGGGCGCCCGCGGCACCATCGACCACGCCCTCGGCCATCCGCCGGAGGCGCTCGTCGGATTCGGGATCGGCGGCATCGAGCAGGTCCGCCCGCCGCACCGGGACGCCTTCCGGGACGCGTTCGCCGCCGCCCGGGCGGCCGGCCTGCGCAGCCTGCCGCACGCGGGGGAGATGACCGGGCCGGAGACGATCTGGGAGGCGATCGAGGGCCTCGGCGCCGAGCGCATCGGCCACGGCATCAGCTGCATGGACGACCCGCGCCTCATCGCGCACCTGCGCGAGACGCAGATCCCCCTCGAGGTGTGCCCGACGTCCAACCTCCGCACCGGGCAGGTCGCCGATCTCGCCGCCCACCCCATGCCGAGGATGCTGGAGGAGGGCCTCTTCGTCACCCTCAACAGCGACGACCCGCCGATGTTCGACACCACCCTCACCGGAGAGTACCGCGTCGCCGCCGAGGTCTTCGGCCTGGACCGGGCCGGGCTGGCGTCCCTGGCCCGCAACGCCGTCACGGCCTCGTCCCTGGACGAGGAGGGCCGCCGCGCGATCCTCTCCGACATCGACGCCCTGGCCGGCGGCTAGGCCGGGGCTAACCCCAAGCCATGCGTCGCCAAGGGCTGTCGGGGTCCTCGGCGAGGACGCGGTGGCCGGCGAGGGAGCGCTCGTACCATTCGCCGAACCCGCCGTCGTCGAACCGCAGCATCCTCCCGAGGACGTACCCGGCGGAGAACGAGCCCCACGACGAGTACACCTGGTTGGCGCGCCCGCCGGCCGTGAGGACGCACTTCTCGGCCTCCTCCGCGTCGCAGTAGCCGGCGTTCAGGCCCCAGCGGGCCATGTTGACCGCGCGCCCGAAGTCGTAGCCGTAGACGCTCTCGACGATGCCGTCCGGCTTGAGGAGACCGTCCGCCCGGAAGCGCGCCTCGTACCGCAGGATCAGGTCCGGCAGCTCGGCGACCTGCCGGATCGTCTCGTCCGGGATGTCGCGCTCGCGGCACCAGGCGGCGACGGCCTCGCGCCACTCCCGCTGGCCGGTGCCCCTTTCGCGCTGGTCGAGGACCATCTGGATCGCGGGATCGCTGTTCTGCGCGTCGAGCAGCACGTCCATCCGCTCGCGCCAGGTCTCGTGATCGGTGACGCCCCAGTCGCGCTCCAGCAGCACCTTGTCGTCACCGGGACTCCGGTCCTGTTCGCCGAGCCTGTTCCACGCCACCCCGTTGCCGACGGCCAGATGCGCCCCCACGGCGAGGGCCGCCGCCAGGCGCCCCCACGAGGCGTTGTCCGGATCGGAGACGAGGATGTCGTAGTCCCGGTCGGGGCGCCGCTCGGCGTCGGCGAGCAGCTTGGCGACCTGCCGCTGCCCCTCGCCGTCCGGCGGCATCTGCGCCAGCAGTTCCCGCAGCGGCCGCGGCGCCCCGCGCGCCCCCGCGTCCTTGACGATGAGCCGCGCGGCATGGACGCCGGCCGCGTCGGCGCGCTTGCGATCGTGCAGTGACCAGAACGCGCTCATCGCCGACCACGCGCGCCGGGCGGCCTCGCCGGTCCGGCCGGCGGCGGCCAGGACGTGCGCCGCCTGCGCGTCCACCCCCGCGCGGACCTCGGCGGGCATGGACGCGGCGGCGCGGTCGAGGGTGTCCAGCATCCGGTGCGCCGCACCGGTGTCGCCCGCGGCGGCCAGCGCCCGCGCGCACCTCGCCCGCGCCGCGACGGCGGCCGCCAGGTCGCCGCGCCCCTCCATCTCCCCGGCGACCTCCTTGTAGGCGGCCGCGGCCTCCCCGTGCTTCCCCTGCCGCTCGAACTTCCTCGCCCGTTCGAGCATGCCCTGATACGTCATGGTCCGTCCCCTCCGTCCGCCCACCGTACCGGCCGGATGATCTCCAGGGGCGGGCCTTTCCGCAGCCCAGGTCGCGACCGTCCTGCCGTGGTGGTTTCCTAGGGGCGACGGAAACGACCCGTGGGGGGATGCGAGAGTGAAGAGCGTCGAGCCTGAGGTGTACCTCGTTGCGCGGCCCGAGCTGGACTACGACGAGGTCGCCCGCTACCTGCGGGATGTGGGCGGGGAGAGCTGGCTGGAGCGGCTCGACCGGGGCGACCTCGAAGACGAGCTCAACGACCCGCAGAACCTCGCCGAGTTCGCGGGCCGGCTCTGCTACCGCTCCTGGGAGCCGGGCCTCAACCCCAACGTGGTGAAGGTCCGCACCGACTCCGGCCAGTACCTGCAGAACATCCTGCGCAGCCTGCACGGCTCGGTGCTGGAGCACGTCAGCTTCAGCTTCGTCCTGCACAACGTGAGCCGCGTGCTCACCCATGAGCTTGTCCGGCATCGTCCCGGTGTGGCCATTTCGCAGGAGTCGTTGCGCTTCGTCCGGCTCCAGGACATCCCGTTCTGGTTCCCCGAGTGGGCACGAGAGGACCCGGAGCTCATGAAGCGCGCCACCGCCATGCTGGAGCAGATGGAGGAGTTCCAGGGCTGGATGGCCGGGCACTTCGGCCTGGACGACGAGGGCGTGCCGTTCAAGGAGAAGAAGCACAAGACCTCGTTCATGCGCCGCTTCGCCCCGGAGGGCGTCGGCACGGGCCTGGTCTGGACGGCCAACGTCCGCACGCTGCGCCACACCCTGGAGAACCGCACCGCGCCCGGCGCCGAGGAGGAGATCCGCCTGCTCTTCGGCAAGATCGGCGAGGTGATGCGCAAGGAGGCCCCGGACCTGTTCGGCGACTACGTCATCGAGGACGGCGCCTGGATCCCCGAGTGGCGCAAGGTCTGACGTCCGCCCGGCCGCCCCGCCCGGGGGGCCGTATTGTTGGACGGTATGTCTGACATCACGATTCCCGCGGGTGAGCGGGAGCTGCCGGGGTACCTCGCCGTTCCCGAGGGGGAGGGGCCCTGGCCCGGCGTGGTCATCGTGTTCGAGGCGATGGGCGCGAACGAGGACATGCGCGCCCAGGCCGACCGGTTCGCGGCCAACGGATACCTGGCCGTGCTGCCGGACCTCTACGACGGCGCCCCGTGGATCCGCTGCGTCACCAAGGCGATGCGGGACATGCGCTCCCGGCGCGGCCCGGCGTACGACCACATCGAGGCGGCGCGGGCGTGGCTGGCGGGACGGGACGACTGCACCGGCGACGTGGGTGTCTGCGGGTTCTGCATGGGCGGCGGGTTCGCGCTGGTCGCGGCGGCGAAGTACGACTTCCAGGCCGCCGCGGTGAACTACGGCATGCTGCCGCGCAGGCCGGAGGAGGCGCTGCGCGGCGCGTGCCCGATCGTCGCGAACTACGGCGGGGCCGATCCGACGCTGCGCGGGGCCGCGGGCAAGCTGGAGCGGGCCCTCGGCGGCGCCGGTGTGACGCACGACGTGAAGGAGTACCCGGCGACCGGGCACAGCTTCCTCACCAAGGCTTCGCTGCCCGCTCCGCTCGGCCCGGTGGCGAAGATCGCCTTCGGGATGGGCCGGGGCCGGGAGAACGCGGCGGACGGCTGGGACCGGATCTTCGCCTTCTTCGGCGAGCACCTCTCGGAAAAATCTACAACGTAAAAGCGTCGGGCCGGTCGTTCAGGTCAGGGACGCAGAACCGCCTGGGTCTGGGTCACCTGCGCCGTGCGACGGCCGCCGGCGTCGAACAGATCGGTCTGGACGACGATCGAGGTGCGGCCGGTGTGCAGCGGGCGGGAGACGCCCCGGACCCGGCCGTCCTTCACGCCGCGGAAGAAGTTGGTCTTGGACTCCAGCGTCGTGGTCGACGCGCCGGGCGGCAGGTTGAGGAACGCGCAGGCCGCGCCGAGGGTGTCGGCCAGGGCCATGAGCGCGCCGCCGTGCATGACGCCGCCGGCGGTGCAGCGGTCCGGGGCCCAGTCCAGATGGCCGGTGACCTCCTCGGGCCCGGCGGTGTCGATCTCCACGCCGAGCGCGCGGGCGAAGGGCATGGCGTCGGCGAGCTGGTCGGGTGTGAGCCCGGTGGTCATGGAGCCTCCTCGGAATGTCCGGCCCCACTCTGGCGACCGGGGCGTGTCCGCGTCCATTACCCCGCACGTAATCGCCCTGGTGACGGGTCCGCGGGTAGCGTCGGTGCGATGACGACGGCGTTGAGTGATGTGAGGCCGGTGGGGGACCAGTTGCGCGCGTGGCGGCAGCGGCGCAGGCTGAGCCAGCTGGAGCTGGCCTCGGAGGCCGACGTGTCGACGCGGCATCTGAGCTTCGTGGAGACGGGGCGTTCGGCGCCGAGCCGGGAGATGGTGCTGCGGCTGGCCGAGCACCTGGACGTGCCGCTGCGCGACCGAAACCTCCTGCTGGTGTCGGCGGGCTTCGCGCCGGTGTTCGGCGAGACGCCGATCGAGGAGCCGAGGATGGATTCGGTCCGGGCGGCGCTGAGGCAGGTGCTGGCAGGGCACGAGCCCTACCCGGCGGTGGTCGTCGACCGGTTCTGGAACCTGATCGACGCCAACGGCGCCGCCGCGTTCTTCATGGAGGGCGCGCCGCCGGAGCTGCTGGAGCCGCCGCTGAACGTGCTGCGGCTGAGCATGCATCCCGCCGGAATGGCCAGGAACATCCTGAACCTGGCGGAGTGGCGCGCCCACATGATCGACCGGGTTCGCCGGCATGTGGCGCTGACCGCGGACGCGTCGCTCGCCCAGCTCTACCGGGAGCTGCGGAGTTTCCCGGGGGACGTGGGGGAGGCGATGGCGCCGCCCGAGGGCAACGAGGTCTTCGTCCCGCTGCGGATCCGGCTGGACGGGCGCGACCTGTCGTTCTTCAGCACGATCGCGACGTTCGGCACGCCCGTCGACATCACGGTGGCGGAGCTGGCGATCGAGTCGTTCTATCCGGCGGACGAGGCGACGACCGCGTTCCTGCGGGAGCGCGCCGGGTGGTGAGCGCTCAGTCCTCGGCGGCGAGCAGGTCGTGGTGGATGCGGGTGAGGGACATCCCGTGGCGCTGGAGCGCGGTGACGGTCCGCCGGACGAGCGGTACGGGACCGGCCACGTAGGCGTGGTGGTCCCGCCAGCCGGGGACGCCGTCCAGGAAGCCGGGCAGGACATCGGGGACCCGGCCGTGCAGGTCGCCGGGCCCCCCGGGTGAGCGCGACAGGACGGGGACGATCCGCAGGCGGGCGGAGCCGGACTCCAGCCGCCGCAGTTCGGCCAGGTCGTAGAGGCCGCGCTCGGTGCGGGCCCCGACGACGAGGCGGACGTCGCGGCCGGTCCCGGCGGCCTGCTCGGCGAGCGCCTTCATCGGGGCGAGGCCGGTGCCGCCCCCGACGAGGAGCAGCCCGCGGCCGGAGCCCGGTTCGAGCGTCATGGTGCCCGCGGCCGGGCCGAGCAGCACGGTGTCGCCGGGCGCGCAGTGCCGTACCAGCGCGCCGCTCACCCAGCCGGCGGGGCGGGCGCGGACGTGCAGGCTGATCGTGCCGTCGGGGCGGGGCGCGTTGGCGATCGAGTAGGACCGCCAGACGCGGGGCCAGCGGGCGGTCTGCACGCTCACGTGCTGGCCCGGCAGGAACGCCAGCGGCCGCTCGGGGCGCAGGGTGAGGACGGCGAGGTCGTGGTCGCGCCTGTCGTGCCCGGTGACCTCGGCGACCCACCACGGCGGCCGGTCGGACGCGTCCCGCCCGGCGGCCGCGATCATGGTCGCCGCGGCGGACCGGTAGGCGCTCGTCCAGGCGTCCTCGGCCTCGGCCGTCCACACGTCGGCGGCGAAGGTCCGCACCGTGGCGATCAGGGCGGTCTCGACGGCGGGGTAGTGCTCGCGCAGGACGCCGTACTTGCGGTGGTCGCGGCCGAGCCCGCCGAGATGGCGGGTGAGCTCCTCGGGGTTGTCCTGGCTCCAGACGATCCGGGTGAGGGCGTGGAAGAACCGGTCGTGCTGGGTGCCCATCCCGGGCGGGAACAGGGCGCGCAGGCGGGGTTCGCGGGCGAAAAGGCGGCCGTAGAAATAGTTCATGGCGCCCGCCGGGTCCGCTTCGAGACGGTCGAAGGTCTCTTTGACGATTCGGGGTTCCGGTGACATTCTCCAGCTCGCCCCCTTGGGCTTTTGGAGGACGGGCACAGGGATTCCGCGGCGGTGGCGCCGCATCCGATGCCCGGCTTGCTGAGATTCTCGCACCCGATTCCGCAGGTCCTCAAGCGGAGCCTCCGCCGGGCTCCCGGATCGTTCCGCTGAGTAGTCGGCGGTTAATTCTCCGTGAGGGAATATTCCGGGAAAAGGTCACGCATACTGATCGGTACCCGCCGGGCGTCGGCGACCTTCCGCTACCGCCGCCGATCGCGGGGCATGATTCTCCACCCAAGTGGAAGATTTCAGAATTCTTCGGTCTCGTACCCCGGCCGGCCGTCCCCGGCGGGCCCGTCCCGCCGGACCGATCTCGCCACTTCCGACTGCGAAGATCCGCCCCGTGCGGCAAGCTGGCCGGTGGAAGGCCGGGGGACGGGACGGCCCGAGGGGGCGGGTGAGGCACCATGAGGTGCAGCCGGACACGACGCATCACCCGAATCGGATGCCGTCCTGTGGCCAACGCTCAGCAGAGGGGAATCACGCATGTCAGAGGCCATCCGCGGGGCGCCGTCCCCGGACGCAGGTGAGCGCCCGCCACCGCTCATCGGGATCACCACTTACCAGGAGCCGGCCCGCTGGGGGGTCTGGGTGCGCGAGGCCGCGCTCCTGCCGGTCCCGTACGTGCGCTCGGTCGAACGGGCCGGCGGGGTCCCGGTCATGCTGCCCCCGACCGCGACCCTGCGCGGGCTGGACGCGCTGGTCGGGCGGCTGGACGGCATCGTCATCGCGGGCGGAGGCGACCTCGACCCCGACCTGTACGGCGCCGTCCGGCATCACGAGACGGGCCCGCCCCAGCCGCAGCGCGACCGCTTCGAGCTGGCGCTCGCCCGCGCGGTCGTGGACGCCGACCTGCCGTTCCTCGCCATCTGCCGGGGCATGCAGGTGCTGAACGTGGCGCGCGGCGGCGCCCTGATCCAGCACCTGCCGGAGGCGGTGGGCCACCAGGGCCACGCGCCGGAGACCGGTCTGGTCGGCTCGCACCCGGTGCAGATCAGCGGCACCAGCCTCGTCGGCAAGATCATGGGCGACTCCGCGGACGTCCCGGCCTACCACCACCAGGCGGTGAGCCGGCTCGGCAAGGGGCTGTCCGCGGTGGCCTGGGCTGAGGACCAGGTGGTGGAGGCGGTCGAGCTGCAGGGCCACCGCTTCGGGCTCGCCGTCCAGTGGCACCCGGAGGAGGGGGACGACGGGCGCCTGTTCGAAGCCCTGGTCGCCGAGGCCGCCGGCCGCTGAAAGGGCGGCCCGCGGGGGAGCGGAGGGGTTGACCTCACCGGCAGGGGGGAAGGCGATCGGTAGATTCCAGTGCGTATCCCCCGCCGGAGGCCGCCGCATGCCCTTGCACCCGCAGACCGTGAGCTTCCTGGAGGTGCTCTCCTCCTGGACGGCCGCGCCACCGGACGCGGGCGGCCGGGCGGAGCCCACGATCCAGGAGATGCGGGCCCGGACCGGCGCGGCCTTCCCCGCCGCCCGCCGTGAGCTGCCGCAGGTCCGCGATCTCGCCGTGCGCGGGCCCGGCGGTCCCGTTCCGGTGCGGCTGTACCGTCCGGAGCCTCCCGAGCACGGCCCGCTGCCCGCGCTCGTCTACCTGCACGGGGGAGGATGGGTTCTCGGCGGGGTCGACGACGTGGACGGCGCGTGCCGTGATCTCGCCGCCGACGCCGGGTGCGCCGTCCTGAGCGTCGGCTACCGGCTGGCCCCGGAGCACCCGTTCCCCGCGGCCGTGGACGACGCCTGGGCCGTCGTGGCGTCGGTGGCGCGGGAACCGGACCGCTACGGCGTCCAGCCCGGCGCGGTCGCGGTCGCCGGTGACAGCGCCGGCGGCAACCTGGCGGCGGTCGCGGCGCTGCTGGCCCGCGACCACGGGGTGCCGCTCGTCCACCAGCTGCTCGTCTACCCGGTGACCGACACGGCGATGGACACCCCGAGCTGGCGGGAGTACGGGTCCGGATACGGGCTGGACGCCGGGTCGCTCGCCCGGTTCATGGGGCTCTACCGGGGCGGCGCCGACCCGTCGGACTTCCGGCTGGCGCCGCTGCGCGCCCCGGACCTGGCCGGCGCCGCACCCGCCACCGTGATCACCGCCGAGTGCGACATCCTGCGCGACGAGGGCGAGGCGTACGCGCGCCGCCTCGCCGCCGCCGGGGTGCCGGTGGAGCTGCGCCGCTACGACGGCGTCGTGCACGCGTTCTTCCTGCTGCCGGAGATCTTCGACGCCGGCGCCCGCGCCAGGGATTTCGCCGTGCGGCGGCTGCGCGCGGCGTTCGGGTGATCAGTACGACCTGGGCAGGCCGAGCTCGTGCTGGGCGATGTGGGCGAGGACGAGCTCCTCGGCGACCGGGATGTTCTTGGCGATGCGGGCGTCGCGGAACATGCGGGCGACCGGGTACTCCAGCGAGTACGCCATGCCGCCGTAGGTCTGGAACGCGCGGTCGGCCGCCTGCCAGGCCGCGTCCGCGGCGGTGAGCTTGGCGATGTTGGCCTCCGACCCGCAGGGGCGGCCCCGGTCCCACAGCCAGGCGGCCTTGTAGGTCATCAGCCGCGCCAGCTCCACCTGCGCCTTGATCCGGGCGAGCGGGAACGCGATGCCCTGGTTCGACCCGATCGGCTTGCCGAACGGCGCCCGCTCCCCGGCGTACTCGCACGCGATCTTCAGGACCAGCTCGCCGGACCCGACGCCGCCGGCGGCGGCGAGGATGCGCTCGGGGTTGAGGATGTCCCACAGGACGGCGAACCCCTGGTCGACCTCGCCGAGGACCCGCTCCGCCGGCACGCGCACGTCGTCGAGGAACACCATGCTGGACGCGACGGTGTTGGTGCCGAGCTTGGGGATCGGCTGGTAGCTCAGCGTGCCCGCGGCGACGGCCTCCTTGACGTCCACCAGCAGGACGGTGAAGCCCGACGTGCGGGGACGCGCCTCGGCGGCCGGGACCGTCCGGGTGACCAGGACCAGGTGGTCGGCGCGCTCGACGCCCGAGATCCAGATCTTCTGGCCGCTGACCACGAACGCGTCGCCGTCGCGGCGGGCCTGGGTGGTGATGTTGATGGAGTTGCTGCCCGCGTCCGGCTCGGTGATGGCGAAGCAGGTCTCGATCTCCCCGGAGGCGATCTTCGGCAGGAACTCGCGCTTCTGCTCCGCCGTCCCGTGGCGGGCGATGGTCAGCCCGCCGAACGCGGGCGTGAGCAGGTACATGAACGACGCGGCGCCGCCGGCGCCGCCCTCGGCGAGCGACTCGAGGGCGACGGCCAGCTCCAGCAGGCCCTGCCCGGCGCCCCCGTACTCCTCCGGGATCGCGAGGCTGTGCCAGCCGCCCTTGACCAGTTCCCGCCAGACCTCGTCGGGCCAGCGCTTGTCCGCGTCGCACCGGCTCCAGTAGTCCTGGTCGTACTTCCCGGCGATCGCCAGCACGCCCTCGCGCACCGCGGCCGCGCTCTCCGGCAGGTCGAAGTCCATCGCGCCTCCTCGCATTCGCTGTCGGCCCAACGGTAGCCGACCGAAGTAAGTGTCCACTGACACGGGGCCGGTCAGCCGCCGGCGGGCGGTTCCGGCGCGGTCAGGTAGCGGGTCACCATCCGGGCGACGAAGTGGGCGGTCCTCTCCGGCGGGCCGGACGGCAGCATGATGTGGCTCATCGTCAGCCGCACGGCGGCGTCGGCGATCTCGGTGAGGGCCTCGCCGTCCAGGTGCGGCCAATGGCGCAGGGCGTGCTCGGCGATGCGGGCGCTGGCGGTGAACAGGACCGGCTCGGCCTGCGTGGTGAGCAGCGGCAGCATCTCGTCGCCGCCCGCGCCCGTCAGCACCGCCTTCTTCAGCTGGTCGTCCGCCGACATCTCCAGCGAGAACATGACCGCGGCCGTCACCGCCGAGTACAGGTCGTCGTGCTCGGACAGCACCGCGTCGATCCCGTCGAGGTAGCGCTCGTTGTCGCGGATCACGACCGCCTGCGCCAGCCCCCACTTGTCGCCGAACTCGTTGTAGACGGTCTGCCGGCTCACCCCGGCGGCGGCGGCGACGTCCTGCATGCGGACGCCGCGGTATCCGCGCTCGACCAGGAGGCCGGCGGCGGCGTCGAGCAGGGACTCGCGGACGGAGCGGCCGGCGGTGCCCATGGGTCGTCGTTCCTCCGGAGTGTGATGGTGAGGTGGCGGCCTCACCCCACCATTATCACCCGCGCGCCGCGCCGGGTCCCGGGGCGCACCGCCGCTTCGCCCGCCTCTAAAGTGAGGCCCCTCTGGAGTGCGGCCTCGCCGAAGCACGGGCTCTCCGAAGCGGGGCCGCGCCGGGCGAGGCGAGGTGAGGAGGACGGGTGAGCGGAATCCTTGTGGCCAACCGCGGCGAGATCGCGCTGCGGATCGTCCGGGCCGCGGCGGAACTGGGCCTGCGGACGGTCGCCGTGCACACCCGGGACGAGGCCGCCGGGCGGCACGCCGCGCCGCACACCCGCCGCGCGGACGAGGTGCGGGCGCTGCCCGGCGAGGGCGTCGCCGGGTACCTCGACGCGGACGCCCTGCTCGCCGCGGCCAAGGACGCGGGCGTCACGGCCGTCCACCCCGGCTACGGGTTCCTCAGCGAGAACGCCGAATTCGCCGCGCGCTGCGCCGCCGCCGGGCTGACGTTCACCGGTCCCCGCCCGGAACTCCTGGAGCTGTTCGGCGACAAGACCCGCGCCCGCGCGCTCGCCCGGGAGGCGGGCGTGCCCGTGACGCCCGGCACGGCGGGCCCGGTGAGCCTCGCGGACGCGGAGGCGTTCGCCCGCGAGCACGGCCCGGTGATGCTCAAGGCCCTCGCCGGGGGCGGCGGGCGCGGGATGCGCGCCGTCACCGATCCGGGCGGCATGGCCGCCGCGTACGAGCGGTGCCGGTCCGAGGCGCTGGCCTCGTCCGGCGACGGCGGCCTGTACGCCGAGAAGTACGTGCCGCGCGCCCGCCACATCGAGGTGCAGGTGGCCGGTGACGGCTCCGGCGCGGTCACCCATCTGTGGGAACGCGACTGCAGCGTCCAGCGGCGGCACCAGAAGCTGATCGAGATCGCGCCCGCGCCCGCGCTTGCGGAGGAGGTCCGGGACGCGCTGCTGGACGCGGCGGTCGGCATGGCCGCCCGCGTCCGGTACGACGGCATCGGCACGTTCGAGTTCCTCGTCGCCGGCGCGGAGTTCTGGTTCCTGGAGGTCAATCCCAGGCTCCAGGTCGAGCACACCGTGACCGAGGAGATCACCGGCGTCGACCTGGTGAAGACGCAGATCCGGCTCGCGCTGGGGGAGGACCTCGCCGCCGTGGGCCTGGGCGGCGGGCCGCCGCGCGCGTCCGGCTGCGCCGTCCAGGTCCGCGTCAACGCAGAGACCCTCGACGCGGACGGCACGCCGCGGCCGGGGGCCGGGACGCTGACCGCGTTCGCGCCGCCCTCGGGGCCCGGTGTCCGCGTCGACACCCACGGCTACGCCGGCTACCGCACCAGCCCGCGCTACGACCCGCTGCTGGCCAAGGTCATCGCCCGCGCGGAGGACCTGCCGTCGGCCGCCGCCCGCGCGCACGGCGCGCTCGGCGAGTTCGAGGTCGCGGGCGTGGCCACGAGCATCCCGCTCCTGCAGGGGATCCTCCGGCATCCCGGCTTCACGTCCGGCGGCCTCGACACGTCCTTCGTCGCCGGCCATCTGCCCGAGCTGCTGGACAGCGAGCATCGGCGCTACTACGTCGAGAGCGTCGTGGACGAGGCCGGCTCCCCGGCCGCCGCGGTGCCGGACGCGCCCGCCGGCACGGTCGCCGTCGCCGCCCCCATGCAGGGCACGGTTGTGAGCGTCGACGTGGCGGAGGGCGACCTGGTGCGGGCCGGGACGCCCGTCGCGGTCCTCGAGGCCATGAAGATGGAGCACGTGATCAGCGCGGGCGAGGCCGGCATCGTGCGGGCCGTCGCCGCCGCGCCCGGGGACACGGTCGCCGAGGGCGCCCCGCTGCTGTTCGCCGAACCCGCCGAAGCGGACGGCGGCCACGCCGCCGAGGAGGCCGAGGCGGACCTCGGCGAGATCCGCGCCGACCTCGCCGAGACGCTGCGGCGGCACGAGACCGGCCTGGACGCGTCCCGTCCGGAGGCGGTCGCCAGGCGGCACGCGCGCGGCCACCGCACCGCCCGGGAGAACATCGAGGACCTGTGCGACCCCGGCACGTTCGCCGAGTACGGGGCGCTGGCCATCGCCGCGCAGCGGCAGCGCCGGTCCCTGGAGGACCTGATCGAACGCACCCCCGCCGACGGCATGGTCTGCGGCCTCGGGGACGTGAACGGCGCGCAGGCCGTCGTCATGTCCTACGACTACATGGTGCTGGCCGGGACGCAGGGCCACCAGAACCACCGCAAGACCGACCGGATGCTCGACATCGCCCTCCGGCGCCGCCTGCCGCTCGTCCTGTTCGCCGAGGGAGGCGGGGGACGGCCCGGCGACACCGACACCTCGTCGGTGTCCGGCCTGGACGTGCCGACCTTCCACGCCATGGGCAGGCTCAGCGGCACCGTCCCGTCCGTCGGGATCGCCTCCGGGCGCTGCTTCGCCGGCAACGCGGCCCTGCTCGGCTGCTGCGACGTCATCATCGCGACCCGCGACGCCAACATCGGTATGGGCGGGCCCGCGATGATCGAGGGCGGCGGGCTCGGCGTGTTCGCGCCCGAGGAGATCGGCCCGATCGGCGACCAGGAGCCCAACGGCGTCGTCGACGTCGTCGTGGAGGACGAGGCCGAGGCCGTCGCCGCCGCCCGCCGGTACCTGTCCTACTTCCAGGGGCCGCGGGACGAGTGGACCTGCGACGACCAGCGGATCCTGCGGCACGTCGTCCCGGAGAACCGGATGCGCGCCTACGACGTGCGCCGCGCGATCACCCACCTCGCCGACACGGGGTCGGTGCTGGAACTGCGCCGCGCGTTCGGGATCGGGATCATCACCGCGCTCGTGCGGATCGAGGGGCGCCCGATGGGGCTGATCGCCAGCAACCCGGCGCACCTGGGCGGCGCCATCGACCGCGACGCCGCCGACAAGGCCGCCCGGTTCCTGCAGCTGTGCGACGCCCACGGCCTGCCCGTCGTGTCCCTGTGCGACACGCCCGGCTTCATGGTCGGCCCGGACGCCGAGCGGACCGCCACCGTCCGGCACTTCAGCCGCATGTTCGTCGTCGGCGCGAACCTGCGCGTCCCGATCATCACGATCGTGCTGCGCAAAGGCTACGGGCTCGGCGCGCAGGCCATGGCGGGCGGCGGGTTCAAGGCGCCGCTCGCGACCGTCGCCTGGCCCACCGGCGAGATCGGGGGCATGGGCCTGGAGGGCGCCGTCCGGCTCGGCTTCCGCAAGGAGCTGGCGGAGGCCGACGACCCGGAGGAGCTGTTCGAGAAGATGGTCGCCGCCGCCTACGAGTACGGCAAGGCGCTCCACGCCGCCACGGTCTTCGAGCTGGACGACGTCATCGACCCGGCGCTGACCCGCCGCTGGATCACCACCGCGTTCGCGTCCGCGCCGCCGCCCGGGGAACGCAGCCGCTGGATCGACACCTGGTGAGCGCCGGTCCCGGTGGGCGTCACACCAGCCTGTCGCGGGTCCATTCCTTGACGCCCGCGACGAACGCGTCGACGTCGGCGGCCTTGCCCGAGGCCATCTCGGTGAACCAGCCCGGCACGTACTGCTCGAAGCGCCCCTCGTCGAGGACGTTCAGGACGGCGGCGGCGACCTCCTGCGGCGGCAGCGCCTCCGAGACGTCGCTGAGCGGCTCCTCGTTGCCGGGGAGCGTGAACAGCTCGGTGCCGGCGATGAGCGCCGGCTGGACGACGTGGACCTGCACGCCGGTGCCGTCCAGGTCGACCGCCATGCTCTCCCAGAACGCGGTGAGCGCCGCCTTGGACGCCGCGTAGGCGGCCTCGTGCGGCGGGCCGAGCCGCGCCGCCACCGAGCCCACCGCCACCAGATGCCCGCGCCCGCGCTCGATCATGCCGGGCAGCAGGGCCAGCGTGAGCCGCACCGGGGACAGGTAGTTCAGCCGCATCACGTCCTCGGCCTCGGCGTGGGACAGGTCCTGGACGCGGCGCCGCTTCGGCATCCCCGCGTTGTTGACCAGCACGTCCACGGCGCCGAACTCGCGCTCGACCGCCTTGGCGAGGCCGTCGATCCCGTCCAGGTCGGCGAGGTCGGCGACCCACATCGCCGAGCCCGGCGCGTGCGTGCGGCAATGCGCGAGCACCCGTTCCAGCCTGTCCTCGCGCCGCGCCACCAGCCCGACCCGCGCCCCGGCCCCGGCGAGCGCCTCCGCGACGACCGCGCCGATGCCGGACGAGGCTCCCGTGACCACCGCGGTCCTGCCGTCCAGCTTCGCCATGCAGCCCAACGTCACACACCCCGCCCCGCCCGGCAAGCCGCACCACCGCCCGGGGCTGTTCACGGCCATCGAGTAGAGTGTCCCGATCAGCGGTATTCGCGCGCCCCCGCGGCCCACAAGGCCCGGCCGGAGCGCGGCCGCGGGGATCGGCGAGATCCCAGGTGGCGCGAGCGGCGCGCCCCCCGGCGGTGAGGGCGCACCGGCTCCGGTGGGACGGAGCGGGCGACACGGTGCCCCGGACGTAGTGGCCGCCGGCCGCCTGGACACCGGGGGAATGTTGCGTCCACTCACGGCCGGGCCCGAGCACGCCGTCTTCCGATCGCGGAGCGCGCCTCCCGAGCGGACCCTCCTGGACGTCCTGGACGCGACCGTCCTGCGGCACCCGTACGCGCCCGCGCTGGACGACGGCACCACCCGCCTCGACTACGAGGGACTGCGCGCCGAGGCCGCCGCCCTCGCCAAGGAGCTGGAGCAGGCGGGGGTCGGCCGCGGCGACCGGGTCGGGATCCGCGTCCCCTCGGGCACCGCCGACCTGTACATAGCGGTCCTCGCCGTCCTCGCCGCGGGCGCCGCCTACGTTCCCGTCGACGCCGACGACCCGGCCGAACGCGCCGCGACCGTCTTCGGCGAGGCCGGCGTCTGCGCCGTCATCGGGGAGCACCGCGAGCTCACCCTCCGCGCCGCCCCCGGCGGGCGCGCCGGCCGCCCGGAACCCGGCGACGACGCCTGGATCATCTTCACCTCCGGCTCGACCGGCAGGCCCAAGGGCGTGGCCGTGTCCCACCGCGCGGCCGCCGCGTTCGTGGACGCCGAGGCGCGGCTCTTCCCGGCGCGCGAGTCCGACCGCGTCCTGGCCGGGCTGTCGGTGGCGTTCGACGCGTCCTGCGAGGAGATGTGGCTGGCGTGGCGGCACGGCGCCTGCCTGGTGCCGGCGCCGCGCTCGCTCGTGCGCACCGGCGCGGACCTCGGCCCCTGGCTCGCCGGGCGGGGCATCACGGTCGTGTCCACCGTCCCGACGCTCGCCGCGCTGTGGCCCCCCGAGACCCTCGACGGCATCCGGCTGCTGATCTTCGGCGGCGAGGCGTGCCCGCCCGAGCTGGCCGCCCGCCTCGCCGTCCCGGGACGCCGGGTCTGGAACACCTACGGGCCCACCGAGGCCACCGTCGTCGCCTGCGCCGCCCCGCTCGGCGGCACCGGCCCCGTCCGGATCGGCCTCCCCCTCGACGGCTGGGACCTCGCCGTCGTCGACCCGGCCGGCGAGCCCGTCGCCCCCGGCGGAACCGGCGAGCTCGTCATCGGCGGCGTCGGCCTCGCCCGCTACCTCGACCCCGCCAAGGACGCCGAGAAGTACGGGCCGCTGCCGTCGCTCGGCTGGGAGCGCGCCTACCGCAGCGGAGACCTCGTCCGGGCCGACCCGGCCGGCCTCGTCTTCGTCGGCCGCGCCGACGACCAGATCAAGCTGGGCGGCCGCCGGATCGAGCTCGGCGAGGTCGACGCGGCGCTGCAGGCCCTGCCCGGCGTGACCGGCGCCGCCGCCGCGGTCCGCGAGACGCCCGCCGGGCACCGGCTCCTGGTCGGCTACCTCGTCACGGGGGATGGGGTCACCGGGGACGGGTTCGACGCCGCCGCGGCGCGGGAGCGGCTGGCGGAGGCCCTGCCCGCCGCGCTGGTGCCCCGCCTCGTCCGCGTGGACACCCTCCCCACGCGGACGTCCGGGAAGGTCGACCGGGACGCGCTGCCCTGGCCGATGCCCGGAGCGGGCGACCCGGACGGGCCGGACGCGCACGCCGGCGCCGAACCGCTCAGCGAGGCCGAGGAACGGCTCGCGGCCATGTGGGCCGAGGTACTGGGGGAGAGCCCGGCCGCCCCCGGCGCGGACTTCTTCGCGCTCGGCGGCGGCAGCCTCGCGGCGGCGCGGCTGGTGTCGGCCCTGCGACCGCACCACCCGTCCGTGTCCGTCGGCGACGTCTACGAGAACCCCACGCTGCGCGGCCTCGCCGCGCATCTGGGGGACCGGGGACCGGAGAGCACGCAGGCGGGGCCGGTACCGGAACGGGCCGTGCGGCCGGTGCCGGCGCGGGCGTCCGCCGTCCAGGCGCTGCTCATGATCCCGCTGCTGACCGCCGGCGCCATGCGGTGGGTCGTCGGCCTGGCGGCCCTCGGCAACCTCGCCGCCCGCTACGCCCCGGCCGCCTTCCCGTGGGCGCCGGCCGTGTCATGGTGGGCCGTCCTGGCGGGCGCGCTGCTGTTCGCCGCGCCGCCCGGCAGGATGGCGCTGGCCGCCGCCGGCGCGCGGCTCCTGCTGCGCGGCCTGCGGCCGGGCACCTACCCGCGGGGCGGCGCCGTCCACCTGCGGCTGTGGACGGCCGAGCAGCTCGCCGCCCGCCTCGGCGCGGCCGAACTGTCGGCCGCGCCCTGGCTCGCCTTCTACGCCCGCGCGCTCGGGGCCCGCATCGGCCCGGACGTCGACCTGCACACCGCGCCGCCCGTGACCGGGATGCTCTGGCTCGGCCGCGGGGCGGCGATCGAACCCGAGGCCGACCTGAGCGGCCACTGGCTGGACGGCGACGTCCTGCACGTCGGCGAGATCCGGGTCGGTGCGGACGCCGTCGTCGGCGCCCGGGCCGTGCTGTTCCCCGGCGCCCGTGTCGGGAAGAAGGCGCAGGTCGCGGCGGGCTCGGCGGTGACCGGGCGGATACCGGCGGGGCAGCGCTGGGCCGGGGCCCCCGCCGTGCGCAGGGGCAAGGCCAAGCGGCACGGCGACACCGCCCGGCCGCCGAGACGGCGCCGCTGGACGCTGGCGTACGGAGTGTCCGCGCTCGGGCTCAGCCTGCTCCCGCTGATCGCGGCGCTGCCCGGCCTCGCGGTCCTCGGCCTCTTCGTGCACGGCACCGCGAGCCTGGGGGACGCCCTGCCGGCGGCCCTGGCGTCAGTGCCCCTGGCCACCCTCGCGGGCATGAGCGCGTTCGCGGCGATCACCCTGGCCTGCGTGCGCCTGCTCGGCCTCGGGCTGCGCGAGGGCGAGCACCCGGTGCACAGCCGGCAGGCGTGGCAGGCGTGGGCCACGAGCCGCCTGATGGCGGCGGCTCGCGTCTGGCTCTTCCCCCTGTACGCCAGCGTCCTCACCCCCGCCTGGCTGCGCGCCCTGGGCATGCGGGTCGGCCGCGACGTGGAGGCCTCGACCGTCCTCGCGCTGCCCACCATGACCTCCGTCGACGACGGCGCGTTCCTGGCCGACGACACGATGGTCGCGGCCTACGAGCTGGGCGGCGGGCGGATGCGGATCGCGCGGGCCCGCATCGGCAAGCGCGCGTTCCTCGGCAACTCGGGCATGACGGGCCCCGGCCGCAAGGTGCCCAAGGGCGGCCTGATCGGCGTCCTGTCGGCGGCGCCGAAGAAGGCCAAGGCGGGCGCGTCCTACCTGGGCATGCCGCCGGTGCGGCTGAGCCGCAGGGCCGACACCGCCGACCAGTCCCGCACCTACCGGCCGTCCCGCCGGCTCAAGGCGGCCAGGGCGGCGGTCGAGGCGTGCCGCGTCGTCCCGGCGATGTGCACCGTCGCGGTCGGCGTCCTGGCCGCCGCCGCGCTCGCGGGGCTCGCCGCCGCCCTCGGGGCCGGCGCCGCCGCGCTTCTGGGGGGCGCCGTCCTCACCGCCGCCGGTGTCCTGGCCGCGGCCGTCGCGGCCGTGGCCAAGTGGGCGCTCGTCGGGCGGATCACGCCCGGCGACCGGGCGCTGTGGAGCTCGTTCGTCTGGCGCAACGAGCTGGCCGACAACTTCGTCGAGGTCCTGGCGGCACCGTGGTTCGCCGAGCCGTGGCTCGGCACCGCGCCACTGAACCTCTGGCTCCGCTCGCTCGGCGCCCGCATCGGACGCGGCGTCTGGTGCGCCACGTACTGGCTCCCCGAGGCCGACCTCGTCCGGCTCGGCGACGGCGCGTGCGTCAACGAAGGCTGCGTGCTGCAGACCCACCTGTTCCACGACCGGATCATGCGGGTCGACTCGGTCGTCCTGGACCGCGGCGCGACGCTAGGCTCCAACGGGGTGATCCTGCCCGCGGCCTCGATCGGGGCCTGCGCCACCGTCGGCCCCGCGTCCCTGGTGATGCGCGGCGAGCAGCTGCCCGCCGGGACCCGGTGGCTGGGCAACCCGATCGCCGCCTGGACCCCGGCCGCCGCGGACCGCGACGGCACCGGACGACGAACCGAGGAACCGCACCGACCGTGAACACCC
>NZ_SMKK01000071.1 GCF_004348425.1 Actinomadura sp. 7K507
ACCTAAACCTGACCGGAGGACGCCCTTGCACCCACACCACAACCCCAACAGCCACGAAGTCCGCCACAGCCGTTCACGCAGAAACCAGCACGCGCCAGACCAGCCCCCGCCGAAAGGGCGAAGCCGAAGCTGCCCTGCGGGCCGATCCGCGCCTTCAGCTACGGCGGCTCGCTGGCAATCAACCGCCGCCCTCATCCTGGCCGCCCAAGGCCACATCGCCTCACCCGCTACAACGCCCCCTCGCCGACATCACCCCAGAAATCGGCACCCTCCCCTTCGACGACGGAGACGGCACCTGCGATACCGGATGGTGCTCACCTAAAGCCGCTCAACGCTCATTCTTCGACCACCGACGTGAAGTTCACGGAGGCCAATACATGCAGCCCCTCAAGCACGCCGACCTTGCCGAACTCCCCAGCGTCGTCGACATCGTCACCGCTGCCCGCGCCCTGGGCCTCTCCCGTACGTACGCTTACCAACTCGCCAAAAACGATCAGTTTCCGTGCAAGGTTCTCCGCATCGGCAACTGCTACCGAGTCCCCACCGCCGCCCTTCTCGCTCTCCTCGACCCTGAACGGAATCCAGAGAAGTAGCCGCCGAGGCTAGCCCGACTCCTAACGCTGCTGGTGGGAGTGCGCAAGGCCTTCCCTGCTGATCAGCGCCCCGACCGCATTACCGCTGGAGCCACCTATGTGGCCAGGTTGTGAACCCTCCGGAGCGACGAG
Source organism: Actinomadura sp. 7K507 (assembly GCF_004348425.1). Taxonomy (GTDB): domain Bacteria; phylum Actinomycetota; class Actinomycetes; order Streptosporangiales; family Streptosporangiaceae; genus Spirillospora. The sequence continues at coordinate 726 of NZ_SMKK01000071.1, forward strand.
CGACCCAAGCACGGGTGGCTGATGAACACCTGGAGGGTCACAGTCCGACACTGGACGGGTCACTGTGTAGGTGATCACCAAGGCCTCGTAGCCAGCGGACACCTCACCCTCGGCCCCGGCCAGGTAGTTGTGGTCAAGGCGATCCTGGGTCCCATAAGACCCTGCGGAGGCGAGCGACTGGCGAGGCAGCGTTGGAGGGCCGGGCGAGGAGTCGCCGGTGTACGCGCTGCGTCGACGGCTGCGGATGAGTGAACACGCAGGAGTGGCGCTCAGGAGGTTGGGGGCTCTTGTGGTCCCGTGTGAACCGCTGGAGTGCCGGGGGAGGCGGCCGGGTTCACTAACGAACGGCTAACAAACGATCAAGAGGCCGGTCCTCCGGATGGAGGAAACGGCCTCTGAGCTGGTGTTTCTGTGTCGGGACGGCGGGATTTGAACCCACGACCCCTTGACCCCCAGTCAAGTGCGCTACCAAACTGCGCCACGTCCCGATGCCCGTTGGAGCGGGCCTGATTACTGTAGCGCAGTCTGCGAGGTCGTGCGTACTGAGATATGGGGCCGTTGATCTCTGGTAGGCAGGCCTGATGAGGTCTTGGCGGGCAGGGCTGGCCGGGCTCGTTTGCCTGGGGCTGGTGTGCGGGTGCGGGGATGGTGGAGGAGTTCGGGCGGTGAGTGAGAGCCCTGAGGCCGCGAGGACGACGCCGGAGGTGTCGCGGACGCCCGCGAAGCCGGTCGTGCGGGTGCCGGAGGGGGTTCGGGCCTCCTATGTGGTGTTCGACCGGGCGGCCGGGCGCGTGGTGGTGGAGCGGCGGCCGAGGCAGACGTACCGGTCGGCGTCGCTGGTGAAGATCCTGATGGCGCTGGACTACATGCAGGAGCATCGGGTCTCGGCGGACGACCGGGCGCTGATGGGGCGCATGCTGCGGTCGAGTGACGACGGGGCGGCGACCGAGTTGTGGCGGCGGGGCGGGCAGAAGAAGATCCTCGAGCGGATGGCGCCTAAGGCGGGGCTGCGGGAGACGGCTGGGCCGCCGGCGGACAAGCCCGGGTTCTGGGGGTACACGGCGCTGAGTGCGCGGGACGTGGTGCAGACCTACCGGTATCTGCTGGACGAGGCGCCGGAGGCGCACCGGGAGTTCGTGCTGGGGCAGTTGCGGCGGTCGACGCGGTGCGGGACGGACGGGTTCGACCAGACGTTCGGTATTCCGCGGGCGCTGAAGAAGCCGTGGGCGGTGAAACAGGGGTGGTCGGGGTTCGGGGACGCCCCGGCGGGGCCGTGCCGGGGCGCGCAGCCGGCGGCGTGGCAGCCCGATCTCGGGCTCGGGCGGCCGGTGCTGCATACCTCCGGGATCGTGGGGGAGCAGAAGATCGTGGTGGTGCTGACGCTGCATCCGGCGGGGTCGTCGTTCGCGAGGGCGGCGGCGCGGATCACGGCGTTGACCGGGCAGGTCTACCGGGCGGGGTGACCTGGGTCACAGGACGGGGAACCGTCGTCCCTGGGAAGGGTCATTGGAAGTGGTCGAGTTCGGGTGTGAAGGGAAAACTCGGGCAAAGATCTGGACTGTTTATTCGGTTCTGGGCGAATAGTCCTTCGCTGACGTATGTAGCTTTTTTCTCCCAGGGGCAACCAACGCCGAACGGGGGACTGGGTTGTCGGATGCGGAGGGCACCTCGGGGCAGCCCGGGGTGCACGTTGCGGACCTTGAGGACCTGCGGGACGCGGCGCACGACCGTGCGGTGCTGTCCGAGGCCAGGGTCGTGCTGGCCCGGCGGCTCGGCGTCCCGCCGGGGGAGGCCCTGCAGCATCTGATCTGGCTCGCCCGCGACCTGGACATGGAGCTCGCTGAGGCCGCGTCCCTGCTGGTCAAGGACGGTAGTGGCGGGCCGGTGGGGGCCGTGCTGGCCGGGCGCCGCGCACCGCGCGCCGAGGGCGGCGCGGCAGAGCGCCAGGCCACCCTGTCGGAGGCCGAGGACGTTCTGAGCCGGGTGACGGGCGAGGACACCGCGGGCGACGAGGAGATCCTCGCCGGGGTGCCGGACGATCCGGTGGCGCGGGCCGTGCTGGACGGGACGCTCGACTCGTCGGCCCATCTGGTCCCGGTCCGGGGAGCGGACGGAAACGTCGCGGACTTCCTCTTCGTGGATCTCAACGGCGTCGCCAGGGACATGTTCGGGCGCGGCAGGGAGGAGCTGACCGGGCGGCGGCTCCTCCAGACGGATCCGGGGGCGGTGCTGAGCGGGCTCTTCGACGACCTCGTCGAGGTACTGGAGACCGGCACCCGTTTGGAACGTTCCTCTTTTCTTTACACCACCGCCCAGCGCGGCCTGTCCCGCTCGTCCCGGACGAGCGTCCGGAGCGTCGCGGTGCCGACCGGTATCTGTTTCACCTGGCGGTACCACCACGCCGAGGACCGCACGGTGCGGCGGCTGGAGCGGGTCGAGCGCCTTGCCCTGGTGGGGTTCGGCGAGTGGGATCTGGCCACCGGGGAGGCCGACTGGACGCCGCAGATGCTGGCCAACTACGGGCTCACCCCCGAGGAGGTGCCGCCGGCGCCGCACGACCTGCCCAAGGTCGTGGCCGAGGACGATCTCCCGCTGGTCGAGGAGGCCGTGCAGACGATGTTCTCGCGCCGGGAGCCGGTGGAGGCCGAGCACCGCGTGATCGGCCGGGACGGGGCGCCGCGGCATCTGTGGGTGTTCGCCGAGCCGGTCCTGGGCGACTCCGGACTGCCGGTCTCGATCAACATCGTCTCGCAGGACATCACGCGGCGGCGCGGGGTGGAGCGGGCGCTGGCCGAGACCCGGCGGCAGATGCTGAAGCAGCAGGAGCGGATGGCGCAGGAGCGGCGGGTCGCGGTGACGCTGCGCCGCGCGATCCTGCCGGACGAGGACGAGCTGGAGCGGCTGCCTGGCCTGCTCACCTCGATCCGCAGCATGGCGGCCGAGAGCACCGCCCGCATCGGCGGGGACTGGTTCGCGACCCGCGAAATGGCCGACGGGCGGGCGCTGATCGCCATCGGCGACGCGGCCGGGCACGGGCTGCCCGCGGCCGCGGCGATGGCGCGCAGCCGTAACGGGCTGCTGGGCCTGGCCTGCACGGGCGAGCCGTCCGGTCGGCTGGTGGGCTGGCTGAACGAACTGGTCGCCACCATGGATCCGCCGGCGACGGGTACTGCGATCGTCGCCCATTTCGACCCGGGGCGGCGCGTCATGGAGTGGACGTGCGCGGGGCATCCGCCGCCGATCCTGATGCGCGCCGGGTGGGCGGAGCCGCTGGAGGTCGTCCGCGACCCGATGCTCGGTGCGCTGCAGGGCTGGACCTACACGACGATCACCACCCGGCTCGACCCCGGCGACATGCTCTTCCTCTATACCGACGGCCTGGTGGAGCGGAGGGACGCCGACCTGGACGAGCGCATCGCCCGCCTCAGCGGCATCCTGCGGGGCTGCTCGACGAGTCCTGAAGAGGCGCTGGACGAGGTCCTCGCGCGCATGGAGTACGACCGGGCAGCCGACGACACCACGCTCTTCGCCGTTCGCGTGGAGTGACGAGGAACACGTTCGACCTGCGAAGATCACAAAATGTGACGTGCCCCTCACCTGAGGGGTCCGGGCGGGCCGGCAGGGGGCTGACCGCCCTGTGCCGGCCGTTGGCGTCCCGGGGACTTTGCCCAACGGCCGTGACCCCGAAACCCCCTGTGGCCAGGGGCTGAGGGATGGGCGCGGGGTGATCGGGAAGACATCCGGCCTTGGTGCTGTTGGTGGTGTCTTGGAAGGTCTTTGAGCAGGCAAGACAGTGTTTTGTCCGTGATTTGCTTTCCTTGAGAAGGTTGGTACCTTCTATCCGAATCACGCAGCGCACCCCATGCGTTGCCACCGGCCGTTCCATGTGCGGCCGAGGATCGCGGAGCGGAACCCGCACGCGATGGGCGCCTATCAGAATGCGCGCCTCTCATCGAGATCAGTCCGCTGAGATCAATCCGAATATCCAGCACCGCGTCCGCGGTGCGAGGCCGAGTCCGTCCGGTCCACTCGACCGGAACGGAGCCGGGGACCCAGGTTCCAGGGGTGAATCGGCGCGTCGGAAGCCGCGCCGTAGGGCTACTTCCATGCCCGAATCCGTCAGCTAACCCGGTAGGCGTCATGGGAGATAAGGAGATTCCCTGCATGACCGGTCGTATCGATCGACTTTCCCTGAAGAACTTCACGGCTGAGGACAAGGCCGTCGGCGTCGCCGTCAGCGCGGTGCTCGCCGGGGCCGTCGGACTCGCCGTCTTCAACCCCCTCACCGGCAGCGCGGTCGCCGAGACCGCGACCCAGGCGGCGGCGGTCGCCGAGAAGGGCACCGCCGCGGTCACCGAGAACGGCGCCGCACCGGCCGGGCCGGCGGCCATGACCGCCGCCGAGGCCAGCCAGGCGGGCTACAAGGTGCCGCCGCGCGACGTCGACCCGTCCGAGGTCATCAAGCTGGCCGAGAAGCAGGTCGGCATCAGCGAAGGCAAGGGCGGCCAGACCAAGTTCCACGACTGGTACGTCTCGACCCCGCACGCCAAGGCCACCGCCGATCGTGACGGCGGATTCTCGGTCGATGCCTACAACGGCGCGCAGTGGTGCAACATGTTCGTCTCCTGGCTCGGCGCCCAGACGGGCGTGAAGAACATGGGCTGGGACGCCTACACCGTCCAGCACGCCTCCTGGTTCGAGGACACCGGACGCTGGGGCCAGAAGGCCAAGCCCGGCTCGGTCGTGTTCTTCGACTGGGACAGGGGTTCGAGCATCAGCGCCATCGACCATGTCGGGATCGTCGTCAAGGACAACGGCGACGGCACCGTGAAGACCATCGAGGGCAACACCAGCAACGAGGTGCAGAAGAAGACCCGCGACAAGTCCCTGATCGTGGGCTACGGATACCCCGACTACAACCCCGAGTACAAGGCCTGACCCTTCGCGGTCGGCGCGATCGCGAACAGGAGGCGCCCGGCATCCCCGCCGGGCGCCTTCTGGCGTTTCCGGGAGATCCGTCCCATGTCTCCGCTGAAGGTGGGTAATGCCAATCGTTGACAGCCTTTGAGCGCTCTTGGACCTCAAAGCGGCGTTCCTGGAAAGGAATCCGTGCACGTGCGTCCGATCGGCGCCCGGGAGGGAGTGTCCGCGAGCACAGGGCGAGGTTCGGACGCCTCTGCCGGAGGTCCGGGGCTTCCCCGGAACCGTGACCGCGGAGGGGATGCCCATGCGCCCGGACGTCAGCGTGGTCGTGATCGCCTACAACGACGCGCGGAGACTGCCGCGAGCGGTGGCGTCGTCGCTGGGCCAGTCGCTGGGCTGCGTCGAGACGGTCATCGTGGACGACGCCAGTACCGACGGCACGGCGGAGGTCGCCGACCGGCTCGCCGACCGGCATCCGGGGCGCGTCCGGGCCGTTCACCTCGCGTCGAACTCCGGCGGGTGCGGCCGGCCGCGCAACGCCGGCATCGAGGCGTCCGCGGGCGGGCACGTGATGTTCCTCGACAGCGACGACCTGCTGGACCGGCACGCCTGCCTCAATCTGCTCGGCGCGGCCGAGGACACCGGCGCCGACATCGTCTCCGGCCGGTGCGACCGGGTCTTCCTGGACGTCCCGGAGGGCGCGGATGGGCGGGTCCGCCCCTGGTATCCGTGGCTCTACCGGCGACGAGCCGTGCACGGATCACTGGAGGAGAATCCCCGTCTCCTCTACGACACGCTGTCGACCAACAAGATCTACCGGCGGGCCTTCCTGGAGCAGCACGGGCTCCGCTTCGTCGAGGGGCTGCACTACGAGGACCTGCTGTTCACCGCCGAGGCCTACCTGGCGGCGCAGCCGACGGCGCTGATCCCGCACCGCGTCTACAGCTGGCTGGTCAGTGAGCGGACGCCCGCCCCCTCCATCTCCAACCGGCGCGCCGAGCTGGCCAACTTCGCCGACCGGCTGGAGATCCACCGGCGCATCGACATGCTGTTCGCGCTGCGCGGCGTCCACGACCTGGCGCGGGCCAAGGACGTCAAGTTCATCAACCACGACCTGATGCTCTACCTGCGGGAGCTGCGCGACCACGATCCCGGTCACCGGGCGCGGTTCCTCGATCTGGCGGCCGGGTACCTGGCCGAGCTCGACCCCCGGGTGTTCGAGGAGGCCAACACGCTGCCAGCGATCGCGGCGTACCTCGTCCGCGAGGGGGACCACGCGGGTGCGCTCGCCGCCGCCCTGTACGCCCCCGGGCACGTCTCCGGCAGGCGGCCGGAGCTGCGGGCGCGGCTCGTGGAGCGGGACGGGCGGGTCTTCTGGGGCGCCGGCCGTCCCCGCGGGGCCCTGGCCCGCCGCGTCCTGGACGTCACGGACTTCGGCTTCCATCTGCGCCCCCTCAAGGAGCTGCGTCCGGCCAACACGGTGACGCGGCTGGAGGTGCGGGGCGGCCGCGTCCGGATGGCCGGGCATATGCTGAACCCGCTGGACAGGATCCCCCCGGACGCCGGGCTGTCCGGCACGCTGGAGTTCTGCGACCGGCGCCGCCCCGCCCGCAGGGGGCGGGTCCGCGCGGACGTCCGGCACGCGGGCGACCGGCTCACCTGGCGGGCCGAGTTCGACCCCGTGCGGCGGATCCGTCCGGCCGGTTTCATCGATCCCGTCTGGGACGTGCGGCTCCGCCTCCGGGCGGGCGGTGAGAAGGTGGTCACCCGGCTGGGCGAGGGCCGTGAATCGCCCCCGCTGGGGGGTGTCGAGCTCCCCGTCCGGCCCCGGCTGACGCGGCTCGCCGCCGACCGGCTCCGGTCGTACGTCACCGAGGGCGGGCACCTGGCGTTCAGGCTGGAGGCGGGGAACCCCTGGGCGCGGCTCGCCGCCGCGGCCGCGCGCCGCGTCCCCGTGGCCCCGGCGGGGCTGCTCGCCTGGCGGCGTGCCCGGGGGGCCGGGCAGGGCATCCGCCGGGGGCTGGGCTCGCGCAAGACGAAGATCGCGGTGTTCAACCGGGTGCTGAGCAGGCTCCCCGTCCGGGCGGACCTGGTGGTCTTCGAGAGCCACCTGGGCAGGCAGTACTCCGACAACCCGAAGTACATCCACCGGGAGCTGCGCAGGTCCGGACGCCCGGTGAAGGCCGTGTGGTCGTACGCGTCGTCGCCCGAGGGGTTCCCGGACGACGCCAGGCTGGTCCGGCGCGGCTCGTGGGCCTACTACGCGGCGCTCGCACGGGCCCGGTTCTGGATCGACAACCAGGGCTTTCCGGACGGGCTCCGCAAGCGGCCCGAGACCACCTATGTCCAGACCTGGCACGGTTCGGCGTTCAAGCCGATGGGCCTGGACCAGCCGCGGATCAAGAACGGCTCCGCCGCCGAGCGGGCGCGGCTCCGCCGGATGGTCGAGCGCTTCGACAGCTTCCTCATCCGGTCCGGCCACGACGAGGACACCCTCTGCGCCGGCCTCGGCGTCCGCTCGGTGCTGCTCCCGGCCGGGTATCCGCGCAACGATCCCCTCGTCAACGGCGTGGACGGCGACCCGGAGCTGGCCGCGGAGGTCGCCGCCCTCCGGGACTCCCTGGGCCTGGACGACGGGCGCCGCGCCGTCCTGTACGCGCCGACGTTCGCGACCGGGCCGAAGGGGCGCCCGGTCCGGCTGCTGGCGCCGCCCATCGATCCCGACGTGTTCGCGCGGGAACTCGGGGAGACGTTCGTGCTCCTCATCCGGCCGCACTACCTGTGCCAGGCCAACCTCCCGCCGGGCGCGCACCCGGTCATGCGGGACGCCGGCGCCGCGCCCGACGTCACCCCGCTGCTGCTCCTCGCGGACGCGCTGATCACCGACCACTCCTCGATCATGTTCGACTTCGCGCTGCTCGACCGGCCGATCGTGCTTCACCTCCCGGACGGCCGCGATCGCGCCGCCGGCTACTTCGATCTGGAGCGGCACGCACCCGGGCCGGTCACCCGCACCGAGGACGAGCTCGTCGCCGCGCTCGCCGGCCTTGGCGAGGCTGAGGCCGTCCACGCCCCCCGCCGCCGCGCGTTCGCCCGCGATTTCGGCGAGTACGACCGAGGGACCGCCGCCCGGACGGTGGTGGACCGCTACTTCCCGGCCGCAGAACAGCAACGCCACAGGGGGAAAAGGAATGGCCGCACCGCGTGACGTCTTCATCGTGTGCAACAACGCCGACGAGATGGGCGGCCTGCAGCGCTGGGCGCACCACATGGCGCGGCTGCTGGCCGGACGCGGCGACCGCGTCACCCTCGTCGGGATCACCAGCGGCCCGGACCCCTACCACCACGGCAGGGACGGCTCCTACGCCGTCGAGGTGCTGCACGGGGGGTGGCGCCCGCCCGCGATGGCCTGGCGGCCGGGGAGGCTCCGCGAGCGGCTGAACGTCCCCGCGCGCGGGCGCGACCTGTGGCGGGCGGCGGCCCAGCGGCGCGGCGCGGCCCGGCTGTCGGAGCTGTTCGCCGCCGCCCGGCGGGGATCGGTCGTGATCGCGGCGCAGGTGTGGGCGATGGAATGGGTCCGGCTGGCCGACACGCGCGGGCTGCGCGTCGTGGGCATGAGCCACGAGTCGTTCGCGGCGACCCGCCGGTCGTCGCGCTACCGGCGGGTCAGGGAGAACTACGCGGACGTGGACCGGCTGCTGGTGCTCACCGCCGAGGACGCCGACGCGTGGGCACGGGACGGGATGTCCAACGTCGACTACATCCCGAACGCGCTGCACGTCACCCCGACCGTGCATCCCACGCTCGATCTTCCCGTGGTCGCCTGCGTCGGCCGCCTGTCGCACGAGAAGGGCATGGACCTGATGCTGGAGGCGTGGGAGCGGGTCGCGGCGCGCCGTCCCGGCTGGCGGCTGCACGTCTACGGCGGCGGGCCGGACGGGGAGGAACTGCGCGGGCGGGTGCGGGCGGCCGGGCTGTCCGGTTCCGTGGAGTTCCGCGGCGTGGTCGCCGACGTCGAGGAGGCGCTGGTCGAGGCGTCGGTCTTCGCGCTGCCGTCGCGGGCCGAGGGCTTCCCGATGTCGGTGCTGGAGGCGATGGCGTACGGGCTGCCCACGGTCGCGTTCGACTGCGCGCCGGGCGTCCGGGCCCTGCTCGGGGAGGAGCGGGGCGGCGTCCTGGTCGAACCGGGCGACACCGCCGCGTTCGCCCGGGAGCTGGAACGCCTCATGGACGACCCGGACCTGCGCCGCGCCCTGGGCGCCGAGGCGCGCGCGGCGGTGCTGCGATTCCATCCGGACGCGGTGCTCGCCCGCTGGGACCGGCTCTTCGACCTGCTCCACCGCGAACCGCCGTCCGCCGCCGCGGAGCGCGTCCCGGAGCGCGTCCCCGGGAGGGAGGCCGCACGGGCCTCGGCCCGCGTCCCGGGGCAGGGGGAGGGCTCCGCGGCGGGACACGAGACGGAGCCGGCCCGCGGGGGGTGATTCTTTCTAACAACTGTTTGGTAGAGTGCGCGGCGTGAAGCAGAACGAGTCCCCGGCGGACCGGGCGTTCCGCGCCGAGGTCCGCGACTGGCTCGAGGCCAACCTGTCGGGCGAGTTCGCGCACGCCCGCGGGCTCGGCGGGCCGGGCCGCGAGCACGAGGCGTTCGAGGAGCGGCTGGCCTGGGAGCGGCACATGGCCGCCGCCGGGTGGACCTGCGTGGGCTGGCCGGAGGAGTACGGCGGACGCGGCGCCACCGTCGAGCAGCAGGTGATCTTCAACGAGGAGTACGCGCTCGCCGACGGCCCGGCCCGGGTCAACCACATCGGCGAGAACCTGCTCGGCCCCACGATCATCGCGTTCGGCACCGACGAGCAGCGCGCCCGCTTCCTCCCGCCGATCGTCGCGGTCGAGGAGCTGTGGTGCCAGGGCTACTCCGAGCCAGACGCCGGCTCCGACCTCGCCAACGTGCAGACCCGCGCCGAACTCGCCGGTGACCACTGGCTGATCAACGGCCAGAAGGTCTGGACGTCGCTGGCCCTCGAATCGGACTGGTGCTTCGTCGTCTGCCGCACCGAGCCGGGATCCTTCCGGCACCGCGGGCTGTCGTACCTGCTCGTCCCGATGAGGCAGGACGGCGTGGACATCCGGCCGATCGTCCAGCTCACCGGGACCTCGGAGTTCAACGAGGTCTTCTTCGACGGCGCCCGCACGGACGCCGGCGACATCGTCGGCGAGCCCGGCGAGGGCTGGAAGATCGCGATGGCCACGCTCGGCTTCGAGCGCGGCGTCGCGACGCTCGGCCAGCAGGTCGGGTTCCGCCGCGAGTTCGAGGGCGTCGCCGACCTGGCCCGCCGCACCGGCGCCATCGACGACCCGCTGCTGCGCGACCGGCTGACCAGGTCCTACCTGGGCCTGGAGGTCATGCGGCTGAACGCGGTGCGGACGATGGCGGGCGTCACCGCCGGGGCGCCCGGCCCCGAGTCGTCCATCTCCAAGCTCGTCTGGGGCACCTGGCACCGCGAACTGGGCGAGCTGGCCATGGACGTCCTCGGCGCGGCCGGTCTCGTCGCGGACGGCGAACCCTACGATCTGAACGACTGGCAGCGGCTCTTCCTGTTCTCCCGCTCCGACACCATCTACGCCGGGTCGAACGAGATCCAGCGCAACATCATCGCCGAGCGCGTTCTCGGACTGCCCCGCGAACCGGCCCCGAGCAGAGAGGCACGCGGATGACCCCGCCCTACGTCCCCGGGCACGGCCTCCTCAAGGACCGCGCCGTCGTGATCACCGCGGCGGCCGGGGCGGGGATCGGCGGCGCCACCGCCCGCCGCTGCCTGGAGGAGGGCGGCCGCGTCCTGATCTCCGACACCCACGAGCGGCGGCTGACCGCGTCCGCGCAGGAGCTGGAGAAGGAGTTCGGCGCCGAGCGGGTCGCCGCGCTGCCCTGCGACGTGACGTCCGAGGAGCAGGTCCAGGCCCTCTACGACCTCGCCGTCGAGCGCTTCGGGCGCGTCGACGTCGCCGTCAACAACGCGGGCCTCGGCGGGACGGCCGACCTGGTCGACATGACCGACGAGCAATGGAGCCGCGTCCTCGACATCACCCTCGGCGGCACGATGCGGTGCACCCGCGCCGCCCTGCGGATCATGCGGGACCAGAGCTCCGGCGTCGTCGTCAACAACGCCTCCGTGATCGGCTGGCGGGCGCAGAAGGGACAGTCCCACTACGCCGCCGCCAAGGCCGGCGTCATGGCGCTCACCCGCTGCTCCGCGCTGGAGGCCGCCGGCTTCGGCGTACGGGTCAACGCCGTCTCGCCGTCCCTCGCCATGCACCCGCACCTGGTGAAGGTGACCTCGGAGGAACTGCTGGACGAGCTGACGCGCCGCGAGGCGTTCGGCCGCTATGCGGAACCATGGGAGGTGGCCAACGTCATCGTCTTCCTGGCCAGCGACTACTCGTCGTACATGACGGGCGAGGTCGTCTCCGTCTCCTCCCAGCACGCATGAGAACACCGGCACCCAGGGGGAAACAGCGCATGAGTCCACGAAGGCGCGACGCCGAGGGCACCGCCGCCGCCCGCGCGGAACGGCGGGCCGAGCTGCTCGCCACGGCCGCCGAGGTGTTCGCCTCCCAGGGCTACTCCGCCACCACGGTCCGGAAGGTGGCCGACGCCGCCGGCATCCTCGGCGGCAGCCTCTACTACCACTTCGACTCCAAGGAGGCGATGGCCGACGAGATCCTCTCGACCTTCCTGGACGAGATGTGGACCTCCTACGAGCGCGTCCTGGGGGCCGGGCTCAGCGCACGCGACACCCTGGAGGGCATCGTCGTCGAGTCGTTCCGCTCGATAGACCTGCACCGCCCGGCGGTCGTCCTCTACCAGAACGAGTCCAAGCACCTCGCGACGAGCGATCGGTTCCACTACCTGCACGAATCGCGGCGCCGCTTCGAGGAGATGTGGCTGACGCTCCTGGAGAGGGGCATGCGTGAGGGCGCGTTCCGCGGCGACCTCGACCCCAGCCTCGTCTACCGGTTCATCCGCGACACCGTCTGGGTCGCCGCGAACTGGTACCAGCCCGGCGGGCGGCTGTCCGCCGACGACATCGCCAAGCAGTACCTCGCCATGTTCCTCGAAGGGATCCAGGCGAGCTAGGCCGTACGAAGGAGACACCCCATGGCCGAGGCATACATCGTCGACGCGGTCCGCGCTCCGGTCGGGCGCCGCGGTGGCGGACTGGCCTCCGCGCACCCCGCCGACCTCGGCGCGCACGTGCTGACGGCGCTGATGGACCGCACGAAGGCCGACCCGGCCGCGGTCGAGGACGTCGTGTTCGGCTGCGTCGACACCCTCGGGCCGCAGGCCGGCGACATCGCCCGCACCTGCTGGCTCGCCGCCGGGCTGCCCGAGGAGGTCCCCGGCGTCACCGTCGACCGGCAGTGCGGCTCGTCCCAGCAGGCCGTCCACTTCGCCGCGCAGGCCGTCCTTTCGGGGACGTCCGACCTGGTCGTGGCGGGCGGCGTGCAGAACATGTCGCAGATCCCGATCGGGTCTGCGATGACCGCCGCCGCGCCGCTCGGCTTCACCGAGGGCCCGTTCGCCGGCTCCAAGGGCTGGACGCGCCGCTACGGCGACACCGAGGTGTCGCAGTTCAACGGCGCCGAGATGATCGCCCGCGACTGGGACCTCTCCCGCGAGGAGCTGGAGGCGTTCGCCTACGAGTCGCACCAGCGGGCCATCCGCGCCATCGACGAGGGGCGGTTCGAGCGCGAGATCGCCCCGTACGAGGGCGTCGCCACCGACGAGGGCCCGCGCCGCGACACCACCCTGGAGAAGATGGCGGGGCTGAAGACCCTCGTGGACGGCGGGCGCCTCACCGCGGCCGTGTCGTCCCAGATCTCCGACGGCGCCGCCGCGCTCCTCATCGCCTCGGAGCAGGCGGTCAGGGACCACGGCCTCACCCCCCGCGCCCGCATCCACCACCTCTCCGCGCGCGGAGAGGACCCGATCCGGATGCTGTCCGCGCCGATCCCCGCCACCGCGCACGCGCTGAAGAAGACCGGGATGACGATCGGCGACATCGACGCCGTCGAGATCAACGAGGCGTTCGCGTCCGTCGTCCTCGCCTGGCTGAAGGAGACCGGCGCCGACCCGGCCACGACCAACCCCAACGGCGGCGCCATCGCCCTTGGGCACCCCCTCGGCGCGACCGGCGCCCGCCTGATGACGACCCTCCTGCACGAGCTGGAGCGCACCGGCGGCCGCTACGGCCTCCAGACCATGTGCGAAGGCGGAGGCCAGGCCAACGTCACCATCATCGAACGCCTCTGACCCCCAGGGCCCGCGGCGACCGCCGCGGGCCCCCGACCCCCGGAGTCCGTCCGATGGACGTGTTCGAACCGGCGAAGCTCGGGCCGCTCACCCTGCGCAACCGCGTGATCAAGGCCGCGACGTTCGAGGGGATGACGCCGGACGCGGTGGTGACCGACGACCTGATCGAGTACCACCGGCGGCCCGCGGCCGGGGGAGTGGGCATGACGACCGTCGCGTACTGCGGGGTCGCCCCGGAGGGACGCACCGAGCGGGGGCAGATCTGGATGCGGCCCGACGCCGTCCCCGGCCTGCGGCGGCTCACCGACGCCGTCCACGCCGAGGGCGCCGCCGCGTCCGCGCAGATCGGCCACGCCGGCCCGGTCGCCGACGCCAGCTCCACCCGGCTGCCCGCGATCTCGGCCGGGCGGTTCTTCAACCCGCTGGGCATGCGCTTCACCAAGGTGGCCACCGCCGGGGACATCGAGCGCGTCACCCGGGCGCACGCCGGGGCCGCCCGCCTCGCGATCGAGTCGGGCTTCGACGCCGTCGAGATCCACTTCGGGCACAACTACCTGGCCAGCTCGTTCCTCAGCCCCATGCTCAACAGGCGCAAGGACGCCTACGGCGGCCCCATCGAGAACCGCGCGAAGGTCGCGCTCGGCATCGCCCGCGCCGTCCGCGACGAGGTCGGCGACCGCATCGCGATCACCGCCAAGCTCAACATGCGCGACGGCGTCCGCGGCGGCCTGGAGATCGACGACAGCCTCTACGTGGCCCGCAGGCTCCAGGACGAGGGCACGGTCGACGCGCTGAAGCTGACCGCCGGGAGCTCGCTGCTCAACCCGATGTACCTGTTCCGCGGCGAGATGCCGATCCCGGAGTTCGCCGCCAGCTACAAGCTGCCCATGCGCGTCGGCATCCGCATGTTCGGCAAGAAGTTCCTGCGCGTCTACCCGTACCAGGACGCCTACCTGCTCGAACACGCCCGCAAGTTCCGCGCCGAACTGGACCTGCCGCTCATCCTGCTGGGCGGCATCACCAACCGCGAGACCATGGACAAAGGCATGGAGGAGGGCTTCCAGTTCGTCGCCATGGCCCGTGCCCTGCTCCGTGAGCCGGATCTGGTGAACCGCATCGCCGCCGACCCGTCCACCCCGTCGCTGTGCATCCACTGCAACCGCTGCGTCCCCACCATCTACAAGGGCACCCACTGCCCCGTCATCCCTGCCTGACCGTCATCGACCGCCGCGTCCGCTACGCGGCGGTGACGGGTGCCGCCGGGACGCCGGGGCCGCCGCCGCGCTCGGCGGTGATCCGCCGGACGTAGCGCTCGATCTCGTCGGCCGTCTCCTCGCCGCCCCAGCCGAGCCGGGGGGCCAGAAGCCGGGCGACGTGTGAGGCCGCGGCGACGCCGCCGTCCCATTCCTCGATCGAGATCCGGAGGCGGCGGGCCAGGACGTCCTCCAGATGCAGGGCGCCTTCGTGCGTCACCGCGTAGACGGCCTCGGCGGACAGGTAGTCCTCGGCGCCGGGGATGGGGGCGCCGAGCACCGGGTCGTCCGCGACCAAGGCGAGGACCTCGCCGGCGCACGAACCGTACCGGCGCAGCAGGTGCTCGACCCGCGCGACGTGCAGGCCGGACCCGGCGGCGAGGCGGCGCCGCTCGTTCCACAGCACCTCGAAGCCGACCGCCCCGATGAGCGGCAGCCGCCCGGTGACCGACTCGGGGACGGCGTCGTCCAGGCTCTCGGCGACCACGTCCACCGCGTCCCGCGCCATCACCCGGTAGGTGGTGAACTTGCCGCCGGTGACCACGATCATGCCCGGAACCGGTTCGGCGACCGCGTGCTCGCGCGACAGGCGGGCGGTGTCGTCCGGCTCGCCCGACAGCAGCGGGCGCAGCCCCGCGTAGACGCCCTCGATGTCGTCGTGCGTCAGCGGGGTCCGCAGCACGGCGTTGACCTGGTCGAGGAGGTAGCCGATGTCGGTGTGCTCGGCGATCGGGTCCTCGGGGCCGTCCTCGTGCGGTGTGTCGGTGGTGCCCACGAGCCAGTGCCGTCCCCACGGGATGATGAACAGCACGCTTCTGGGCGTCCGCGTGATCAGGCCGGCGTCCATCTGGATCCGGTCGCGCGGCACCACGAGGTGGACGCCTTTGGACGCCCGTACGCCGAACGTGGCCCGCGCCCCGGTCATCGCCTGCGCGCCGTCCGTCCACACCCCGGTGGCGCACACCACCCGCCGGGCCCGGACGGCGACCTCGCGCCCGCCCTCCAGATCGAGGACGCGGGCGCCGGTCACCCGCTCGCCCTCACGGAGGAAACCGGTCATCTCGGCACGGGTGGCGACCTTCGCGCCGTACTGCGCGGCGGTCCGGGCGACCATCATCGTGTAGCGGGCGTCGTCGACCTGCGCGTCGTAGTACTGGATCGCGCCGACCAGCGCGTCCGACCGCAGGGCCGGAGCCTCCCGCAGGGCGCCGCGCCGCGTGAGCTGCCGGTGCCGGGGCAGCGCGCGGGCGCCGCCCATCGTGTCGTAGAGGGTGACGCCCGCGCTCACGTACGCCCGCTCCCACACCCGGCCGCGCAGCGGGTAGAGGAACGGGACGGGACGCACCAGATGCGGGGCGAGCCGGTGCAGGAGCAGGCCGCGCTCCCGCAGGGCCTCCCGGACGAGCCCGAAGTCGCGCTGTTCGAGATAGCGCAGCCCGCCGTGGATCAGCTTGCTGGATCGGCTGGACGTCCCGGCCGCCCAGTCCCGGGCCTCCACCAGCGCGACGGACAGGCCCCGTGAGATCGCGTCGAGGGCCGTGCCGGCGCCGACGATCCCGCCGCCGACGACCAGGACGTCGAACTCCGTCTCGGCGAGGCCGCGCATGGTGTCCTCGCGGTACTGCGGTCCGAGGGCTACGGATGTCACTTCATGCTCCCGAGGAGAGATCGGTCAAAGTGTCCTGCCGCCGGGTTGCGGCGAGCCGTCGTCCTGGAGGCCGGGAGGACGACGGCTCGCCGCGATTCGGCCAACGGGCCAGAAGCCGACGGCCGCGCCGGCGGCGTAGGCGGCGCACAGCGCGGTGGTCTCGGCGACGACGTCGCCGGACCGGGACACCACGGCGAACGCGGGGCCCAGCGCATCCAGCACCGTTCGGGATGCGCGCGGTGCTGGGACGTGGGTCCAAGACTCACTCCTGGCCACTGGTTAGGAACGGTGGGCGCTGGCCCTTCGATGCTGAGCAGGACGCTAAGCCGCCCCTGAACGCCCCACAACGGGACGGTGCCGACAATGTCGAACACTTTCGCCATGGCTTGGTGGCGGTTACCCTCCCCCCTGTGCACCAGATCACAGAATCCGGGCAGTTCGGGGCGCAGAGGACGGTGATCGCGGCGGCTGCCGACATTGTCGGCACCCTGCCGCGCGAACTAGCATCGGATCCATGCCCGGACCTGTGCAGTCGATCGAGCGGGCCGCCGCGATCCTGCGCCTGCTCGCCGCGAGTTCGGGCCGGCTGGGCGTCGGCGAGGTCGCCTCGTCCCTTGGGCTCGCCCGGGGCACCGCGCACGGCATCCTGCGCACCCTCGAGCGCGTCGGGTTCGTCGAGCAGGACGGCGGCACCGGCAAGTACCAGCTCGGCGCCGCGCTGCTGCATCTGGGCACCAGCTACCTGGACGTCAACGAGCTGCGGTCCCGCGCCATCAACTGGGCCGACGCGCTCGCCTCCCGCAGCGGCGAGGCCGTCCGCATCGGGACGCTGCTGGACGGCCAGGTCCTGGTCGTCCACCACGTGTTCCGCCCGGACGACACGCTCCAGGCCATGGACGTCGGCTCGCTGCTGCCGCTGCACGCCACGGCGCTCGGCAAGGCGCTCATCGCCCACGACGCCAATGCCGCGGCGTCCATCCGCGACACCGTCCTGGAGTCGTACTGCCGGCGCACCATCACCGATCCGAAGGAACTCGCGCGGGCGGCCACCCGGGTCCGGGAGAACGGCTGGGCCGCCGAGACCGAGGAGCTGTCCATCGGCGAGGCGGGCGTCGCCGCGCCGATCCGGGGGCAGGGCGGCCTGGTCGTCGGCGCCATCGGGATCTCCGGCGCCGTCGAGCGGATCTGCGACACCCGCCGCGTCCCCCAGCCGAGGCTCGTGGCGTTCGTGCGCGACGCGGCCCGCGCGGTCTCCCGGGACCTCGGCGGCTCGCGCTGGTGACCCCCGGCCGGCGGCGCGTGCGGCACCGGTCCGGGCGGCCGCGCGTCCAGGGGGAGAGGGCCGGCCGTGACAGAGCGTTTCGTGATGTCGGTCGACCAGGGCACCACGTCGACCCGGTGCATCCTGTTCGACCACGGCGGCCGCCTGGTTTCGGTCGCCCAGCGTGAGCACCGCCAGCATTTCCCGAAACCCGGCTGGGTCGAGCACGACCCCATGGAGATCTGGCGCAACCTTGAGCGCATCGCGCCCGAGGCGGTGGCGCAGGCCGGGGCGTCCACGGACCAGATCGCGGCCGTGGGGATCGCGAACCAGCGCGAGACGACCGTCCTGTGGGACCGGCTGACCGGCGTCCCCATCGGCCGCGCCATCGTCTGGCAGGACATGCGGACCGGCGCGCTCGTGGACGAGCTGTCCCGCGCGCCCGGCGCCGCGGCCGTCACCCAGCGCAGCGGCCTGCCGCTGGCCACCTACTTCTCCGCGCCGCGGATCCGCTGGATGCTCGACCACACGCCCGGCCTGCGCGAGCGCGCCGAACGCGGCGAGGTGCTGTTCGGCACGATGGAGAGCTGGCTGATCTGGAACCTCAGCGGCGGCGTGGACGGCGGCGTCCACGTCACGGACGTGACCAACGCCAGCCGCACGCTGCTGATGGACCTGCACACGCTGAGCTGGGACGACGGGCTGCTCGACTTCTTCGGCGTCCCGAAGGCGATGCTGCCGGAGATCAGGTCGTCCACCGAGACCTACGGGACGGCCCGCCGCGTGTTCCCCGGCGTCACCGTCGGCGCGGCCCTCGGCGACCAGCAGGCCGCCCTGTTCGGGCAGACGTGCTTCGCCCCGGGCGAGAC
This sequence comes from Actinomadura sp. 7K507, assembly GCF_004348425.1. Lineage (GTDB taxonomy): Bacteria > Actinomycetota > Actinomycetes > Streptosporangiales > Streptosporangiaceae > Spirillospora. The sequence continues at coordinate 18,991 of NZ_SMKK01000071.1, forward strand.
CAAGTGCACCTACGGGACGGGCGCGTTCCTGCTGATGAACACCGGCACCACGCCGGTCAGGTCGGACAACGGGCTGCTCACCACGGTCGGCTACAAGATCGGCGACGACCCCGCCGTGTACGCGCTCGAAGGGTCGATCGCGATCACGGGCGCGCTCGTGCAGTGGTTCCGGGACGGGCTCGGCCTGATCACCACCGCGCCGGAGATCGAGACACTGGCCCGCTCGGTCGACGACAACGGCGGCTGCTACATCGTCCCGGCGTTCTCCGGGCTGTTCGCGCCGCACTGGCGCAGCGAGGCCCGCGGCATCATCGTCGGCCTGACCTCCTACATCACCAAGGGGCACCTGGCGCGGGCCGTGCTGGAGGCGACCGGCTGGCAGACCCGCGAGGTCGTGGACGCGATGAACGCCGACTCCGGGCTGTCCCTGCGGGAGCTGAAGGCCGACGGCGGCATGACGTCCGACAACCTCGTCATGCAGATGGTCGCCGACGTGCTGAACGTGCCCGTGGCGCGGCCGATGGTGGTGGAGACGGTGTCGCTCGGCGCCGCCTACGCCGCCGGGCTCGCCGTCGGCTACTGGGCGGGGCTCGAAGGGCTGCGGCGCAACTGGCACCGGGCGGCCCGGTGGGTCCCGGCGATGGAGCCCGGCCGGCGCGCCGCGGAGTACGACAACTGGAAGCGCGCCGTGGAGCGCACCTTCGACTGGATCCGCGCCGGCGAGGACCCCGCCGCCCGGCCGTGAGCGGGATCGCCGTGGCCCCTAGATCCGGTTCCGCTCCACGAGCTGCTTGACGATCACGTTGCGCTGGATCTCGTTCGTCCCCTCACCGACGATCATGAGCGGGGCGTCGCGGAAGTAGCGCTCGATGTCGAACTCGGTGGAGTAGCCCGCCGCGCCGTGGATGCGGACCGCGTTCAGCGCGATCTGCATGGCCGCCTCGGACGCGTAGAGCTTGGCCATCCCCGCCTCCATGTCGCAGCGCTCGCCGGAGTCGAGGCGTGCGGCGGCGTCGAGCGTGAGCAGCCGCGCGGCGCGCAGCTGCGTCGCCATGTCGGCGAGGTAGTTGCCGATCGACTGGTGCTGCCAGATCGGCTTTCCGAACGCCTCGCGCTCCTGGGCGTAGCGGAGGGAGTCCTCCAGAGCGGCGCGTCCCACGCCCAGCGCCCGCGCGGCCACCTGGATGCGGCCCACCTCCAGGCCCTTCATCATCTGGGCGAAGCCGCGCCCTTCCTCGCCGCCGAGGACCGCGTCGAGCGGCGCCTCGTAGCCGTCGAACGACAGCTCGCAGCTCTCGACGCCCTTGTAGCCGAGTTTGGGCAGGTCGCGGGAGACCGCCATTCCCGGGCCCGGCTCGGCCAGCAGGATGCTGATGCCCCGATGGCGGGGGGAGGCGTCCGGGTCGGTCTTGCACATCAGCGCGATCAGGCCCGACGTGCGCGCGTTGGTGATCCACATCTTGGCGCCGTCGACGACGTACCGGTCGCCGTCCCGCCGCGCGGTCGTGCCCATCGCCTGCAGGTCGGATCCACCGGACGGCTCGGTGAGCGCCATCGTGGCGCGCAGCTCCCCGGTCGCCATCCGGGGCAGGTAGCGGTCCTTCTGCTCCTCGGTGCCGAACACGGCGAGCAGGTGCGACACGACCGTGTGGCCGCCGAACGCCCCGGCGAGGGTCATCCATCCGCGCGCCAGTTCCTCGGTGACCAGCGCGTAGCAGGCCTTGGACACGCTGACGTCGCCGTAAGGCTCGGGCACAGCGAGCCCGTACACGCCGAGTTCCTTCATGCGGTCGATGAGGTGGACGGGATAGGTCCCCGCGTGCTCCAGGTCCCGCGCGACCGGGCGGACCTCCTTGTCGACGAAGTCCGCGACGACCTCGACGATGGCGCGCTCCTCGTCGCTGAGCGTGAACACTGCTGCCGGTCTCCTCCCGCATTGGGCCCACCCGAAGGCTATTTCATATATTTGATTTGCGAACCCGGGATGTCAACATGATGTGACGGCCGCACGCGACGCCGACAATCACACGACCACGCCGACACACCAACGACCACGCGGGCGCACGGGGAGACGATGACAGTGGCACCGGAGCAGGCCCTCGGCAGGCGCCGACAGCTGAGCGACGAGGTGGCCGCCTACGTGCGCGAGCTCATCATGTCGGGCCAGGTCGGGCACGGGGAGTTCCTCCGCCTCGAACGTATCGCCGGCGACCTCGGGATCAGCGTCACCCCCGTCCGGGAGGCGCTGCTGTCGCTGCGCGGCGAGGGGTTCGTCACGCTGGAGCCGCGGCGCGGGTTCATGCCCGCCCCGCTGACCCGGCAGGACGTCCAGGACCTGTTCGAGGCGCAGGCGTACTTCGCCGGCGAACTGGCCGCCCGCGCGGCCGAGAAGATCACCGAGGCGGAACTGGAGTCGCTCGGCGAAACGCAGGCGCTGCTGGAGCGGGCGTCCGAGGCAAGGGACTCCGAGGCCATCGAGCGCGCCAACCACCAGTTCCACCGGGCGGTCAACCTGTGCGCCGACTCGCCGAAGACGGCCTGGCTGCTGCGTCTGGTGGTGCGGTACGCGCCGCGGCGCTTCTACTCCAGCATCCAGGGCTGGACCCAGGCGTCGGTCGACGACCACCACCTCGTCCTCGCCGGGCTCCGGGCCGGGGACGCGGGCGCCGCGCGGCAGGCGATGCGCGCCCACATCCGGCACGCGGGCACGCTGCTGGTCGTGCACCTGGAGGCGCAGGGCTTCTGGGACGGCCGGCCCGGGTGACGGTCATATAAAAAATCTTCAGAAGGGGTGACGCTACGTGAGCAGGCTGCAGCAGACCCACGGGCTGTCGGACGAGCAGCGCGAGATCGTCGCGACGGTGCGCGCGTTCGCCGAGAAGGAGATCCTCCCGGTCGCGTCCGAACTGGAGCGCGCCGACGAGTACCCGCAGGCGATCGTGGACGGCATGAAGGATCTCGGGCTCTTCGGCCTCATGATCGGCGAGGAGCACGGCGGGCTGGGGGAGTCGCTGCTCACCTACGCGCTGGCGGTCGAGGAGCTGGCGCGGGGCTGGATGAGCGTGTCCGGCATCATCAACACCCACTTCATCGTCGCCTGGATGATCACCCACCACGGGACCGCCGAGCAGAAGGCGCACTACCTGCCGAAGATGGCGACCGGGGAGATCCGCGGCGCGTTCTCGATGTCGGAGCCCGGCTGCGGCTCCGACGTCTCCGCCATCACGACCCGCGCCGTCCCGGACGGCGACCACCACGTGATCGACGGCCAGAAGATGTGGCTGACGAACGGCGCCTCGGCCAACCTCGTCGCCACCCTCGTCAAGACCGACCCGGACGCGGGCCATCGCGGCATGACGACGTTCCTCGTCGACAAGACCCCCGGCTTCGGCGAGGTCGCCCCCGGCCTGACCGTCCCCGGCAAGATCGGGAAGATGGGCTACAAGGGCATCGACACCACCGAACTGCTCTTCGACTCCCACCGCGTCCCGTCGGCCCAGATCCTCGGCGGGACGCCCGGCCGCGGCTTCTACCAGATGATGGACGGCGTCGAGGTCGGCCGCGTGAACGTGGCCGCGCGGGCGTGCGGGGTCGCCAAGCGCGCCTACGAGCTGGCGGTCGGCTACGCGCGGCAGCGGGAGACGTTCGGCAAGCCCATCGCCGAGCACCAGGCCGTCCTGTTCCGCCTCGCGGAGATGGCCACCAAGGTCGAGGCCGCGCACCAGATGGTGGTGATGGCCGCGCGGCGCAAGGACTCGGGCGAACGCAACGACCTTGAGGCCGGCATGGCCAAGTACCTCGCGGGCGAGTACTGCAAGGAGGTGGTGGAGGGCGCGTTCCGCATCCACGGCGGCTACGCCTACTCCACCGAGTACGAGATCGAGCGCCTCTACCGCGAGGCCCCGATGCTGCTGATCGGCGAGGGCACCGCCGACATCCAGAAGATGATCATCGGCCGCCGCCTGCTGGGGGACTGACGCCGCCCGGACGATCATGATGGCCGGGGGCCGGCGGATATCGTGGCGGCATGGCAAGCCCGACTCCGGCCCCCGGCCGCCGCCACGAGGAACTGCGCGACTTCCTGCGGACTCGCCGCGCCCGGCTGGCGCCCGCCGACGTGGGCATGCCCGCCGGCGGGCGGCGCCGGACGCCGGGCCTGCGCCGCGAGGAGGTCGCCGTGCTCGCCGGCGTCGGGGTCTCGTGGTACACGTGGCTCGAGCAGGGCCGCGACATCACGGTGTCCGGCGACGTGCTGGACGCGATCGGCCGTGCCCTCCGGCTGGACGCCGCCGAGCGGGAGCACCTGTACCTGCTCGCGGGCCTCAATCCGCCCCGGGCGGAGGCCGGCCCCGCCGTCCCGGTCACCCCGGTGCACCAGCGGCTCCTGGACGCCTGGTCGCCGCGGCCGGCCTACATCCGCGAGCGGCACTGGAACCTCATCGCGGTCAACGACGCGGCCCGCGAGGTCTTCGGGTACCGCGACACCGACCACAACTGCCTGGTCACGTTCTTCACCAGCGTCCGCTACAGGGCCCTGCACGTGCACTGGGAGGCGGCGGCCCCCGACGTCGTGGGACGGTTCCGCGCCGACGCCGCCCGCTATCCGGACGACCCCGGGTTCGCCCGGATCGCCGAGGACCTGCTGGCCGTCAGCCCGGAGTTCGCGGAGCTGTGGGGCCGCCACGAGGTCAGCGCGCGGACACAGGCCGTCAAGGCGGTCCGGCACCCGGACGCCGGCGAGATGATCTTCGAGGCGACCGTGCTGCCGCTCGCCGACCGTCCCGGCCAGGACCTCGTCCTCTACAACCCGCAGCCGGGGACGGACACACGGGAGCGCCTCGAACGCCTCACGGCCCGGCGCGGCCTGGCGGCCGCCGGCTGACCCGCCAGGGTGGTGGTGGCAGACCCACGATAAGCGGACTCTGCCGCCCGGCCGGGAGGGGCGCGACGATCGTCCGCATGACACAGAACTCACGCTTCGCCGGCAAGGTCGCGCTGATCACAGGCGGGACGAGCGGGATGGGCCTGGCCACCGCCCGGCGGCTGCTGGACGAGGGCGCGTCGGTCGTCATCACCGGACGCGACACGGCGCGGCTCGACGCGGCGGCCAAGGAACTGGACGGCGGCGACCGGATCCTCGCGGTCCGCGCCGACGCTGCGAGCCTCCCGGACCTGGAGGCGCTGATGGACACCGTCCGGCAGCGGCACGGCCGGCTGGACGTGGTCTTCGCCAACGCCGGGATCGCCGTGTTCGGCCCGGTCGCGGAGATGACCGAGGCGGGCTTCGACAACGCCGTCGACGTCAACTTCAAGGGCGTCTTCTTCACCGTCCAGAAGGCGCTGCCGCTGCTGGCGGCCGATGCCGCGATCGTCATCAACGCGTCGTGGACGACCCACCGCGGCCTGCCGGTCGGCTCGGTGTACTCGGCGACGAAGGCCGCCGTGCAGAGCCTCACCCGCACCCTCGCCGCCGAACTCGGCCCGACGGGAATCCGCGTCAACTCGGTCAGCCCCGGCTACATCGACACGCCGATGTACCGCGGCGCGGTACCGGAGGAGGAGGCGGACGCGATCCGCGCCCAGGTGGCGTCCGGCCGGATCGGCACGTCCGAGGAGGTGGCGGGCGCGGTCGCGTTCCTCGCCTCGGCGGACGCCGGCTACGTCAACGGCCAGGATCTCGTCGTGGACGGCGGCCTCGTCGCGGCCGTCGCCGAACCCTCCCGCCTGACCACGGCACAGGCCTGAGAGCACACCCCGGAAGAAGGCAGAACATGAGGACGCGTGAGTTCGCGGGAACGCCGGTCGGTGCGGTCGGGCTCGGCTGCATGGGGATGAGCTGGGCCTACACCGAGTCGGAACGGGACGACGCGGCGTCGGTCGCGCTGATCCGCGAGGCCCTCGACCTCGGGGTCACGTTCCTGGACACCGCCCAGCCGTACGGCGACGGCCACAACGAGACGCTCGTCGGCCGGGCGCTCGCGGGACGCCGGGACGAGGCGGTCGTGGCCACCAAGACTGGCCTGGTCGTGGAGAGCGCGGCGACCGGGAAGATCGTCCGGCGGGGCACGCCCGAGCACGCCAGGGCGTCCGCCGAGGACAGCCTGCGCCGCCTCGGCACGGACGTGATCGACCTGTACTACCTGCACCGGGTCGACCCGGACGTGGCGCTGGCCGACACGTGGGGCGCGATGGCCGAACTGGTCGCCGAAGGCAAGGTCCGGAGGCTCGGCCTGTCGGAGGTCAGCGTCGCGCAGGCCAGCGAGGCGCACGCGATCCACCCGGTGGCGGCCGTCCAGTCGGAGCTGTCGCTGTGGACCCGTGACGCGACGGGCGCGCACGGCGGGTCCGCCGGCGCCCTCCCCGGCGACGCCTCCGGCGGGCAGGGGCCGGGGGACGTCGTCGGCTGGTGCGCCGCCAACGGCGCCGCGTTCGTGCCGTTCTCGCCGCTCGGCCGGGGCTTCCTCACCGGGACGGTCACCTCCGCCGAGTTCGAGGACACCGACTTCAGGGGCGGCAACCCGCGCTTCCAGCAGGACGCGCTGAAGGCCAACCTGCGCATCGTCGACGTCGTCAAGGCGGTGGCGGAGCGGCATGGCGCCACCCCGGCACAGGTCGCCATCGCCTGGACGCTGGCGCAGGGCGAGCACGTCATCCCGATCCCCGGCACCAAGAAGCGGCGCTACCTGCGCGACAACGCGGGCGCCGCCGGGCTGGACCTCACCGGGGCCGACCTGGCCGAACTGGACGGCGTACCGGCGCCCGTCGGCGGACGCTACTGACGTGCGCCGCCGCCCGGTGACTTCGCTCACATCGCCGGGACCGTGCGGCGGGCCCGCCGTCGTCTGCCCTGATCAGGTGATCCGCGGGAGTCGGCGGCGCTGCCGCGCGGGCCCGACGCCGCCTGCTTCATGATCCAAAATGTAACCGAAACGGGTGCCTTGCTGTGGTTGGCTTTCCTGAACAGAAAAGGTGGACAGGTGAGCACTGAAGAGCAGGTGCCCGCGGGCATCGACCCGAACGTTCCGAGCGTCGCGCGGATGTACGACTACTACCTGGGCGGCAAGGACAATTACGTCTCCGACCGGGAGGCCGCGGAGAAGGTCATCGCCATCAGCCGGGAGGTCGGCAACGACGTCCGGCTGGCGGCCCGCGCCAACCGCGCGTTCCTCGGCCGCGCCGCGGGAATGCTGGCCGGGATGGGCGTCCGGCAGTTCATCGACATCGGTACCGGCCTGCCCACCCAGGAGAACGTGCACCAGGTCGTTCTGCGCGAGGCCCCCGACGCGCAGGTCGTCTACGTCGACAACGACCCGATCGTGCTCGTCCACGCGCGGGCGCTGCTCGCCGACAACCCGCGGACCGTGGTCCTGGAGGGCGATCTCCGGGACCCGGACGCGCTGCTCGCCGACCCCGCGCTGCGCGCACGGATCGACTTCGACCGGCCCGTCGCCCTGATCATGTGCGCCATCCTGCAGTTCGTCTCCGACGACGAGGAGATCGCGCGGATCGTCGGCCGGCTGCGTGGGAGCCTGCCTTCCGGCAGCCACATCGTCATCTCGCACGTCTTCCCGGGAGAGGGACACGACGACGAGCTGGCGGAGGTCGACGGCCTCTACAGCCGGACCTCCCCGGGCAACTTCACGTTCCGCAGCCGCGCGCAGATCCGCTCGATACTCGACGGCACCGAGCTGCTGCCGCCGGGCCTGGCGCCCGTCGAGGACTGGCAGCCCGGCGGTGACGGGGACTTCGACTTCTCCAGGGCCACCTACCTGGGCGCGGTCGGCCGCGTCTCCTGACCCGCCGCCCGCCGCCCCCGGATCACTCCGGGGCGCGGGTCAGGTGCGACCCCTGCGCGGTGATCGCCTCCGCCGCCTGCTTCATGATCCCGGCGATCAGCTCGGCGCAGGTGGGCAGGTCGTCGATGACGCCGACGACCTGCCCGGACGCCATCACGCCGAGGTCGGGGCGGCCGTCCACCATCGCCGCCTTCAGCAGCATCGGCGTGTTCGCGGCCATGAGGACCTGCGACCACGACAGGTCCTTGCCGTGCTTCATCGCCTTCCCGTCGGCGAGCATCTCGCGCCATGTCATCCCGGACAGCTTCTTGAACCGGGCGCCGTTGCGCAGTGCCCGCACGAGCCCGCCGGCCCGGCCGGAGTTCTCCAGGGTGTCGACCAGATCGCTGCGCAGCACCCGGTGCGGCATCCCGTCGACCTGGCGGGTCACCACCGTCTCGCCGGTCTCGAGGTACACCCGCTTGACCGCGTCCGGCACCGAGCTGTCGGACGTCAGCAGGAACCGGGTGCCCATCGCGACGCCCGCCGCCCCGTAGGCCAGCGCGGCGGCGAGGCCCCGTCCGTCGAAGAAGCCGCCGGCGGCGATCACCGGGATGTCCACCGCGTCCACGACCTGCGGCAGCAGCAGCGTCGTGGCGACGGGCCCGGTGTGCCCGCCGCCCTCGCCGCCCTGCACCAGGACGGCGTCGGCGCCCCAGCCCGCGACCTTCTCCGCGTGCCGCCGCGCGCCGACCGACGGGATCACCACGAGCCCGGCGTCCTTCAGCTTGGCGATCAGCTCCTGCCTCGGCGCGAGCGCGAACGAGGCGACCCGCACGCCCTCCTTGATCAGGAGGTCGATGCGGTCTCCCGCGTCGCCGGCGTCGGCGCGCAGGTTGACGCCGAACGGCGCGTCCGTGCTGTCCTTCACCTCGTGGATCGCGCCGGCGAGCTGGTCGAGCGTCATCGTCGCCGACGCCAGGATCCCGAGGCCGCCGGCGTTCGCGACGGCCGTGACGAGCCGCGGCCCGGCCACCCACCCCATGCCCGTCTGGACGATGGGGTGCCGCACGCCGGTCAGCCGCGTCAGCGGGGTGTCGAGCACCTGCCCGGTCATGCGGGGACTTCCCTCTCGCGCAGGCCCTTGGGGTCGAGTACCTCGCGCATGACGCGCAGCTCCTCCTCGTCCGGCAGGCGTGTCTCCGGCACCTCGTCCGGGACGGCCAGCTCGAAGCCCGTGGCGGCCACCACGTCGTCGACGGAGACGCCGGGGTGCACCGAGCGGAGCCGCATCCGCCGGTCCGGGGCGGCGAAGTCGAGCACCGCGAGGTTGCTCACCACGGCGCGGATCTCGTGCGCGCCCCGGTCCCAGCCGACGCCGCTCACCATGTCGACCTTCCCGGTGAACACCCGCGCGGAATGCTTCGGCACCCAGTAGCTCGTCGTGTTCAGCAGCGTGTTGCCGGGCCCGCCGCGCACGCCGAGCAGCTGCCGCGCCGGGCGCTCCCAGTCACCGATGCACGAGATGTTGGTGTTGCCGTGCGCGTCGATCTGGCTCGGCCCCATCACCACGTGCCGCCGCCCGTTCAGGACGAGCCACAGGTGGTCGCGGAACGGCAGCCAGCCCTCGGCCGTCGCCGCCGATGCCCCGAGCGGGACGGGTTCGGCGCTCAGCGCGGGACCGCCGTCGGTGGTCAGCAGGTCGGGCTCGAACGTCGCCCGCGCCAGCCGCGACCCCAGCATCGGCACGAACCCGGCCACCGCCGCCGCGACGATCTCGCCGTCGCCCCGGAAAAGGTCCGCGCACGCGGTCGCGCAGACCTCGGCGCGGGTGATCGTGCCCGTGGTGTCTCTTGGGGTGGTGCTCATCGGGATTCCTCCTGCCAGACCCGGACGGCGTCCTGGTAGGCGGCCTCGTCACCGGCCAGGAAGCGGTCCTGGAACGCCGCCCACTTGTCCGGATCGGCCGCCGACTGCGCGTAGAACTTCTGGAACGCCTCGTCCCGTCCGTGGTCGGGCGCGCAGTCGGTGAAGTGCGCCCCGTTCGGCGTCTCCACCACGCCCGTCACCTGCGACCGGCTGATCAGGAGGGACTGCATCGGGCCCTCCTTGGCGAAGTCGGCGGTGTCGACGAGCCGCTCGCACGACACGTAGGTGCGGTCCGCGGCCTTGGCGAACAGGTCGTCCATGTACGGGTCGGGGCCGAGGTACTGGGCGTTGCCGCGGGCGTCGGCGCGGTTCATGTGGACGAGCGCCACGTCCATCGTCAGGGCCGGGACCGCGACGAGCTCCTGGCCGTCCTCGTACGGCGACCGGATCGTCTTCAGCTCGGGGTTGACCCGCAGGACGTCCGAGCCGAGCCCGGCGGGGGTGGGCAGGAACGGCAGCCGGTGCGCCGCCGCCTGCAGCCCGAACATGAACATGCCCTCGTCGTACTCGGTCAGCTCGATCGTCCCGGACTCCCGCGCCTGCCGGAAGTGCGGCTCCAGCGGAACCGAGTCCATCGTCACGAACGCGGTGACCAGGCGCCGGACCTTGCCCGCCGCGCACAGCAGCCCCACGTCCGGGCCGCCGTAGGTCACCACGGTGAGGTCGGTGGCGGGGGAGCGGAGGACGGCCCGGACGAGCGCCATCGGCTTGCGCCGCGAGCCCCAGCCGCCGATCCCGACCGTCATGCCGCTCTCCAGCGACCCGGCGACCTCCTCGACGGAGAGCACCTTGCTCATTTCGCCCCCTTGGCGACGAAGGCGTCGCGGTGCTCGTCGCCCGCGCCGACCAGGTTGAGTTCGAACGTGAAGCCCTGCTCGTAGCGGTAGCTGCGCTTCACGTCGATCGGATCGATGCCGTTCAGCGACTCCTTGGCGCGCCGGATGACGTACCGGTCCTTGGCGGCGATGTTCGCGGCGACCTCCATGGCCTTGCCGCGCAGCTCGTCCGCCGGGACGACCTCCAGCACCGAGCCGTGGTGGTGCAGCTCGTCCGCCGTGACGTTGCGGCACGTGTAGACCATCGCGCGCATCAGGTGCTGCGGGACGAGCCGCGCCAGGTGGGTGGCGGCGCCGAGCGCTCCCCGGTCGACCTCGGGCAGGCCGAAGTAGGCGTCCTGCGAGGCGACGACGATGTCGGCGTTGCCCGCCAGGCCGACGCCGCCGCCGAGGCAGAAGCCGTGGACGGCGGCGACGACCGGGACCTCGCAGTCGTAGACGGCCGCGAACGCCGCGTAGCAGCCGCGGTTGGCCCCGACCAGCGCGGCGTGGCCCTCGGTCTGCTGCATCTCCTTGATGTCGACGCCCGCGTTGAACCCCCGGCCCTCGGCCCGGAGCAGGACGGCGCCGACCTGCGGGTCGCGGCCCGCCGCGAGGACCGCGTCGGCCAGTTCGTACCAGCCCGCGACGGTCAGGGCGTTGACCGGCGGCGCGTTCACGACGATCTCGGCGACCCCGTCCAGGGTCGTGGTGGAGACTCCCATGCGCTACCTTTCCACCAAACATTTGTTAGAACAGAAGGTAGCAGAGCGCACAGAGGAGGCGGGATGGCACTGACGCTCGATCTGGAGGGCAAGACCGCCGTGGTCACCGGGGGCGTGCGCGGTGTCGGCGCCGGGATCAGCCGCGCGTTCCTGGAGGCGGGCGCCGACGTGGTCGCGGTCGCCCGGCGCGATCCGGAGTCGCTGCCCGAGGCGGGCGGCCGGACCGCGAGGTTCGCCTCGCTGGACGCCCGGGACCCGGACGCCGCGCAGGCGTTCGCCGACGGCCTGGACCGCGTGGACGTGCTCGTCAACAACGCGGGCGGCGGGCCGTTCCTGCCGCTCACCGAAGGCGCACTGCGCACCCACGTCAAGATCATCGAACTCAATCTGACCTCGGCGCTGATCATGTCGAGGGTGCTGCAGCCCCGGATGCTGGAGACGGGCGGCGGCTCGGTCGTCAACATCGGCAGCGTGAGCGGCGTGCGCCCCTCGCCCGGCACCTCCGCCTACGGCGCCGCGAAGGCCGGCCTGCACAGCCTGACGCGGTCCCTGGCCGTCGAGTGGGCGCCGCACGTCCGGGTCAACACGCTCATCCTCGGCATGATCCGGACCGAGACCGCGCACCTGCACTACGGCGACGAGGAGGGGATCGAGGCGATCGGCCGCACCGTCCCCATGGGCCGCCTCGGCACCCCCTACGAGGTCGGCGGCGCCTGCGTCTACCTCGCCTCGGACCTGGCCGCCTACGTCACCGGCACGGAGATGCTGCTGCACGGCGGGGGAGAGCGCCCCGCCTTCCTGGACGCCGCCACCGTGAACAAGGACGCCAACGAGAAGGAGTCACGATGATCTGCAAGGACCGCGTCGTCGCAGTCACCGGGGCCGGACGCGGGCTCGGCCGCGCGCACGCGCTGGAGTTCGCCCGCCAGGGCGCCCTCGTCGTCGTGAACGACCTGGGCGTCGCGCGGGACGGCACCGGCGACGCCGCCGAGGGCCCGGCGCAGGAGGTCGTCCGGGAGATCGAGGCGCTCGGCGGGCAGGCCGTGGCCAGCACCGACGACATCGCCACCGACGACGGCGCCGCCGCGCTGATCGCCACCGCGACCGGCACGTTCGGGCGGCTGGACACGCTCGTCAACAACGCCGGGTTCCTGCGCGACCGCATGCTGATCAACCTGGCCGAGGACGAGTGGGACGCCGTCATGCGCGTCCACCTCAAGGGCCACTTCCTGCCGCTCAAGCACGCCGGGCAGTACTGGCGCGCCGAGAGCAAGGCGGGCCGCCCGGTGGACGCGAGGATCGTCAACACCTCCTCCGGCGCGGGGCTGCTCGGCAGCGTCGGGCAGGGCAACTACTCCGCCGCCAAGGCCGGCATCGTCGGCCTCACGCTCGTCGCGTCCGCCGAACTCGGCCGGTACGGGGTGAACGTCAACGCGATCGCGCCCGCCGCCCGGACCCGGATGACCGAGGAGGTCTTCGCGCAGACGATGGCCGCCCCCGCGGAGGGCGAGTTCGACGCCATGGCGCCGGAGAACGTCTCCCCGCTCGTCGCGTGGCTCGGCTCGGCGGAGTCGCGGGACGTGACCGGCCGGGTCTTCGAGACCGAGGGCGGCAAGATCTGCGTGATGGACGCCTTCCGGCACGGCCCCGCCGCCGACAAGGGCGCCCGCTGGGATCCCGCCGAGATCGGCGGCGTCGTCAAGGGCCTCCTCGCCGAGGCCCCCGCGCCGGAACCGGTCTACGGCGCCTCCTGATGCGGCGGGGGCCGGCCGCCGGCGTGCCGGCCCCATAGCCGATTGACCGATGCGGACCGCGCTGGTCCGGGACGTGGGAATGCCGTCGCCCGTGGACGCGTTGTGGCCGGGGCCGCCGCCGGAAAACCGATCGCCCCGGCGGGCGCCGTCCGGCTACCGTGCTGTGGTTCGCGATGGCGGCGCCCGGTGAGCCCCGCGGGGGCGGGGGCGCGACGCCCGCGGCCTATCCTGGTCAACGGTTATGAGGACGCCTGTGAGATCGCCGCTCGCCGACCTGCGTGCGCGCCTGCCCGAGCTGATGCTGCGCGACCAGCACCGGCTGCGCCGCCGGATCGACGGCGCGCAGAAGACGCGCGACGCCGGGCGGCGCGCCAAGGCCGCCGGGGAGATCGCCGCCGACATCGAGGCCGCGGAGCGGCGGGTGGAGCGGCGGCGCCGCGCCGTGCCCGCGATCACCTATCCGGCGCAGCTTCCGGTCTCGCAGAAGAAGGACGACATCCTCGCCGCGATCCGCGATCACCAGGTCGTGATCGTGGCGGGCGAGACGGGCTCCGGCAAGACCACCCAGATCCCCAAGATCTGCCTTGAGCTGGGCCGGGGCGTGCTCGGCTCGATCGGCCACACCCAGCCGCGGCGGCTGGCCGCCCGCACGGTCGGCGACCGCATCGCCGAGGAGCTCGGCACCGAGCTCGGCGAGACCGTCGGCTACAAGGTCCGCTTCACGGACCGCTCCAGCGACGACACGCTCGTCAAGCTGATGACCGACGGCATCCTGCTCGCCGAGATCCAGGCCGACCGGCTGCTCCGCCAGTACGACACGCTGATCATCGACGAGGCGCACGAGCGCAGCCTGAACATCGACTTCCTGCTCGGCTACATCAGGGAGATCCTGCCGAAGCGCCCCGATCTCAAGGTGATCATCACCTCGGCGACGATCGACCCCGAGCGGTTCTCCGAGCATTTCCGGGGATTCGGGGGACCGTCCCCCGACGGGCACGGCGCAGGGGCGCCGATCGTCGAGGTGTCGGGGCGCACGTACCCGGTGGAGGTCCGGTACCGGCCGGTCACCGACCCCGACGACCCGTCCGCCGACCCCGACCGGGACCAGATCCAGGCGATCGTGGACGCGGTGGACGAGCTGGGCCGCGAGGCCCCCGGCGACGTACTGGTCTTCCTCAGCGGCGAACGCGAGATCCGCGACACCGCCGACGCCCTGACCAAGCACTTCACCCGGCAACGCGGGACCACCGAGGTCCTGCCGCTGTACGCGCGGCTGTCCTCGGCGGAGCAGCACCGGGTGTTCCAGCGGCATCGCGGGCGGCGCGTGGTCCTGGCGACGAACGTCGCCGAGACGTCGCTGACCGTCCCCGGCATCAAGTACGTCGTGGACCCCGGCACGGCGCGGATATCCCGCTACAGCCACCGCCTGAAGGTGCAGCGGCTCCCGATCGAGCCGGTCTCGCAGGCGTCGGCGAACCAGCGCAAGGGACGCTGCGGCCGCGTGTCCGAGGGCGTGTGCATCCGGCTCTACTCGGAGGAGGACTTCGAGTCCCGCCCGGAGTTCACCGACCCGGAGATCCTGCGCACGAACCTCGCGTCGGTCATCCTGCAGATGACGGCCCTGGGCCTCGGCGACATCGCCGCGTTCCCGTTCGTGGAGCCGCCGGACCGCCGCAACGTCAAGGCCGGCGTCGACCTGCTCCACGAGCTGGGCGCCATCGACCCGTCCGAGAAGGACCCCCGCAAGCGGCTCACCCCGCTCGGCCGGCGCCTCGCCCAGCTCCCCGTCGACCCGCGCCTGGCCCGCATGGTCCTGGAGGCCGACAGGAACGGCTGCGTCCGCGAGGTGCTGGTCATCGCGGCGGCGCTGTCGATCCAGGACCCGCGCGAACGTCCCGCCGAGCAGCAGCAGGCCGCCGACGAGCGCCACCGCCGTTTCGCCGACCCCACCTCCGACTTCCTGGCGTACCTGAACCTGTGGAACCACCTGCGCGAGCAGCAGCGGGAGCTGTCGGGCAGCGCGTTCCGCCGCATGTGCAAGAGCGAGTTCCTGCACTTCCTGCGCATCCGTGAATGGCAGGACCTGCACGGCCAGCTCAAACAGGTCGCCAAGGCCCTCGGCGTCACGCTCAACACCTCCGACGCGCCGCCCGACCGCATCCACGTCTCGCTGCTCGCGGGCCTCCTCTCGCACATCGGGCTCGCCGACACCGACAAGAAGGACAACAAGCAGCGCCGCGGCCAGGAGTACACCGGAGCCCGCGGCGCGAAGTTCGCCGTGTTCCCGGGGTCGTCGCTGTTCAAGAAGCCGCCGCGCTGGGTGATGTCGGCCGAGCTTGTCGAGACGACCCGGCTCTGGGGCCGCGTCAACGCCAGGATCGAGCCCGAGTGGATCGAGCCGCTCGCGGAGCACCTGGTCAAACGCAACTACAGCGAGCCGCACTGGTCGAAGAAGCAGGCCGCCGTCATGGCGCGCGAGAAGGTCACGCTGTACGGGGTGCCGATCGTCGCCGACCGCCGCGTCAACTACGGCCGCATCGACCCCGCCCTGTCCCGCGAGCTGTTCATCCGGCACGCACTCGTCGAAGGCGACTGGGAGACCCACCACCGGTTCTTCCACGACAACCGCGCCCTGCTGGACGAGGTGGAGGAACTGGAGCACCGCGCCCGGCGCCGCGACATCCTCGTCGACGACGAGACCCTCTTCGACTTCTACGACGAGCGGATCCCGGAGGACGTCGTCTCCGGGCGGCACTTCGACTCCTGGTGGAAGAAGGCGCGCCACTCCGATTCCGACCTGCTCGGCTTCGAGAAGTCGATGCTCATCAACGAGACGGCCGGCGGCGTCAGCGAGGCCGACTACCCGGACGTGTGGAAGCAGGGCCCGCTGCGCCTGCGCCTCACCTACCAGTTCGAGCCCGGCGCCGACGCCGACGGGGTGACCGTGCACGTTCCCGTCCAGGTACTGAACCAGGTCCGCCCGGACGGGTTCGAATGGCAGGTCCCCGGCCTGCGCGCCGAGCTGATCACCGAGCTGATCCGGTCGCTGCCCAAGCAGCTGCGGGTCAACTTCGTCCCGGCGCCCGACTACGCCCGCAAGATCCTCGGCCGCGTCGCGCCGCGCACCGAGCCGCTCCTGGACGCCCTGGAACGCGAGCTGACCGCGATGACGAGCGTGCCCGTCGCGCGGGAGGCGTGGGACGCGTCCCGGCTGCCCTCCCACCTGCACCTCACGTTCCGCGTCGTCGACGACAAGGGCCGCACCCTCGGCGAGGGCACCGACCTGGACGAGCTGAAACGCCGCCTCGCGGGCAAGGTGCGCGGGACGCTGTCCAGGGCGGCTTCCACCATCGAGCGCACCGGCCTCACCGAGTGGACGATCGGGGAGCTGCCCCGCACCTACGAGCGCAACCAGGCGGGCTACGACGTCAAGGCGTATCCGGCGCTCACCGACGAAGGCGAGAGCGTCGCCGTCCGCATGTACGAGACCGAGGCGGAGCAGCGCCGCGCCATGTGGCTGGGCACGCGCCGCCTCGTCCTGCTGAACGCGCCGTCACCCGTGAAGCTCATCCAGGGCCGCCTCACCAACAAGGGCAAGCTCGCGCTCAGCCACAACCCGCACGGCTCCGTCGCCGCGCTCTTCGACGACTGCGTCACCGCCGCCGCCGACCGGCTCATCGCCGAGGCCGGCGGCCCCGCCTGGGACGAGGACGGCTTCCGCGCGCTGTACGACCGCGTCCGCGCCGACCTGCACGGCGCGACCGAGCAGGTCGTCGGCCTGGTGGAGCGCGTCCTGGCCGAGTCGCACGAGGTCGACCGGCGCCTGCGCGGCACCACGAGCCTCGCGCTCGTCCCGGCCCTGACCGGCATCCGCGCGAACCTCACGGCGCTGATCCACCCCGGGTTCGTCACGGCGACCGGATGCGCACGGCTGCCCGACCTGCCCCGCTACCTGCGCGCCCTGCAGATCAGGCTGGACAAGCTGCCCGAGAACCCCGGCCGTGACCGGATGCTCGCGCAGCAGGTCGACGTCCTGGCACAGGAGTACGACGCGGCGCTCCGCCGCCTGCACCCGGCCCGCCGGGAGGAGGAGCCCGCGCGGCAGATCCGCTGGATGCTGGAGGAGCTGCGGGTCAGCCTCTTCGCCCAGCAGCTGGGGACGCGCTTCCCGGTCTCCGACAAGCGCGTCCGCAAGGCCATCGCCCAGCTCTGAGTCAGTTCGCGTCGTAGGCGAACAGCTCCAGGTGGGTGCACTGGGTGCACCGGAACGCGTGCACCTCCAGCCGCGGCCGCCCGAACAGCTTCGCGCCCCCGAGGAGCCCCCGCTCCAGCGGGCCGGAGACCCAGCGGGCGAACCCCTTGGCGGACTGGCCGGAGTCCTCGACGAACCCCTGCTGAAGTTTCGTGCTCCCGCACAGCGTGCACCTGAGTTCCGTCATCCGGGGGATGATAGGCGCGTACGAAGCATGATCGTCCATCGGGTATGTCTGATCGCATGGCATTGCGGGAGTTCTATCCGCCGGTCGAGCCGTACGCCTCCGGGCTGCTCGACGTCGGCGACGGCAACCGGATCTACTGGGAGACCTGCGGGAACCCGGACGGCAAGCCCGCGGTGTTCCTGCACGGCGGCCCCGGCGGCGGGCTGCTGCCCGACTTCCGCCGCTTCTTCGACCCGTCCGCCTACCGGATCGTGCTGTTCGACCAGCGCAACTGCGGGAAGAGCGTCCCGCACGCCGCCGACCCGGAAGTGTCGCTGGAGCACAACACCACGCCCCACCTGGTGGCCGACATGGAACGGCTGCGCGAGCACCTGTCCGTCGGCCGGTGGCTCGTGTTCGGCGGGAGCTGGGGGAGCACCCTCGCCCTCGCCTACGCTCAGGCGCACCCGGACCGCGTTTCCGAGATGGTGCTGCGCGGCGTGTACCTGGTCCGCCCGCCCGACGAGGCGTGGGCGTTCACCCCGACGGGCGCGGCGCACATCTTCCCCGCCGAGTGGGCGGAGTTCCGCGACGCGATCCCGCCCGCGGAGCAGGACGACCTGCTCGCCGCGTACGGCCGCCGCATCGGCGACCCGGACCCGGCCGTCCACCTCCCGGCTGCCAGGGCGTGGATCGGCTGGGAAATCGCCGCCAACACGCTCCTGCCCGTACCGCCGCCGGACCTGGGCGAATCCATCGTCCTGGCGTTCGCCCGGATCACGCACCATTACATCTCCCGTGGCGGCTTCCTCCCCGACGAGGGGCTGCTCGCGGGCGTCGGCCGCATCCGGCACATCCCCGCCGTGATCGTGAACGGCCGCTACGACATGAAGACTCCGCCAGGCCAGGCGTGGGATCTTCATCGCGCCTGGCCCGAAGCGGAGTTCCACATCGTGGAGGACGCCGGCCACGGCGGCTCCGAACCCGGCACCCGGCACCGCCTCATCGAGGCGACCGACCGCTTCGCCCGCTGACCGGCACGTGGGCACCCCCACAACTACCACCCAAGTCACTGCAGCAACGGGGATCAGTGCGTAAGGTTCATTCCATGCCTAACAGCGAAGAGCGCGACAATAGCGGCCGCGAGGGGCTGGCCGCGGCTCCCCCGGGGGGCGCGGTCTCCGAAGGCGCGGGGGACGGGGGTGCCGCCGAGACGGCGGTCGCCCGGATCGGCGACCCGGTCACGGTGTGGCCGTGCGCCAACTGCGGGCGTCCCGTCCCGCAGCCCGTGGGCGCCGTCCGCTCCGTCCGCCACTGCCAGGACAACGAAGGCGCCTGCGCCCGCGAGTCACGCGACCGCCGCGAGCGCGGCCGGGACGCGCCGGGCCTCACCGGGCAGGTCGCCTCGGCGTGGGAGATGGTCGAGCGGCTGGAGAAGGCCGCCGACGTGCTCGCCGACTCGCTGACGTCCGAGCTGAGCGTCGCCGGCGTCGAGCGGCGCGTCGCCGAGGTGCGGGCCGAGGCCGCCCGCGAGCTCGCCGTCGCGCAGAGCGAGCGCGACGCGTCCCAGCGCCGGGCCGAGGAGGCGTGGCAGGAGTCGACGACCGCCCGGCAGCGCGCCGAGACCGCCGAGCGGGAGGCGTCCGGCGCCCGCGAGGAGGCCAAGGTCGCCACCGCCAAGCGCGACGCCGCGCAGCAGGCGTGGGAGGAGGCCCACCAGGTCGCGCAGCAGTCGATGACCGCGAAGCTGGCCGCCGAGAGCGAACGCGACCGCGTCGCGGCCCGCGAGACCGAGCTGCTCGCCGCGCTGGAGAACGCCCGCGCGGAGCTGGTGGCGCTGCACGCCAAGTTGGCCGAGGCCGAGAGCGCCGCCGAGTCCCAGCGCGTCGAGGGCGCCGTCGCCAAGCAGGGCGCCGAGGACCTCCGCACCGCCATGCGCGACACCGAGGCGCAGCGGCAGCGCGCCATGCAGGCCGCCAGCAAGGCCGAGGCCGAACGCGCCACCGCGCAGCGCGCCCAGTCCGAGGCGGAGGCCGAGGTCGTGCGCGCCGCCGCGCGTGCGGACGAGGCCGCCAAGGAGCGCGACGCGGCGCAGGCGCAGGCCCAGGCCGCGACGGCCGAGCGTGACGAGCTCACCGCCAAGGTCGGCGACCAGGCGGTCCAGCTCCGGCAGCTGTCGCAGTCGGTGGCCGAGCAGCAGGCCGCCCTCACCGCCCTCGCGGAGGAACGCGACGCCGCCCGCGCCGAGGCCGACCGCGCCCGCCGCCAGATCGACCAGTTCACGCACAGCACGCTGTCGTCCGGCGTCCCGCCCGGCGGCCGGATGCCCGGCGGCGGAACCCCGATGCCGCCCCCGGGGCACCCGCACGGCACGGGACCGCAGCCCGCGGGCCGGCCGCCCGTCCCGCCGCCGGGCATGCCGCAGCCGGCGCGCAACGGCTCCCCGATGCCGCTCGGCGCGCCCGTCCCGCAGGGGCCGCCCGGCCCGAACACCGGGAACTCCAACACGGGGAACTCCAACACCGGGAACACGCCGATGCCCGGCGCGGCGCCTCCGAACCACGCCCGCCCGGTCAACGGCGCGGACCGGGAAGACCCGCTCTTCACCGGCCCCTGACGCGCGGACGGCGGCCGCACCGGCCTTCGGGAACGGCCGCCGGCGTGCCGGTCAGCGTCCGAACCGCTCCGGGTCGATCTCGATCCAGATCTGCTCCGCGCGGCCCAGCAGCCTCCCGTCCGCGCCGTACAGCGCCGTCGCCGCATGCATCTTGCGGCCCTCGCGGCTGCGCGCGAACCCCAGCACGACGCACCGCTCGCCGGCCTCGGGCACGTCCATCACCTGCCCGGTCATGGTGCCGAGCACGGCGGGACGCTCCCCCACGTCGAACGACCACCCGCCGGGGCAGTCGAGCGCGGCCCACACCAGCTCCCGCTCGGGCACCTGCTCCGGCACCCACGGCGCGGCGACGATGTCGTCGGTGACCGGCCCCGGTTCGAGCCGCAGCCCGTCGCCCGGCTCCCGTTCCGGACCGCACACGAAGCAGCCGGGGAACGGGTGGCTCTCCGCCGCCCGGTACTTCTCCGCGGCCTCCAGCGCCCGCTCGAACGGGACGGGAACGATCGGCGGCACCACGATCGCCCCCGCGAGCGCCTCGGCGATCAGCAGCTCGCCGTGCCAGAGCCGCGCGCTGCGGCCGCGCTCGTCCTCCGCCGTCACGGTCAGCTCGGTGTCCAGCGGCGGCGGCCGCCGCAGCGTCACCGTCACCGTGTCGATCGGCACCCGCCCCGCGAGGCACCCCGCAACATACCCGCCGTTCCCGGACCCCTCCGGCCCGCGAAACCGCCCGTCAATGATCACCTGTGTTCCCCCGTGGTAACGCCGACCCCAACAAAACGGCACCGATCTTAATGACACCCCCCGACAC
>NZ_SMKK01000072.1 GCF_004348425.1 Actinomadura sp. 7K507
GCCCTCCCCGCTTCCCACGGTCGGGAACCAGCCGAGCCGCACCCCGAACAGCCAGGTCAGCAGGATCGCGGTGGCGAACATCGGGGTGCTCGCGCCGATCACGACGGTGCTGCTCACCCAGCGGTCGACGGCGCCGCCCCGGCGGATGGCCGCCAGCAGGCCGAGCGCGATCCCGCCGATCAGGGCCAGTCCCCAGGCGCCCAGCAGGAGCGGCAGCGTGACGACGGCCGCCCGCTGCACGGACACGGTGACCGGCTCGCGCATGAGGAAGGAGTCGCCGAAGTCCAGGGCCGCCAGCGACTGCAGGTACTGCCCGTACTGCGCCGCCAGGGGGTCGTCGAGCCGATGGGCCTCCCGGATCGCCTGCCGCTGCTCGGCCGACGCGTACGGCCCCGCCAATGCCTGCTCGGCGCCGCCCGGCGCCGCGTAGACCAGGGCGAAGAGCACGAACGACACGACCAGGAGAACCGCGACCCCGCCGAGGAATCGGCCGCCGAGGAATCGGAGCGCCGGTCCGGCCCGGTTCGGCCGGACCCGCTCACGGCCCTTCAAGGTCACGGCGCCACCAGCGCCTCGGGCCACTGGGTCATCCACCAGAAGGTGCTCAGGGACGGGACGTCGAGGCCGTTGCGCCCGGCGATGAACACCTTGGGGGACGCGATCGGCACGTAGGGCACGTCGGCCTGCCCGAGCGTCAGGGCTTCGAGCAGCAGCGCGCCGCGCTTCGGGTCGTCGACGGCGAGTTTCCGGCTGTCGCCGAGCAGGGCGTCGACGTCGCCGTTGACATAGTCGGAGATGTTGGTCCCCGACCCTCCGGTGGTCACGGCGTTGGCGCCGTTGAGGACGTACATGGGCAGGTTGGACGCGTCGGGCGCGCTGCCGCTGAACATGTCGATCGAGACGCCATCGGTCTCGTGCTCGAAGTACACCGCGCTGTAGTAGGTCTGGTCGTCGACTTCGCGCACCTTGAGCTCGATCCCGATCTTGGCGAGGTCCTGGGCGGCCGTCTGGACGATGAGCGCGAGGGTGGGGTCACTGCCGGTGACCAGCACCTCGCTGGACACACCACCGGGGGACGAGGACTTCGCGATCTCGCTCCGTGCGGCGTCGAGGTCGAAGACGATGTCGTCGCCTAGCTTGGCGTAGGCGGTCCGCGTCGCCTCCTTGCCGGCCAGGCCGGCCATCACCGGTTCGGGGACGACGGTCGGGGCGGGGTCGGCGTTGCCGCCGAGCGCTCCCTTGATGATCGCCTGCCTGTTCAAAGCCTTCTGGAAAGCGCGCCGCAGATGGATGTCGTCCCACGGCTCGGTCTCGACGTTGAGGTTGAACTTGTACACCGACAGGTCGGCGCTGTCCGCGATCCGCATGCCGGGGAGACCGCGGATGGAGGCGACCTGCGGCAGCGGGACGTTGAGCATGCCGTCGTACTGGCGGGACTGCAGCGCGTTCATGCGGGCCGCGTCGTCACCGACCACGCCGAGCTTGACGGTCTTGAGTTCCGGCTTGTTCTCTCCCCAATAGCCGTCGTTGGCGTCGAGGGTGAGCTCGCGGGTGGGGGTGAAGGCGGCGAACTCGTACGGACCGGTGCCCATGTTGAGGACGTCCTGGGTGCCGACGCGCTTGCCGTTCTTGCCGTAGAAGCTCTCCGACACCATGCCGATCTGGGCGAGGACGGCGGTGAACTGCGGGTCGGGCGCGCTGAGCGAGACGGTGACCTCGCGGTCGCCGGTGACCTCGACCGACTTCACCTGGCCGAACAGTGCGGCGTTGACCGACTCCGAATCGTCGCCGGTGTGGAGATCGATGGAGAAGGCGGCGTCCTCTGCGGTGAACGGTGATCCGTCCCAGAACTCGACCCCGTCGCGGATGGTGAGGACGTAGGTCTTCGGGTCGGGGTTCTCGATGGCCGCGGCCAGCAGCGGTTTGAACTCGCCGCCGTCGTAGCGGACCAGCGGTTCCAGCGCGATGAGCAGCGAACCGCTCGCGAGGCTGCTGCTCTGCCGCGGGTCGAGGACCGGAGGAAGGACCGTGGTGAGCATGCTCACCGACGTCACGCTCCCGCGCGAGTCGCTGTTGCCGGTGCCGCCGCACGCGGTGGTCACGAGGGCCAGCACCGCGATCACCGCGATGCCGGCACGTCTGCGAAGGATGCGTCCGCCTCTAGCTGTCATGTCGCCTGCCCGAACGGAGGAGGTTGGATGCCAGGCAATATATATTGCATCCAATTCGATGACCAGACCTGCACGGCCGTTTTTCTCCCGAAGGAGGGGCGCGGCTAGGGCCGGGAGGCTGACGCGTGCTGAGCGGCGAGCCGTCGCAGCAGGTCGTTGCGCTGTTGCAGTTCCTCGTCCGTGCCGGGCACCATCATCGGGCCGTGCTCGGCGACGCTCGCCTGCGCCTTGTCGACGTGGCGGCGCTGCCGCCGCTCGTACCGCTCGCAGGCCGCCGGGATGTCGCCGGGTGTGCGCGCCACCTCCTCGGCCAGGTACTCGGCGGCCGTCATCGCGAGGCTGGTGCCCATCCCGGACAGCAACGACGCGCAGTGCGCCGCGTCGCCGATCAGTGCGACTCCGCCTCGCGACCACCGCGGCATGCGGGTCTGCGCGAGCGAGTCGAAGTAGAAGCCCGTGGTCCGGTCGTCGGCGAACGCCCCGCGCAGCCGCGGCAGCTCCCAGGCGTCCCCGCGGCCGAGGAAGTCGATCACGATGCGACGCTGCCGGTCGAGATCGCGATGGTCGTACTCGATCTCGTCGCTGCGCACCAGGATGTAGGCGAGCGGCCCGTCACCCACGTCACGCACCGCCGCCATGAGGCCCGGAACGCTGTACATCGCCTGGCGCCACGGCTCGTCCGGGTCGAGGTTGGCCAGCGCCACGTAGTAGCCCTGGTGCGCGAGGAAGTCCGACTCGGGACCGAAGGTCATCCGCCGGGTCGCCGAGTGCAGCCCGTCGGCGCCGACGACCAGGTCGAACGATTCCCGGCGCCCGTCGGTGAACCGCACCTCGACGGCGCTCTCGTCCGCCAGCTGCGCGATCGACGCCCCGAACCGGAAGTCCGCCCGGGGCTCCGCGGCCGCGAAGAGCAGGTCGTTGAGCCGGTCACGAGTGATTTCGAGGTCGTCGTCGGTCTCGTTGGCGAACCAGGCGAGATCGATGGTCGCGACGGGCAGGCCGGCCGCGTCGAGCACCGTGCCCGGCTCGGCCGGCGGAACCGTCTGCCGCCGCGCATCGTCCAGGATGCCCATCCGGGCGGCCGTTCCGAGCGCCTCACCCCGGATGTCGATCGGGGCGCCGCCGCGCCGCAGCCCGTCGCACAGCTCCACCACGGTGACATCGGCACCGTGACGGGAGAACCAGTAGGCGGCCGTGAGGCCCGCCATGCTCGCGCCGGACACCAGAACCTTCATCGCACTCGCTCCTCGCACACGGTAACCACATTCCATCATCGCGACTGATAGCATCCTATTCCATCTAAATTGGATGTAACTAGGTTCCCCGAAGGAGTTCTGGATGGGCGCCCATCCCCCGTCCCGACCCACCGCCCTCGCGCGGATGGCCGACGACCGCGTCCATCTGCGGCTGATGATGGCGCTGACCTTCACCACCGGCATGGTCGACGCGATCGGCTTCCTGGGGCTGGACCGGGTCTTCGTCGGCAACATGACCGGCAACGTGGTGATCCTCGGCATGGCGGTGGTCGGAACCGATGACTTCCCGGTGGTCGGCCCCGCTCTCGCGCTGATCGGGTTCCTGCTCGGCGCGGCGCACGGAGGGCGGGTGCTGCGCGGCGCTCCCCCCGGCTGGAGCGGCCGGGTGACCTCCTCCCTCGGGACGGTCGCCGCGATCACCCTCGTTCTCGGCGTCGCCGTCCTCGCCGCCGATCACCTCCCCGAGCCGCTGACCATCGCCACGACCAGCCTGCTCGGCGCCGCGATGGGCCTTCAAGCCGCCGTCGCGCGGCACATCGGCGTCGCCGAGGTGACCACCGTGGTCGTGACCTCGACACTGACCGCGCTCGCCTCGCAGTCGCGTATCGCCGGCGGCACCGGGGAACGCGGCGGGCGCCGCGCACTCGCCGCCGTCCTGATCCTCGCGGGCGCCGCGGCCGGCGCCGTCCTCCTGCGCGCCGGCGCCGGGGCGGGGCTGCTGGTGGCCGGCGCCATCATGGCCGCCGTCGCGGCGGTGGGAGCGGCGCACGCGCGGGCGGTCCGGTCCGGGCCCCTCCCGAGCAGCGCGCCGGTACAGGCGGAGCCGACGACATGACACTCAGCGCCTTCGATCTGTTCTCGATCGGCATCGGTCCGTCGAGTTCGCACACGGTCGGGCCGATGCGCGCGTCACGGATGTTCGTCGGCGAACTCCGCGCGAGCACCGGCCTCGCGGGAGTCCGTCGCCTGAGCGTGCGGCTGCTCGGCTCCCTCGGCGCCACGGGCCCCGGTCACGGCACACCGGGGGCCGTCCTGGCGGGACTCGAAGGCCGCCGCCCGGAATCCGTCGATCCCGCCCTGGTGGCGGCGAAGGCCGCCGGAACCGGCGGCGTCCTGCTCGGCGGCGAGACCCCCCTGTCCGCCGATGCGGTCATCATCGACCTCTGCCCAGGTGAGCGCCACCCGCGTCACCCGAACGCGCTTGAGTACACCGCCTACGGCGCCGATGGGGAAGCGCGCTTGGCGTGCACCTACTACTCGGTGGGCGGCGGCTTCGTCGAGCGCGACGGGGAGGTCGGCCGTCCGGTCCTGCCCGTGCCACTCGGATTCCGCACCGCGTCCGAGTTGCTCGCCCACTGCCGTGGGCACGACATCCCGATCAGCGAGGTGATGTGGCGCAACGAGTGCGCACGCCGGGCGCCCCGGGAGGTGCGCGACGGCCTCCTCGCCATCTGGGCCGCGATGTCCCGATCCATCGAGCGGGGGTTCCACACCTCGGGTGTCCTCCCCGGCGGGCTGCGCACCAGGCGGCGGGCGCCGGTCCTGTTCGAGCGGCTCTCCTCCCGCGGCGCGGAGGCGGCGCACTCGACCGAGTGGCTCGCCGCCGCCGCGATGGCGGTGAACGAGGAGAACGCCGCAGGCGGCCGGGTGGTGACGGCCCCGACCAACGGCGCCGCCGGGATCGTCCCCGCGGTGCTGTACTGGGCGCTGCGGCACCTCGAACCGGCCGACCATGACGATGCCGTCGTCCGGTTCCTGCTGTGCGCCGCCGCCATCGCCGTCCTGTTCAAGGAGGGCGCGTCGGTCTCCGGCGCCGAGGTCGGCTGCCAGGGCGAGGTCGGCTCCGCCTGCGCGATGGCGGCCGGCGCCGTCGCCGAGACGTTCGCGGGGACCCCGGCGCAGGTGGAGAACGCCGCCGAGATCGGCATCGAGCACAACCTCGGCCTCACCTGCGACCCGATCGCCGGACTGGTCCAGATTCCGTGCATCGAACGCAACGCGGTCGCGGCCGTGAAGGCGGTGACCGCGGCGCGGATCGCCCTGCACGGCGACGGGACGCACCGCGTGTTCCTCGACGACGCGATCGCGACCATGCGGCAGACCGGACTCGACATGCACAGCAAATACAAGGAGACATCGACCGGCGGGCTCGCGGTCAACGTGCCCGACTGCTGACCGCGACCACCTGAGACACTCGACCAAGGAGGGACGCCATGAGCGACATCGACGACACCATCCCCACCGATCCCGGCGACGAGCTCGTCTTCGCGAACGACCGGGTCCGTGTCTGGGCCATGAACCTGGGCCCCGGCGAGGCGATCTTCTTTCACGCTCACCAGCACGACCACCTGATCCTCTGGCCTCAGGCCGGCCGGGCCCGAGCCCACGACATCGACGAGGAGGACTGGGCGCACGTCCAGGACGCGCAGAAGAACTTCGCCTTCTTCAAGACCGTCGGGCGCGGGAACGCGCTGAAGCCGCACCGCCTCCGCAACCTGGAGGACCACCCGGTGACCCACTACATCATCGAGCTGATCAGCGAGGAGTCGCCGAGCGACGTCGAACTCCCGGCCGAGTCGAACGGGCGCGGCGAGATGTCGCGCCCCCACGTCGTCCTGGAGCCGGGCGAGCGGTTGGACCACCGGCACTGACCGGCCGGGCGGGCATGAGCCCCGGGTCCGGCGCGACGCCGGACCCGGGGCTTCGTCGTGCACTGCGGCCGCGTACGGTCAGCCCTCCAGGCCACCGCCGGCGACCAGCAGCTGGCCGGACACGTAGTCGGCCTCGGGGTAGGTGAGCATGACCACCGAGCCGGCCGCCTCGTCGGGGGTGCCGGGACGGCCCAGCGGGATCGCCGTCTTCATGGCTTCGAGCAGCTGCGGGTTCACGCCGACCTTGATCTCCCGGCCCTCGACGTTGATCGTGGAGCCCGCCGTGGCGCTCGCTTCGGTGAGACGGGTCGTGATGAAGCCGAACGCGACGCAGTTGACGTTGACGTTGTAGCGGCCCCACTCCTTGGCGAGCGACTTGGTGAGTCCGATGACACCGGCCTTGGCGGAGGAGTAGTTCGCCTGGCCGACGTTGCCGAAGGCCCCCGCGACCGACGAGATGTTGACGACCTTGCGGTGCACGGTCCTGCCTTCCGCCTTCTCCTTCTTGGCGGCGGCGCTGATCACCGGCTGCGCCGCGCGCAGGATGTCGAACGGCGCCTTCAGGTGCAGGTCGACGATCGCGTGCCACTGGTCGTCGGTCATCTTCTGGATGACCGAGTCCCAGGTGTATCCGGCGTTGTTGATGATGATGTCGATCCCGCCGAAGCCGTCCACCGCGGCGGACACGAACCGGTCGGCGAACCCGTCCGCCGTCACGCTGCCGGGCACGGCGACGGCCTCGCCGCCGAGATCCGCGATCTCCTTGACGACCGTGTTGGCCGGGCCCTCGTCGAGGTCGTTGACGACGACGCGGGCACCTTCGCTAGCGAGCTTGAGCGCGATCGAGCGGCCGATGCCGCGGCCGGCGCCGGTCACCAGAGCCGACTTGCCTTCGAGCTTTCCCATTTCGTCCCTTGCTGTCGAGGTAGGGGCGCGGCGGACGGCCGAACCCGAGCCGGCGGATCGGTCAGTCGACCGCGACCACGGCTTCTCCGGCCAACGTGACCGTTCCGTCCGCGAGGGTGACGGTCAGGTCGAGCGTCGCCAGTCGTTCACCGTCGGCCTCCTGGATCTCGCGGACCGCACCGGTGCATGTGGGCCGGCCGTGGACGGGTGTGACCGCGGCGAACCGCACCTTGTAGGAGCGGATCCTCTCGATGGGAAACGCGTCGGTCAGCACGCGGGCCAGATAGGCCATGGAGAGCATGCCGTGGGCGAATACGTCGTCCAGTCCTGCGGATCTGGCCACGTCCAGGTCGATGTGGATCGGGTGGTGGTCACCGGAGGCGCCGGCGAAGAGCGCGAGGGTGGTGCGCGAGATCGGCGGGACGACCAGTTCGTCGAGCACGGTTCCGGGCACGATGGCGGCGGTCATCAGGCGTTCACTCCGTTGAGTTCGCGCACGACCAGCGTGCTGCGCATGGTGACCACCGTCGTGCCGTGCTGGTCGGCGATGGGAACGTCGGTGACCAGGAACTTCAATGCGCCGCCTCGCTTCTCGAACACGTCGGCCACGGTCGACGACGACGTCAGCTCGTCGCCCGCGTGCGCCACCCCGTGGTAGGTGAACTCCTGCTCGCCGTGCAGGAGAGCACGCGGATCGACTCCGATCTCCGTGAGATAGCCCAGCGGATCGGGCATCTCGAGGTCGACGCCGAAGTAGAAGGTCGGGGGCACGGGAAGGTCGTGGTGGCCCGCCCGCCGGGCGGCCTCGACGTCGGTGAACACCGGGTCGGTCTGGCCGGTGGCCTTGGCGAACACCCGCAGCCGGCTGCGGGTCACCAGCAGGGTGCCGCCGGGCCGGGTCTGGCCGATGAGCGAGGAGTCGAGCGCCATCAGCCGTCGGCCTTCTTGTACATGGTGACCACGCAGGCCCCGCCGAGCCCCAGATTGTGCTGGAGGGCGCAGTCGACACCGTCGACCTGGCGCGCCGCGGCCTCACCACGCAGCTGCCACACGAGTTCGGCGCACTGCGCCAGGCCGGTCGCTCCGAGCGGGTGGCCCTTCGAGATCAGCCCGCCCGACGGGTTGGTCACCACACGGCCGCCATAGGTGTTGTCGCCGTCGAGGACGAACTTGTCCGCGGTGCCCTCGGGGGTGAGGCCGAGCGCCTCATAAGTGAGGAACTCGTTGGTGGTGAAGCAGTCGTGGAGCTCGACGACGCGAACGTCCTCGGGACCGATCCCGCTCTCCTCGTACACCGCCGTGGACGCGTTGACCGCCATGTCGTAACCGACCAGCCGCCTCATATCGCCCTCGAACGCGCCGGGCGTGTCGGTGACCATGGACTGACCGGCGATGACGACGTCGGAGCGCAGGCCATGCTTCTTGGCGTAGTCGGGGGACACGACGACCGCGGCGGCGGCACCGCAGGTGGGCGGGCAGCACTGGAACCGTGTCAGGGGGCCGTAGATATGCGGGGAGGCCATGACCTCCTCGAAGCTCAGCGGGTCGCGGAACACGGCATAGGGGTTGTTCGCCGCGTGCTTGCGCGACTTCACCGTGATGTGCGCGAAGACCGACGGATCGATTCCGTGGTCCTCTACGTACTGCTGGCCGGCACCGCCGAAGAACGTCGCCGCGTTCGGGACCGACGCGTCCGGTACCCCGCTCACCCGGTCGCGCACCTGCTCGAAGCTCTCCAGGGCCCCCGGGCGATCGGAGTACACCTGCTGGATCGCACCCGGCACCATCTGCTCGAAGCCGAGCGCGAGCGCGACGTCGACCATGCCGCCGGCGACGGCCTGCCGGGCCATGAAGAGAGCGGACGAGCCGGTGGAGCAGTTGTTGTTGACGTTGACGACCGGAACGCCGGTCTGACCGAGGCGGTACAGGGCCTTCTGCCCCGAGGTCGAGTCACCGAAGACGTACCCGACATAGGCGTGCTGGACGGCGTCGTAGCCGATGCCCGCATCCGCGAGGGCGCGACGGGCGGCCTCCGCGCCCATCACGTCATAGGCGTCGCTCTTCCCCGGCTTGGCGAAGGGGATCATCCCCACACCGGCGACCGCCACATTGTCCGACATCGTGACCTCCTTACTCGTGTACTCGTGCGTGAGTACGTGACTCGTTGATTCGTGCCGCGCGGGGCGGCCACGACGCTTCGTCATCCCGCCGCGGCGCGGACGGCTCGGCGCCCGGAGTGCGGGAGAACCGCGGTGCCGGCCTGGGCTGGGGGACGCCGTCGAGCTCGGTGAAGGTGCCGCGGTCGCGCAGATGCTCGTGATCGAGCGCTTCGGCGTAGGTGAGGACGGGTGTCACGCAGGCATCGGTACCTGCGAAGATCTCCGTCCACTCCGCCATGGTCTTGGACGCGAACGCCGCCGCGAACGCCGCGCGCAGCTCGTCGGCTCGCGTCTGGTCATGCTGGTCCGGGAGTTCGACGGGATCGAGACCGAGAAGCCGCGCGGCGACCGCGAAGAACTGCGGCTCGATGCAGCCCACCGCCATGCTGCGCCCGTCGGCGCAGAGGTAGGTGTCGTAGTACGGCCGGGAACCGTCGAGAAGGTTCCGGCCGCGTTCGTCGAACCAGGCCCCGGTCCCCCGCATCGACCACATCAGGGTGGCGAGCACGCTCGCGCCATCGCACATCGCGGCGTCCACGACCTGTCCCAGGCCCGACCCCTGCCGCTCGAAGAGCGCCGCCAGCACGCCGGCGACAAGGAACATCGCGCCGCCGCCGTAGTCGCCGACCAGGTTCAGCGGCGGGACCGGACGCTCCCCGGAACGGCCGATGTTCTCCAGGACGCCGGTCACCGAGATGTAGTTGATGTCGTGGCCGGCCGTGGCCGCCAGGGGGCCTTCCTGACCCCACCCGGTCATCCGTCCGTACACGAGGCGCGGGTTACGGGCCATGCATTCCTCGGGACCGAGCCCGAGGCGCTCGGTGACGCCGGGACGAAACCCCTCGACCAGAACGTCGGCGTGATCCACCAGCGTGATCACGCGTTCGAGGTCGGAGGGGCTCTTGAGGTCGGCGGTCATGATGCGTCGACCGCGATGGGTGTAGTCGACCGGTCCGCGGTTCTCCTCGGCGCGGTCGACGCGGACGACGTCCGCGCCGAGATCGGCCAGGATCATGCACGCGAGAGGGGCGGGTCCGATGCCGCCCAGCTCGACGACGCGGAGCCCGACGAGCGGCCCCTGAGCCATATGGATCTTCCTTCGTAGCCGTGGAATGCGTGGAGCGCGCTGCGGGCTCACAGCGACCGCGCGACGAGGTCCTTCATGACTTCGTTGGCGCCGCCATAGATCTTCTGGATCCGGGCGTCCTCGTACATCCGGGCGATCGGATACTCCCGCATGTAGCCGTAGCCGCCGTGGAGCTGGAGGCAGCGGTCGACCGTCCGGACCTGCTGTTCGGTGAGCCACCACTTGGCCATTGCGGCCGTGGCCGCGTCGAGCTCGCCGGCGATGTGGCGCTCGATGCACGAATCGAGGAAGACCCGCGCGATGTGCGCGACACTGGCGGCCTCGGCGAGCTCGAACCTGGTGTTCTGGAAGTCGAACAACGTCTGCCCGAAGGCCTGGCGCTTCTTGGTGTAGCCGACGGTCTCGCGCAGCGCGTACTCGAGGCCGGCGACGGCGACGGCACCCAGGAGCAGCCGCTCCTGGGCAAGCTGGGTCATCAGCTGCCCGAAGCCCTTTCCGGGGACGCCGCCGAGGATGTTCTCCCGGGGCACGCGGAGGCCGTCGAAGAAGAGCTCGGAGGTGTCGGCGCCGTGCTGCCCGACCTTCTCCAGGATCCGGCCGCGCACGAAGCCCGGAGCGTCGCGCGCGTCCACGAGCACCAGGGAGATGCCCTTGTGGCCTGCTTCGGGGTCGGTCCTGACGACGACGAGCACCAGGTCGGCGGTGTGACCGTTCGAGATGAAGGTCTTCGCACCGTCGATGACCAAGTGGTCGCCGTCGTCGGCCGCCCTGGTGCGCACGCTCTTCAGGTCAGACCCGGCGCCGGGCTCGGTCATCGCGATCGCACCGACGACCTCGCCGGAGGCCATCGGCGGCAGCCAGGCCCGGCGTTGCTCCTCGGTGCCGTACGCCAGGATGTAGTGGGCGACGATCCCGCTGTGGACCATGTTGCCCCAGGACGTCTCACCGGCCGCGGCCTGCGCCTCGCAGACGGCGATGTCGTGGGCGATCGTCCCTCCCCCGCCGCCGTACTCCTCGGGGATCGAGCAGCACAGCAGACCCAGCTCGCCGGCGCGCCTCCACACGGCGCGGTCGACGAATCGCTGGCGCTCCCACTTCTCACGGTGCGCGAGCACCTCGGTCTCGATGAACTTGCCTGAGACCTCGAGGACCGCCCGGACGGAACCGTCCTTCCACGCGGATACGTAGGCGCGACTCACTCCCACCCGCCTATATCCAAACTGATATTCACATCACCCTCCACGTATGCTGCGTCTGAGCTGTAACTTCAAGGATCACTCTGACTGCTTCACGAGAGGATACTTATTTGAGATTCACTTCTTGTCAAGGGGGCGTGCATGCGAACCTGCCCGGTCCGTGAGGCCGGGTCGAGTCGGTGGGGTCCCCCGAGAAGGAGTGTCAGCGGTGTGCGGTCACTCCGACCGGGCGTCGAGCAGCACCGCGAGGACGATCTCGGCAAGGTCGCCCTGGAAGGACACGGACCGCGAGAGGTGCGGTACGCGATGGAGGTCCGCGATGACGAAGAGGGCGATCTGCACCCTGACGCGGGCTTCACGCACTCCGGTGCGCGGAGACGCCTGCTGAAGCAGCGTCACCCACTCCGTCACGTACTCGCGTTGCGCAGCCTTCGCCGCGGCCGCGAGCCCGTCTTCGACCGAGGGGTCTTCGATGATCCAAGCCCAGGTGCGGGAGAGCGGGATGTAGGAGCGAACCAGTCTCCGCAGTGCCTCCACGACCGTCCCGGAGGACGCCAGGGCGTCGTCAACACCGATCCACAGCGCGTGGGTCCCGCGTTCCAGCACGGCGCGCAACACATCGATCTTGTCCTCGAAGTACGAGTAGAGGCTGGGGCCTGAGACGTCCGCGGCGGCACCGATCTGGGCCATCGACGTGTCGTGATACCCGCGTTCACCGAACTGCGCCGCGGCCGAGATCAAGAGCCGCTCGCGCGTCGACACGGGAACCATGCGGTCCGTCCGCCGCCCGGCGGGCGTGTCTCCCGAAACGAGATCGACGGTCGCGACGGCGTGCAGCGCAGCGCGGACGAGCGGCAGCTTCACGCTCATCGGCGAGCCGATCGCCTGTCGGCCGACGCATGACATCAGGGACTGGATCGCCCAGGTCAGCAGTTCCCCGTGCACGGCACCCAGGTCAGGCCGCCGCTCGCGAAGCGCCGGCACCAGGGACTGGTTCCACACACGCATCCTGCGCCGCAGATCGTGACGCCGCCCCTCAGGAAGGTAACGGATCTCATGGGCCCAGAGGTCGGAAAGATAGGGCCGGTCGACGATCCGTGTGATCACATGCTCGACCATCTCGTCGTAGGTGGTGCAGGCCACGGGTTCGTCGAGCCACCCGAAGTTGTCGGCGATCACCTCCTCCAGCAGCACGGTCTTGTTGCCGAAGTGCCGGTACAGCGCACTGGCCGTGATACCGACCTGTTCAGCGATCAAAGCCATGGACACATTGGGGTAGCCCCTGGCAACGAACAGGTCGCGTGCGGCGAGCAGGATCTGTTCCTTGCGGTCGCGCGGGCGCCGGCGAGGGCGGTCGTTGGACTCGGGCGAGGTGGGCACGCGGCAAGCCTAGAGTCCGCACCACCCTGCACCTGGATCGGACCTGGTCACCGCTGATGCACACCGATGTTGCCCGGTCGGCGGCCTGATGGTGTACGCGCGAAGCGACGCCGACCGTCCTCTGTCGATACGCGTTGGGTGCCGGGCGGGGCAGGCTTGTCCGCGGGGAAAGGATCGCTCATCTCCGTAGGCGGCCTGCTGTGCCTCCCGCGCCGAGGATCTCGGTCGGCTGGGCGACGAGACTGGCGCACCGTCCGGAAGTGAGAAGCTATTGAGAGGTTCCACCCGTGCAGCAGGGGGCAGCGTGTCTAGTACTCAGCCGGTTCGCGGGCGGCCGGTCGGGTCCAGAGGTGAAGACACCCGGAGGCGCATCATCGCGGCCACGATGCGTTGCGTGGCCGAGGTCGGCTACTCGCGAGCGACCATCCGCGAGATCGCACGCGTGGCCCAGATGACCAGTGGGAGCCTGTACCACTACTTCCCCAACAAGTCGGATCTCATCAAGGCCGCGTTCGTCGAACTCGCAGAGATCTCGGTACCCCGGCTGGCCACGGCCGCCGACCAGGCGTCCGGCGTCCTGGACAAGCTGATGGCCGTGTTCGACGAGGGCGATCAGCTGATGCGCGACTATCCCCACGCGTCGGCGTTCGACCGCGCGCTCCGGGCGGAGAGCCCCGCGAACCTCCACCTGGTGGAGGACAGCGACGCGATCTTCACCTCTTTCCGTGAGGTCATCGTCGGCATCATCGAACAGGCCGACCGGGAAGGGGCCCTCGGGGTGGGCACCGACGTCGAGAGCGCCGCGAACGCCGTCTACGCGCTGATGCAGGGCTTGTACGACCATGCGGCCGCGGTGCCGCCCGACCAGTATCACGCGACCGTGCGGGCGTCGAAGCTGCTCATCGGCGGCGCTCTGTTCGACTACGCCAAGTTCGCCTAGCTCGCCTGCGTCCAGGTCTTGACGGGGCGCGGTGTGACCTCCACCATATTAATCAACCGGTTGATTAATTATCGCCGAGTGAGAGGGAACCGCACCGATGCCAACGACACGGCCCGGGGAATGGATCGACACGGCGCTGAGCCTCGCCGAGATCGACGCCGACAAGTTCGGCTCACAGATCTCCACCGACCGCTACACCTCCCGAGAGTTCCAGGAGCGCGAGCGGGAACTGATCTGGACGAAGACCTGGCAGGTCGTCGGGCGGGTCAGCGAACTGCCCAAGACCGGCGACTGGAAGACCTACCGGCTCTTCGACCAGTCCTACATCATCGTCCGCGGGAAGGACGGCCTGATCCGCGGGTTCGTCAACGCCTGCCGGCATCGCGGCAACCTGATCTGCCAGGGCAACACGGGCAACAGCAAGCAGTTCCTATGCCAGTACCACCTGTGGTCCTACGACCTGAACGGGAAACTGCGCGGCATTCTGCGGGAGAACATCCAAGGCCCCATCGACAAGGACGAGAACTCGCTCCTGCCCGTGGCGGTCGATACTTTCGCCGGCTTCATCTTCCTCAACCCCGACCTCGACGCCGAGCCGCTCTCCGAATACATCGGCGACGAGGTCGCCGAGCTCCTGGCCCCCTATCACCTTGACGAGATGACCACGGTCATGGACGTCCGCGAGGCCCTGGAGTGCAACTGGAAGGTCGTCATGGACGCCTTCCAGGAGGGGTACCACATCTCCGGGGTGCATCCGCAACTCCTCCAGCAGATCGACATCAACCCGACCCAGAGCCGCTACCGCTTCTTCGACGACCACGCCGTAGCCTGCTCCCCCTTCGACGTGGCCAATGCGCAGAAATTCGGCCCGGAAGAGCACGTCGAGGGAATCCGGAAGCTTCCGGAGACCTTTCCCACGCTGACTTCCATCCTGCCCCGCTTCGACGAACTCGTCGCCTCCTACCGACAGGAGAACGGGCAACTGGAGTTTCCGGAGGGCACCACCGCCCGCACCATCCTGCAGCAGGCGGCCCGCGACACCTTCACCGGCATGGGCCTGGACGTGAGCCGGCTGACCGACGCCCAGATGAGCGACAACCAGGGCTGGGTGCTCTTTCCGAACTTCTTCATGACGATCCGCGCGGGCGAGTGCCACGTCATCATGGCTACGCCGCACCCCGGCGGGGATCCTAACAGGTGCGTCTGGCATGTGAGCAGCTACATGTGGCTGCCCGACGACCTGGTCGATCAGTTCCGCGCGGAACCGATCGAGGTCACAGAGCCGGGAAGCCACGAATACTTCCTCGCGCTCCAGCAGGACTTCGAACAGATGCAGCGCCAGCAGAACGGACTGCGCAACGAGCGGCTCGATCACCTCTCCCTGGTGAAGGAGGAGGTCGTCGTCGCCCACTTCCACTCCGTCCTTGACCGCCACCTCGCCGCCACCACGACTTCCTGAAAGGCCGGGCCATGGTTCTGCGTGAGATCAGCGACGTCATCGACGATTACACCGGAAACTCACGCGCGGCGCTGGAGTACGGCCTGACCACCAAGCGCATCGTGGACAGGGCGAAGCAGCCCGGTTTCTCCGCCGAGAGCTGGGCGCCGCTCGCCGCCCTGGTCGCGGTCGACGAATTCGAACGCGTGGGCAACTTCAAAGAGGTCATGACCTGGAACGAGTACATCGGCTTCCTGACGACCTGGGCGCCGTCCGCGCAGTGGGACTGCTCGTTCAAACGCGTCACCGAAACACCGGGACTGGTGTTCCTCGAACTCGAAGAGCGCGCCACCGTCGGCGACCACAAGAACACCGTCAATTCGGTGTCGGTCTACGCGTTCGATGACGCCGGGAAGATCCGCCACATCGACGTCTACCTGCAGATGGCGCTGCCCGAAGCCGGCCTGCTCGAAAGCTACGACGGCATCAAGATCAGCGATTGAACGGATCGCCGTCGTCGGTGAATTGAAGCTTGAACAGGATTCCAAGCCCCCTTGGGACACCAGGCCATGACCCCGTTCTCGGGGCGGCCCGAATGGCACCCGAGGCCCTCCGCCTGATCCGGTGTCCCAACGGACGACTTGGAGCACGCCATGAATGACACCACCCCCACCACCTCCGAGGTCGGCCGCAGGCGACTGCTCGGCGCCGCCGCGCTCGGCGGGCTCGGCCTTGCCGTCGGCCTGCCGTCCGGACATGCCAGGGCAACGGCGACGCCGTCCCGGGTGCCCGTCACCGAGCGGCGCGAGCGCGCCGTCGTCATCGGGTCCGGCTTCGGCGGCGGCGTCACCGCCCTGCGGCTGGGCCAGGCCGGGGTGAGGACGCTCGTCCTGGAGCGCGGACGGCGCTGGAAAACCGGTCCCGACTCCGACACCTTCTGCCGCATGGCCAACCTTGACGGTCGGTCGTCCTGGCTGACCACCGAGAGCCAGTTCCCCGGCGTCCCGGGCACCTGGGAGCCCTACACGGGCGTGATCGAGACCGTGCACGGCGACGGCATGACCGTCCAGTGCGGCTCCGCGGTCGGCGGCGGCTCACTGACCTACCACGGCATGACGCTGCAGCCGTCCGAGGAGCACTTCGCCGCGTCCATGCCGATGATGGCCGACGACTACACCGCGCTGAAGTCGTGGGCCTACCCCCTCGTCGCGAGCATGCTGCGGATCACCACCGTCCCCAACGACATCCTGGCCGCCGACCCCTACCGTTCGTCCCGCCTGTTCCTCGACACCGCCGCCGACGCCGGCCTGGACACCTTCCGGGTGCCACTGCCCATCGGCTGGTCGTACGTCCGGGGCGAGCTGGCGGGCCGCTACACACCGACCTACACCAGCAGCGACCTGACCTTCGGAGTCAACAACGGAGGCAAGCACTCGATCGATGTCACCTACCTGGCCTTCGCCGAGGGAAGCGGAAAGGTCGAAGTCGCCCCCCTGCACGTTGTCCGCGACCTCGCCCTGGACAAGCAGAAGCGCTGGGTGCTGGAGGTCGACCGCATCGACACCGGCGGCGTCGTGCAGGAGCACAAGCGCATCATCGCCGACGCGGTCTTCCTCAACGCCGGTTCCCCCGGGACGACACGGCTCCTGGTCAAGGCGAAGGCCAAGGGCCTCGTGCCCGACCTTCCCGACGCCGTCGGCACACAGTGGGGAAACAACGGCGACCGGATCTACCTGTGGCTCCAAATGGACGGCGACCCCGGACGGCCGCAGGGCGGCCCCGCCTGCGTCGGCGGCCGTGTCCCCGACAGCCCCATCCCCTACACCGTCATCCACTCCGGGTCGCCAATGCTCCCGCCCGACGGCACCAAACTGATGACCTTGGCCGCGTACGGCATCGTCGACCCCACCGGCACCTGGGCCTACGACACCACGGCGGACGACGCCAAGCTGACCTGGGACCCTGCGGGCGACGCCGATCTCCAGACGCTGATCCGCGAGCGGATGAACGAGCTCGCCAGGGTCGGCGGCGGCATGATGGTCGACCAAGACGCTCAGGGCCCCTCGACCTGGCATCCCCTGGGCGGCGTGCCCATGGGCGACGCCGTCGACCGCCACGGCCGCGTCCACGGCCACAAAGGTCTCTACGTGCTGGACGGTGCCCGCATCCCGGGCTCCACCGGCGACTGCAACCCCTCCATGACCATCGCCGCCCTCGCCGAGCACAGCATGGCCGACATCCTTCGCCGGGACCTCCGTCGCGTCTTCTGACACCGAGCCAGCCAACCCACGATGAGCACTTGAACGTCCCCGCACCCACTTCCCGACCGGGAGGCCCCATGAAGAAGTTCATGCTGCACGTTCAAGCCCGGCCGGTGAGCCTGGACGAGGACGTGCTCAAGGAGTTCAACCGCTGGTACGACGAGGTGCACCTCCCGGAGGTCCTCGCCATTGAAGGTTTCGTCACCGCGCGCCGGTACACGCCCGCCGAGGACGAGGACCCCTACATCACGCAGTACGAGCTGGAGGGCGACCCCGAAGCGGTCATCGGGCGCCTCCTCAAGGCCGCCGCGGACGGCGAGCTGAACATGTCCGAGACGTTGCGGATGGAGCCGCGCCCCTGGATGGCGGTGTACGAGCTGGCCAACGAGCAGCAACAGAACACCGCGTCCTGATCCGATCGCCTGCGGAGAGCATCGTGGTGGCCTCCGCCCGCCGCCGAAATACGGCTTTCATAAAAATCATGCAACCAACCCATTCACGGGAATCGGCAAAGGAGGCTGCGCAGTGAAGGACTTTGAAGCACTCGACTTCTTCCGGGGCGACGAACTCGTCGACGATCCATATCCCTATTTCGAGGCTCTGCGCCAGAAGTGCCCCGTCCAACGAGAGCCACACCACGACGTGGTGATGATCACCGGCTACGACGAGGCGGTCCAGATCTACAACGACGTGGACTCCTTCTCCGCATGCGTCTCGGTGACCGGCCCGTTCCCCGGCCTCCCCGTCCCGCTGGAAGGCGACGACATCAGTGAGGTGATCGAGGAGCACCGCGACAAGCTGCCGTTCAGCGACCAGCTTCCGACCATGGACCCGCCCCTGCACACCGCGCACCGCGGGCTGACGATGCGGCTGATAACCCCGCGCCGGTTGAAGCAGAACGAGGAGATGATGTGGCAGTTCGCCGACCGGCTACTGGAGACGTTCCTGGACGGCGGCGAGGGTGAGATCATCAACGGGTTCGCCAACCCGTTCACCGTCCTGGTCGTCGCCGACCTCCTGGGCATGCCCGAGGAGGACCGGGACGAGTTCGCCGAGTCGATCCGGCGCGGCACCCAGGCCGGCGGCGGCATCGGCGGCACCGAGAAGGAGCTCGCGCACTCCCCGCTGGAGTTCCTCTACGACCGGTTCACCACCTACATCCAGGACCGCCGCCGCGAACCCCGAGACGACGTGCTGACCGGCCTGGCGACCGCATCCTTCCCGGACGGCTCGATGCCCGAGGTCGGGGACGTGGTGCGGGTCGCCGCGAACGTATTCGCTGCCGGTCAGGAGACCACGGTCCGGCTGCTGGGGAGCGCGTTCAAACTGATCGGCGAGGACGCCGGACTGCAGGAACGGCTGCGCACGGAACGCGACCGCATCCCGGGCTTCATCGAGGAGACCCTGCGGACCGAGAGCCCGATCAAGGGCGATTTCCGGCTCGCCCGCAAGACCACGACGGTCGGCGGAGTGAAGATCAAGGCGGGAACCACGGTGATGCTGCTGAACGGTGCCGCCAACCGCGACCCGCGACATTTCGAGAACCCGGCGGACTTCGTTACCGCCCGCGAGAACGCGCGGCACCACATCGCGTTCGGGCGCGGCCCGCACACGTGTCCGGGCGCGCCGCTGGCCCGAGCGGAAGCACGGGTCGCGATCGAGCGCCTGCTGGACCGCACCAAGGACATCCGGATCTCCGAGCAGGCGCACGGCCCGGCAGGCGCCCGCCGCTACCGCTACCTGCCGACCTACATCCTGCGGGGCCTGACCCACCTGAACCTCGAGTTCACGCTCTGAATCCGGCGTTCACGTGGAGGAGCCGCCGCCGTTCTGCTGGAGATCATCGTCCATTTCCAGATCCAGCGACCGGAGCATGTAGGCGAGAGTCTGGTAGGCGCCGACCGTGAAGATGAGGTCCATCAACCTGCGGGTGTCCAGTTCCTCGGCCAGGACCTGCCACGTCCGCTCTGCGATCGCGCCGCCACCGACCAGCTCGTCCACGGCGCGTAGCAGGGCCTCCTCCAGCGGATCCCAGGACGGTGCGTCGGGACCGAAGGCGATACGGGCGATGTCCTTGTCGGTCAGCCCGGCGTCGTGCCCGATGACAAGGTGCTGCGCCCATTCGTACGGGCACTTCAAAAGCGTGGCGGTGCGCAGGATGATCAGTTCCCGCTGCCGCAGTGACAACGTGGTCGCCATCATCACATGGCCGTTGAAGGTGAAGAACGCATGCGCCAACTGCGGGTGATGCGCGAACGAGCCCAGCATGTTGAGCGCCTTGGGGCGGCCGCCCTCCGCACTCGGTGTCGGATGGCGCGGGTCCGGCGGCACCATGGCCGCCAGCGCCGCACGCATCTCCTTGGGCCACCGCCCTGGCGGGAGTGGTTCGATACGCACCATCAGATGGCCTTTCCCGCGCCGATCGCCGGCGCTAACGAGATCGTTCACTTCTCCGCCGTCCGCCGTCTGCACGCCGGGGGCCTGTAGCCGGTCAGTCTCCGAGGTGGTTCACAGAGCGAGAATCTCCTTCTCAGGTATGAGAGTATGCCTATTGAAGTGGGTCCGCGAAGAATCTTTCAGCATCTTGTCGAACGGCGTTCCCGGAGCCCCGTCTGATGCGCTTCGCCTCGACCAGCCAAGAGACGGGTGCCGAACCGCCTGAGCCCGGTGTCCTCGGCCCACCGGAGCCGTACTGAACGGGAGGGAAACGCATGCGCATCGCCATTCATTCGAGCCTCACCATGCGGGGCAGGGTCGAGGGAGTCATGGCCGAAGTGCGCAGGGTCGCCGAGTTCGGCCTTACCGGCTACTGGGCGCCGATGCTCACGGGTCATGACACCCTCACCGCCTTCGCCATCGCCGGCCGCGAGGTGCCCGGCGTGGAACTGGGAACGGCCGTCGTCCCGATGCCGCTTCGTCCCCCGTTCGCCCTGGCGCAGCAGGTGGCGACCGTCCAGGAGATCCTCAACGGACGCCTGGCCCTCGGCATCGGACCATCCCACGAGGCATTGGCCGAAGACACGTTCGAGCTGGACTGGTCGCCGCCCATAGCGGCGACGCGGCGCTATGTGGAGCAGGTGAAAGCCGCCATGACAGGCCGGGACGGGCGCCGAATCGTCATCGGCGGCGACCCGACGCCGATCCTGCTGGGAGCGGTCGACCCGGCGATGGCGCGGCTGGCCGCCGAGGTGGCCGACGGCGCGATCACCTGGGCCGCGGGGCTGCGCACCATCACCGAGGTGATCCGCCCGGCGCTGCGCGACCGTCCGCTGGATGAGCCGTTCCGGATCGTGTCCGCCCTGCCGGTGTGCGTGACCGACGACGCCGCGGGCACACGCGAGCACATCCACCGCGGTCTCTGTACCGGCGACTGGTCCCCCTCCTACCGGGAGGTGCTGAGCCGCGAGGGGGTGGACAGCGTGGCCCGGCTCGCGGTCGTCGGTTCGCCGGACGACGTCGCCTGGGGCCTGGACGCGTTCGCCGACAGCGGTGTCACCGATTTCGCCGCACATGTCCTGGCCAGAACCGATATCGACGCCGAACGCACGTGGGAATTCCTGAGCACGCGTGCGGCGGCCAGCTGAGCCGCGGGCCTGCCTCATAGTGCCCGATACCGCCTCGATCCCTGCCCCGGGACCAGGCTGACCCGGTGACGGCCTGCCTCGCTCCCCCGTTGAGGATCGGCGTTGACCTGGTCATGTGTTCCGCCCGCCGTTCACGCCGACGATCTGCCCGGTGATGTATCCGGCCTCCTCCGAGGCCAGGAACGAGCAGGTCGCGGCAATGTCCTCAGGGCGGCCGACCCGCCGGACGGGGGTCCTCCCGATGTGCTCTTCGACCGTGCCGCCCAGCAGCCCGCGCTCCTCGGCCTTGCGCAGCATGGGCGTGTCGACGAAGCCGGGCGGGATCGCGTTCACCGTCACGCCCAGCGGGCCCAGTTCCAGCGCCAGCGCCTTGGTCAGCCCGTTGACCGCCGACTTGGCCGCCACGTAGTGCGTCATGTACGGCTGCCCGGAGTGCGTGCTGGACGAAGAGATGTTGACGATCCGCCCCCACTTCGCGCCGAGCATGTCGGGCAGCACAGCCTGCACGCAGTGGAAGACGCCGTTCAGGTTGACGTCGACCACCCGCTGCCAAGCGTCGAACGACAGGTCGGCGAACCGCTTGAAACCGTCCAGCCCCGCAGCGTTGACCAGGATGCCGACCGGGCCGAGCCGGTCCCGGACGCCGGCCAGGGCGACGTCGATCTGGGCCCTGTCGGTCACGTCGGCGGTGAGCGCGAGTTCACCGCCGGACGGGTTCAGGTCCAGGACGGCGACGCGGTGCCCTTCGGCCGCCAGCCGCTCGGCAATGGCCCGGCCGATACCGGAGCCGCCACCGGTCACGACGGCGGTCCTCGCGCCGCCTGGCATGCCGGGCCTCAAGCGAAGACCTCGCCGGCCTCGCGGCTGAACCCCGGCTGCGCCGCGTCGTCCAGATCCCGGCGGCGAACGAGCGGCACGCCGCACCCCTGATGCGCACCAGGGCAGCGGGCGATCAACGTGTCGCGGAGCAGGTCCCGCAGACCGGCGCCTCCCATCCCCAAGCCCGGAAATGAAGCCCGCACCTCAGTCATGAGAATTCTCCTCTCGCTACTGAAAATGCTACTCTCAATCCTCGTTGCCCGAAAGTCCGCCTGCCTCCGGCCGGGGCCGCTTGAGCAGACGGCCGGCCAAGCCGAGCACGGCCACCCGCGCGGCGACGGTGTTGACGGAGACCTTTCCCACAGTGGCAAGCGTTCAGGTCCGGTCGGCCGGCGCGGTAGGCCAGCGACCCATCGGTCAGGCCTTCAGCAGTGTGGCCAGGTCATCTGGGACTGGCATCGGCTGGGTGAGGCCGACCGTGGCGCGGCCGGTGTTGCCTTCGGGGTAGCGGCCCAGGGCGGAGCCGGGGGCGGCCACGATGATCCGGACGACTTGGCCGACGGCTTCGCGGCGGTCCCGCTGGACGATGGCCAGGGTGAGCATGGCGATGTGGTTGCGGGTGTGCGGCCAGGGCCAGGGCTGGGACAGGATGTGGGCCCGTTCCAGGTGCCGCCACCGGGCGCCGGGGGCGGCGGCGCGGCGGGCGGCGTGCATCTCGCTGAGGTAGACGGTCCGCACTCGCGCGGGCATCTTGCGGCCGATCATGGGTTCTCCTATCAGGTTCGGCCGGTGAGCGGTCTTATCGTGCGGCGGACAGCAGGGCGCGGGTCTGCGCGGCCGCTGTGCGGCCGGATTCCAGGGCGCCTTCCATGGAGTTGGGCCAGCTGGAGCGTTCGGCGGCGGCGAAGACCAGCGGTCCATGCGGGTCGCGCAGGGCGGCGCCGTAGCGGGTGAGTTGGCCGGATGGCCAGCACGGCGGCCTTGGCCCGCAACGTTCCGGCGGTGGTGGTGAACTGCACGGGCCTGTCGTCAGTGCCGGTCGCGGTGTCGTGGTTGGGGGTTTCGATGGCGGTGAGGGCGGTCCGGTAGCTGATCGGTGCGGCGATGGCATCTGCGTAGCGGGCGGGCAAGGTGTCGGCTCCAGTGGTGATCTGGGAACCGGTGCCGCTGGTCAGCGCCGCGGTGAGCCCGCCGGCGCGGCCGATCCACCAGGCGGTCCGCAATGCCGACAGGTCCGCGGCGTCGGTGGTGGCGAAACTGGTGATCAGCGTGTCGAGCAGCTCCCGGGGGGCGGTCGGCTGAGCCGCGGGCGTCCGGGCCCGCCACAGAATGGGCCCGGTGCGCTGGGTGGGGCGCGCGCGAGTCGAGCCGGGTGATCAGGGCACGCAACCGCCGGTGGGGACGGCCGACGAACTCTCCGCCGACCTGCAGGCCGCCGGTGGCGCGGACCCGGCCGCCGGGGCGGTCCCGGGCTTCGATCACCATCGTGGACACCCCGGCGCGGGTGAGTTCGTCGGCGGCCGCCAGCCCGGCCAGACCCGCGCCCACCACCACGACCTCGGCATCGGCATCGACCGCGTCCATCACTGCGGGGAACCTGCGGCCCGTCCGGCCCCTGGGCGTGGGCCGGACGGTTCGGCCACCGCGTGCGCCGGTGTGCCGGTTGCGCAGCACGAGCAGCCGGGTCCGCACGTCCCGCAGGGCGCGATCGGTGTCTCCGCCTGCGAATTGCTCACCGCAAGGGGAGGCGCCGGGCAGCAGGCGTCGCCGCGCCAGGCGTCGCGTCCTTCCTTGACCGCGGCGGCGGCGATGACCAAGGCGGCGAGC
The DNA here is from genome assembly GCF_004348425.1 of Actinomadura sp. 7K507. Lineage (GTDB taxonomy): Bacteria > Actinomycetota > Actinomycetes > Streptosporangiales > Streptosporangiaceae > Spirillospora. The sequence goes on from NZ_SMKK01000072.1 coordinate 23,676, forward strand.
GGGTCGGCCCAGGCCCATCCGAACAGGCTGTTGACCGCGAGCCCGGCCAGCAGCACGGCCGACAGGTAGGTGCACAGCAGGGTCTGCTCGGAGTCGGCGACCGCGCTGGCAGAGCCGAGTTCACGGCCGGTGCGGCGCTGGGCATACGACAGGCCCGGCATGATCGCCAGGCTCAGCGCGGCCAGCACCAGCCCGGGGGTGGAGTGCTCGGCGTGCCCCCCGCCCAGCAGGGCTCGGATGGAGTCGGCGGTGACGTAGGCGGCGAGCGCGAAGAACGATACCGCGATGATCCGCAGCGCCCGCTGCTCCCGCCGTTCGATCACCTCGGGGTCGCGGGCGGAGAACTGCCAGGCGACCGCAGCCGCTGAGGCGACCTCGACGACCGAGTCCAGCCCGAACGCCACCAGAGCGCCCGATGACGCCAGCGCCCCGGCACCGATCGCCACGACGGCCTCCACCACGTTGTAGGTGATGGTCGCGGCCACCAGCCACCGCACCCGCCGGGCCAGCACCGCCCGGCGGCCGACCGACGGACCGGGCGAGTGGGCTGGCGTCGATACCGTCACGCCCGCGCCGCCGTCCCGGGTCCGGGCAGCTCGGGCCGGACGGCGGCGTCGACACCGTAGGTCGGGCACAGGGCGACGGCGCGGTCGGTGGCGGTCAGCAGGTGCTCGGCCGACCGCAGCAGATCCAGCAGCTCCGGTGCGGCGATGAAGTAGAACGACTGGCGGCCCTCGGCGCGGTAGTCCACCAGCCTGCACCCGCGCAGGCAGCCCAGGTGCTTGGACACCGTGGACTGTGCCAGCCCGAGCTCACGGGTCAGGTCCACCACACGCGCCTCGCCGCAGGCCAGCCGCTGCACGAGAGACAACCGGACCGGATCGGCCAGCGAGTGAAACAGCGCGGCCGCAGGCGCCAACCCGTCCAGAGATGTCATTCCACAATCAGAATCAATCGCCATATCGTGATGATATGCCCTGGAGGTGTTCAGTCAACCCCTGCGGCACGTCCAGCCGCGCAGCCATGCACGCCGCCGGCGCCGGACGGTGCGCCGCCAACCCTGGTAACTCCTGCTACCGGCGCCGGAGCCGCGCCTATCCGTGGCCTAACCGCGCTCGGCGGCGAGTTCGGCCGCGAGCTGCTCGATGCGGGTGCGGATCCGGTCTCGGATGGGGCGGACGGCGTCGACGCCTTGTCCGGCGGGGTCGTCGAGTTGCCAGTCGAGGTAGCGCTTGCCGGGGAAGACGGGGCAGGTGTCGCCGCAGCCCATGGTGATGACGACGTCGGAGGCCTGGACGGCGTCGGCGGTGAGGATCTTGGGTGTTTCGGCGGCGATGTCGATGCCCTCTTCGGCCATCGCCTGGACGACGGCGGGGTTGATCTGGTCGGCGGGGGCCGATCCGGCGGAGCGGACCTCGACCGTGTCGCCGGCGAGGTGGGTGAGGTAGGCGGCGGCCATCTGGGACCGCCCCGCGTTGTGGACGCAGACGAACAGGACGCTAGGCTTGTCGGGCATCAGATTCCTCGCTGGTCGAGCGTGGTGAGCAGGTCGGCGGCGCCGACGAGTTCGTCGGTCGGCGGTTTCGGGAACTCTGCGGACAGGTCCACCCCGACTTCGGCCATCACCTCCACGATGGGCAGTTCGAGTTCGGCGGCCGGTGCGGTGCCGGGCGACCGGGCGTGCACTCGCCCGTCGCCGCCGCGCGCGAGGGCCAGGGCGGCGGCCATCTGGGAGCGTCCGGCGATGCGCTCGAACACCGCCTGGCCGGACGCCGCCTGGCCGGACGCCGCCTGGTCGGACGCCGCGCTCATCTCGTCCCCGCCTCCGCTGGTTCGGTGGTGTAGCGGCGGCGCAGCCAGAGGGAGACGTAGACCAGGGCGACCAGGACGGGGACCTCGATGAGGGGGCCGACCACGCCGGCCAGGGCTTGGCCGGAGGTGACGCCGAAGGTGGCGATGGCGACGGCGATGGCGAGTTCGAAGTTGTTGCCCGCGGCGGTGAAGGCCAGTGTCGCGGTGCGCGGGTAGGGCAGGCGGACGGCGTGGCCGAGGGCGAACGATCCGCCCCACATCAGCGCGAAGTAGGCCAGCAGCGGTAGCGCGATGCGGGCGACGTCGGCGGGTCGCCCGGTGATGGTGTCGCCTTGGAGGGCGAACAGGATGACGATGGTGAACAGCAGCCCGTACAGGGCGAGCGGGCCGATGCGGGGCAGGAACCGGGTCTCGTACCAGTCGCGGCCGCGGGCCCGCTCGCCGGTGCGGCGGGTGAGGTAGCCGGCCAGCAGCGGGACGCCGAGGAACACCAGCACGTTGATCACGATCGTGCCGGTGGAGAAGTGCACGTCGTCGGCGCCAAGGCCGAGCCAGCCGGGCAGCACCTTGAGGTAGAACCAGCCCAGCGCGCCGAACGCGACGACCTGGAACACCGAGTTGAGGGCGATCAGGACGGCGGCGGCCTCGCGGTCGCCGTGGGCCAGGTCGTTCCAGATGACGACCATGGCGATGCAGCGGGCCAGCCCCACGATGATCAGCCCGGTGCGGTATTCGGGCAGGTCCGGCAGGAAGACCCAGGCCAGCGCGAACATGAGCGCGGGGCCGATCAGCCAGTTGAGCACCAGCGAGGAGACCATCAGGCGGCGGTCGCCGGTGACGGTGCCGAGCCGGTCGTAGCGGACATTGGCCAGCACCGGATACATCATGACCAGCAGCCCGAGCCCGATCGGCAGCGAGATCCCGCCGATCTCGACCTTGGACAGCGCGTCGTCCAGGCCGGGCACCGCACGCCCGAGCCCGAGACCGGCCGCCATGGCCGCGATGATCCACACCGGCAGGAACCGGTCCAGCGTGGACAGCCTGCCCACCAGGCCCGGCTCGCCGGTTCCGGGCTGCGAGGTCGCCGGTTCGGTGGTGGTCATCAGCAGGGCCTCTTACGGCCGTCGGTGAGGGCGGCGCGGGCGGCGTCGGCGAGGTCGCCGAGCCGTGCGGCCAGGACGTCCAATGCCTCGGGGCGCAGCCGGTAGTAGGTGAACCGGCCGCACGGCTCGGTATCCACCAGACCGGAGTCCTTCAGTACCCGAAGGTGGTTGGAGATGTTGGTCTGGCGGGCACCGGTCTCCTCCACCAGATGGCACGTGCACAACGCCTCACCGGCGAGCAGGCCCACGATCCGCGCGCGCAGCGGATCCGCCAGCACCCGCAGCACATCAGTCTCAACTGACATCATCATGGACTGATACGTTAGCAGGCGACGCGACGACGAAGTCAACCGCCGTGGCACCTCCGGTCAACGCCCCACCGACGACAGGATCGTCGCGCTGCCGTGGATCCGGTCGGTCATGTCTGGCGGGAGGAGTGCTGTTGTGATGGGTCGGGGACGCTGGCCAGGAGCGCGGCCAGGGCCGCTGCGAGCGCGAGGACGGTGAAGAGGGCCGGGTAGCTGCCGAGGGTGCCGGCGAGAGCGGCTCCGGCCCAGGGCGCGAGGGCGGTGGCGATGGTGATGGGGGCGGCCAGGATGCCCGAAAGGGTGCCGTAGGCGGCGACGCCCCAGCGGTCGGTGACGGCGGTGGCCTGCAGGAGGGTGGCGATGCCGCGGGTGACGCCGGCCAGCACCGCGACGGCGATGAGCAGGTGCATGGGGCCGGGGACGAGTGCCAGGGCGGCGGTGGTGGCGGCGGACAGGCCGAGGATCCAGACGGTGCGGCCGCGGACGCTGGTGCGCCTTGAGAGCGGGCGGTAGCACAGGCGGCCGGCGACCTGGCCGATGCCGCCCAGGCCGAGTGTCCAGGCGGCCAGGGTGGGGCTGGCGCCGCGGTCGGTGAGCAGTGGGATGAGGTTGATCAGGACCGCGTACATGGCGAACGCGGACAGGGTGAGCGCGATGGCCAGCAGCCAGAACGGGCGGCTGCGCGTGATCCGGCGTATCGCCTGTGGGCGGGCGGGATGGTCGGCGGCGGTTTCTCGGTCGCCGGAGGACGCGGGCCATGGGCGGCGCAGGGCGATGGCGTGCAGGGGGATGGTGACGGCGGCGAGGACGGCGGCGAGGGCGAGGTAGACGCCGCGCCAGGTCAGGTGCGCGGCCAGGGTGTCGGTGAGCGGCGCGAACACGGTGCTGGCCAGGCCCGCCACCAGCGTGAGGGTGGTGAGGGCGGGCAGGTGGCGGGGCGCGTAGTAGCGGGTGAGCGCGGCGAAGGCGGGCTGGTACAGGACGGCCGACATCGCGACTCCGGCCAAGAACCACGCTGCGGCGAACCAGAGCAGCGACGGTGCCACGGCCACTGCCACCGCTGCGGCGGCGGCCAGGACGGAACCGCTTGTCATCAGGGCGTGTGGGCCGCGGCGGTCCAGGACGCGGCCGACGGGGATGCCGACGAGGGCGGCGACGATGAGCGCGGCGGAGAACGCCGCGGTGATGGCGGGTGTGGACCAGCCGGTGTCGGCGGTGATGGCCGGCGCCAGCACCGGAAAGGCGTAGTACAGCACGCCCCAGCTGGTGATCTCGGTGATACAGAGGGCGACCAGCACACCACGCGCGCTCGAACCGGTCCCGGCGGCCGGAACCGCGGGGACCGGGATCGAGGATGCGGAATCCACCGACCGCGGACTCAGGCTTCGCCGCTTTCGGCGTCACCGGAGTAGCCGTGCACCCGTCCGGTGGCGAAACCGACACCGGCCGGGGCCCCCACGCCGACGGTGTCCTGCTGCGGCGCCTCCGCGGAACCGCAGCAGGACGGCGTGCTCTCCTCGACTACGGGTTCGGCCGCGCACGAGGTGCCGCATCCGTCCGCCTCCGCACCGGGGAGTCGGTCCTCGCCGACCAGGTCGGTGGAGCAGACGCCGGTTTCGGGGAGGTCGAGCCGGACGGTGTCAGCGGCCTCCCGGTCGCCGGCCAGGGCGGCGGCGATGGAGCGGACCTGCTCGTAGCCGGTGGCCATCAGGAAGGTGGGCGCGCGGCCGTAGCTCTTCATCCCGGCCAGGTAGAACCCGGTTTCGGGGTGGGTGAGGTCGCGTTCCCCGTGCGGCGGGACGGTACCGCAGGAGTGGAAGTTGGGGTCGATCATCGGTGCGAGCTTGGCCGGCGCCTCGGTGGCGGGGTCGAGGTCGAGGCGGATCTCGCGGAGCAGGTCCAGGTCGGGACGGAAACCGGTGGCGGCGACCACGGCGTCGGCGGCGATGGCCCGTTCGCCGTCGGGGGTGCCGCCGGTGACGGTGACCGGTCCGGACTCGGGTCCGTCCTCGGGGACGGTGAAGCGCGTGATGGTGAAGCTGCGGACGAGATCGATCGAACCGGCTTCGACGGCCTGCTTGAGCCTGGTGCCAAGGGCCCCGCGGGCGGGTAGTCCGTCGGCGTCCCCACCGCCGTAGAGACGGGCGACCGAGTTGGAGCGGACGGCCCAGCTGATGCGGGTCCCCGGTGCCTGCTCGGCGAGTTCGGCCAGCGCGAGAAGGGTGTTGGCGGACGAGTGCCCCATGCCGACGACCAGGGTGTGGCGTCCGGCGAACCGGTCGCGGTCGCGTCCCAGTACGTCCGGTAGCGGCCCTGTCAGGTAGGGGGCGGCGTGGTCTTCGCCGATGGCGGGCAGGCCGGAGTGGCCGAGCGGGTTGGGGTGTCCCCAGGTGCCGGAGGCGTCGATGACGGCGCGGGCGGTGCGGTCGCGGACCGCCCCTTCTGCGTCGATGGTGCGGACCAGGAGCGGATACTGGTCGCGGTCGATGGTGCGCGTGGCGTCGACGCCCTGGCGGGTGACGGCGACGACGCGTGTCCCGGTGTGGATGCGGCCCGCCAGCTCCGGGACGCCGGCGAGTGGAACGAGGTAGTCGCCGACGAGTTCGGCGCCGGTCGGCAGGTGGTCGGGGTCGGGGGCGGTCCAGCCCGTGGGCTCCAGCAGGCGGCGCGCGGCGGCGTCGGTGTTGTAGCGCCATGGCGAGAACAGCCTGACGTGGCCCCATTCGGAGATCGCGGCGCCGGCCTGCGGCCCGGCCTCCAGGACACGGAAGTCCAGGCCGCGTTCGGCCAGGTGCGCGGCGGTGGCCAGCCCGACCGGTCCGGCGCCGATCACCACGACCGGCAGGCCGCCCTGGCCGTCGTGGTCTGCGACGCAGCCGCACCCGGCCTCGGTCTTGGCCTGCAGCAGCGTGGCTCCGGGGTCGACGGGCCGCTCGGCGTCGGTGCAGCAGGCGCTGACGCCGCAGCAACCGCCGCTCTGGGTGTGCTGACCGCTGTTCTGGCCCGCCGCTGGTGCGGCGGGCTCGTCCCGGTCGGTGCTGGTGCTCATGGGCGTCTCCCTTGAAGTCACGGCACTGCTGAAGTCACGGCACTGCAGCCTGTTTCGATTAACATCGAATCAGACGCAAGAGTGCATCACTGGTTAGATGTATGTCAAATTAGAGAGGTGGCCGAGTTGATGGAACTTCAGGACGTCTCCGCCCCGGTGTGCTGCGAGCCGTTGAGCGGCCCGGTGATGGACGAGGACGAGGCCGCCGACCTGGCCCGGGTGTTCAAGGCACTGGCCGACCCCGTGCGGTTGCGGTTGCTGAACCTGATCGCTTCGGCGGAGGGCGGCGAAGCGTGCGTCTGCGACCTGACCGGCCCCTTCGAGGTGTCCGCGCCGACCATCTCCCACCATTTGAAGATGCTGCGCCAGACCGGGCTGATCGAGGGCGAGCGGCGCGGCACCTGGGTGTACTACCGCGTCATCCCCGAACGCCTCACCCGGTTGTCGGGACTGTTCGCGCTACCGGACCTCACCGGCGCCTGACCCCTTGAACCGGCGCCGGATCGCCCGCGGGTGCCGCGGCTCCGTTGCGACGTGACCGTCCGAGCAGCCGGGTGAGGACGTGGCGGGCGTCCGCGCCGACGCCGCGCAGGGTGGCCGAGGCGAACGAGCGCTGCCATTCCAGCCCGACGTAGCCGAGTCCGGGGACGGCGGTGGAGACGCCTGCGCGGTGGCGGGGCGTCCCGTCCTCGGTCAGGGCTCCGAGCCCGGCGAGGTAGTCGACGCCGGGCCGGTATCCGGTGGCGAGGAGCAGCACATCGACGTGCTCGCGCGTGCCGTCGCTCCAGATGACCTGGTCGCCGTCCAGGCGGTCGAACATGGGGCGGCGGTCGGGGTTGCCCGAGGCGACGGTGTCGCGGTAGGTGCCGATGTCCATGACGGGGGTGCCCTTGCCTCCGGTCAGCAGAGGCCTGGCCCAGCCGGCGGTGTCCAGGCCGGTGCGCCGCAACCAGAGGTGGATGTCGCGGCCCGCGATCCGCTGTGGCATGAAGCGGAGAGGATGCCGGGTGGCGAGGGTGACGTCGGCGACGGCGGCGAGTTCGATCGCGATCTGCACCGCCGAGTTCCCGCCGCCGACGATCACCATCCGCTTGCCGGCGAACGGCTCGGGGCGCCGGTAGTCGGACGAGTGCAGCACCGTCCCGGCGAAGGACTCCAGGCCCGGCGGCGCGGGACGGTAGGGGCGGCTGAACGCGCCCGTCGCCGCGATCACCAGCGGAGCGGTGAACACCTCCCCGGCCGCGGTGACGGCCTGGAATCCGTCCCCGTCCTGCGTGCGGGCGAGGCGTTCGACGCGGTGGCCGGTGCGGATGTCGGCGTCCAGGCGGGCGGCGTAGCCGGTCAGGTAGGCGACCACCTCGTCCCGTTCCGGATAGCGGTCGGGGTCACCGGGGAACGGCGCGCCGGGCAGGGCGCTGCGGCGGGCCGGGGAGAACAGGGTGAGGCTGTCGTAGTAGTGCGGCCAGGAACCGGCAGGCTGGTCGGCGGCCTCCAGGACCAGCGGGGTCAGGCCGAGGGTGCGGGCGGTGCGGGCGGTGGCCAGTCCGGCCTGACCTCCGCCGACGATGAGCAGTGAGGCTGTGCGGGTGGACATGGGCGAAACATATCATCAATTTGCAATATTTCAATGTGATGATAGATCGCGTAGGGTTTCCGTCAGACGCCGCCGCGAGGGGAGAGTCGACGTCGTGACCGAACACGTGACCGGACCGCCGCCACAGCCGATGGCGCCCGTTGACGCAACGTGCGCGGTGGCGGATGCCGGATGCGGGGCCTCGACGGCGCAACTCGGAGCCGGGGGGCGCGAGTTCCTCAAGGCGCTGGCCAGCGAACAGCGCCAGGCGATGCTGGAGCTGTTCACCGGCGGGATCGAGCTCACCGTCGGCACCGTCGCCGAACGCCTCGGCATCGCCCAGCCGACCGCCTCCCAGCAACTGGCACTGCTGCGCCGCGGCGGCCTGCTGACCTCCCGCAGAAAAGGCAAGCAGGTCCACTACCGCATCGACGCCGACGCCGTCGAGCGGTCTCTGACCGAACTCCAGACCTACCTGCGCACCTGCTGTCCGCCCAGCGACCGCTGACCCGCCGACCGCAGGGCCGTGCGCCGTAGCTGGTCGAGCGTCCATCCGCGGCCGCGCGGATCGAGCGCGGCCGTACCCACCTTGAACAGGTACTCGGCTCGCGAGTAGGACAGCCGGCCGCGGCCCGTGCCGGGATCCGCGTCCGTCGGCGCGGGCGCCCGGCTGCCGGAGGCGGGCGCCCGCCTGCCGGTCAGGAACACCGGCCCGGACGTGCGGCCGGCCAGCAGGCGCGGCAGCAGGTCGGCCGAGCCGTCCCGCCAACTGACGTACTCGGCGGCGCGCCGGACGGACGCCACCCGGGCGTGCCGGGAACCGAGGTCCAGGTCCTCGACGTTCAGCGCGAGGATCGCCTGCGCGTGCCCGGCCGTCTCGTACAGCAGCGTCCACAGCGTGCGCTCGCGCAGCGCGTGCCCGCCGCCGGTGAGCAGCGTCCGAAGCAGTGCCTCGGGGAGGCAGCGGTCCCCGCGGCGGGCGGGCTGCCGGCGGCTCAGGTGCCGCGCCGGGTTGGTCGCGAGGATCTCCCGGCGTTGCGCCCACGCGGTGAACGAGCCGAGCGCCGACAGGTGCCGGTTCCACGTCGCGGCCGCCGCGCCGTCCCAGCGCAGCATCACCGCGGCGTAGTCCTCGGGGGTCAACTCGCAGACGGGGCGTCCAGGGCCGGCCACGTCGACCAGCCGCCCCAGGGTCTCGGCATAGCAGGCGCGGGTGGCCGCCACCTGGATCGAGTCGAGGTAGCGGCCGACCGCGGCCGGGAGAGGCACAGGACCGGCGGTCCGGCCGGGCCGGGCTGGGAACGTGTCGTCGTACACCGGGACCCCCAGATGCGGTATGTAACGTTATCCAGCCGGTCAGTAAATACTATCCGCCTGGATACAAAACCCCCCATTGTCGCGGCAGGTAATCCACATTATCTGCCACTTCAACAGCGGGCGGACGAGTCGCTCGCCGCTATATGTATGACTGTCCACGGGCACCACTAAACCTCACATGCGCACTTCCCAAGAGAACCCTTTGCCCCGGCATCGGTAGGTAAAGTCTCCGGTCGACCACTTCCCTTCACGAAACGGGCCGGTGTTAGCTGAGGAAGCGACAGGACGGAGTTGCTGATCGGCGCATCGGCGAGAACAGGACTTGCCCCGAAGGGTGCTGTTCTGTTTCTCACCGAACGGCCGGGGCTGCCATCGGCAGCGTGCCGTATAGAAATCGGCCGGCTCCGCCAAAGAATATCTGCCGCACGAAGACCGGCCACCAAGAAGGGCGGCCGGGTCCCGAAAAGAAAGGAAGTAGTCCGGTGACCACACCGACCGCCGCACCCGACCAGATCGCCGAGACCGTCATCAAGCTGAACGCCGGCTGGTACAACGTCGTGGCGCAGGCCCTCAACCTCGACACCTCGACGTTCCAGCTGGCACAGGGGACGCTGGGCCTGCAGAGCAACGACTCCAGCGGCCTCTACCTCATGTCCGACGCGGTCATCCCGTCCGCGTCGGTGGCCTACTTCGACCCGACCGGCCTGTCCAAGCGGTCCGCGGCCTACCGCATGCTCCTCGGCGCGCTGCGTTCCGAGGGCGGAACCGATCTCCCGGGCGTGCTCGGGGACCAGTACAGCCGTTGGCTGGACTACCGCGACAATTGGTGGAAGCAGAATCCCACCAGCACGCTGACGCAGGCCGCCCTCTTCGAGCAGTGGGCCGACCGCATGCTCAACCCCGGCCAGAAGGCGTCCGCCATCGCCGTCTTCAAGCAGCAGGCCAACACACCGCTGATCAGGGCACTGGACGCGGTGTCAGCGCCCGCGGCCACTCAGGAGTTCGTCCGGCAGGACGGGGAACGGTACCGGCTGTTCGTCTACTCGGCGAATATCGAAGCTGCCAAGCAGAGCCTGAATACGGGCGGTCAGGCAACCATCGACTTCAATTCCAAAACGATGGAGTCCCGGCTGCAGCACACCACCGTAATGGGGAGTGCGAGTGGCTTCTACGACATCTTCTCCGCGAGCGCCTCCGGCAGCTTCGACCAGCTGAACAAGCAGGCCTCGGAAAGCTCACTCACCGTCAAGGGGAGCATCGGCCAGTACTCCACCCTCGTCACTCACCCGATGGACTGGTTCCAGTCCGACGAGTACATGAGGGCCTACCACAACAAGGGCGCCGACGTCTGGGATCCGCAGGCGTCGGCGGGCGACTGGGACTCCTTCTTCGCCCAGCCCAACGGCCAGTTGGCCCGGCGCCTGTCCCAACTCGTCCTGGTCAGTGACTACGACCTCACCGTGACCAGCCACGCCACCTACTCCCAGAGCCAGGTGCAGGAGATCACCGCCAAGGCATCGGGCGGGGTGTGGCCGTTCTTCTCGGCGTCCGCGTCCTCCAGCCACAGGACCGAGTACCACCACAACGACGACGGCACGCTCTCGGTGGAGCACAAACTCCCCAAGGGCGACGTCCAGATCTGGGGTGCCAACTACCAGAACGCGCCGAAGTGAGACCGCGCCAAGGCGCCGGCACCACCATCGCCGCCGTCCGGACGGGCGGCGTGACAAGGAACGTGACAAGGAAGGGGACATCATGACAACGCGATTCACCGAGCGGGAGGCGTTCATCGCGCGCATAGTCTCGCGCGCCTGGAAGGACGCGGACTACAAGAGCCGCCTGCTGGACGACCCGAAGGGCGTCCTCGCAGAGGAACTGGGGACGGACATCCCGACTCACGTCGACGTCCACGTCCTGGAGGAGCGACCGGACGTCCGGTATCTGCTGCTGCCCCACCAGCGCGATCATTTCCAGGCGCTGACCGAGAACGAACTGGCGGCGGGGCAGTCCGTTCCGGTGTGCCCGACGGTCACCTCCACGGCGATCACCTCGCCGTGTGACTGCGGGTAGCGGGGGCCCCAAGTGACATCCTCCACTCTGTGCCCGCTCGACAGGGGCCGCCCGAAGACCGACATCGTCGACTGGCGCGAGATCGTCGAACTGGCAGGGCCCGGCAGGGAGCCCGCGCCGCGCGAGGCCGGCATGCCGGAATGGGCGGTGGTGCTCAAGGAGAGCCTTGACCTGAGCCCCGTGGTACGAGCGGAGGACGGCGAACGAGACCATGACGAGTGCGCCGCGATTCCCTTCGCGCCGCTCTACGATCCGTTCGTGCGAGTCGCCGCCGGAAGGCTCGCGTCGCGATGCCCTTCCGGGTGGGCGAGGCTGGCACCATCGGCCCGCCTCGACCTGGAGTCCGGGCTCCGGCGGCGACTCGGTCACCTATGCGGACAGGCACTGGAACTGGAGTTCTCGCTGTTCCGGGTGGCCGGCGAGTCCTCGCTGGCCTGCCTGTTCGACGAGTTCCACGACAGCGGCCCGCCCACACGTCGTTACGACGCGTTCCTGGCCGAGATGGCCGGGGGCGGGCTCGCCCGCTTCTTCGCCGAATACCGCGTGCTCGGCAGACTCGTCGGTTCCGCCATCCTGCTTTTCGTCGACGCCTTCTCCGAGCTCCTGGACCATCTGGAGCGCGATCGCGGGCGCCTCCGCAGCGTCTTCGGCTCCGGCCGCCCGGATCTCGGTCCGGTAGTGCGGATCCGGCCCTACCTGTCGGACACGCACCGGGGCGGACGCGCCGTCACGCACCTGTCGTTCGGCTCGGGAGTCTCGATCCTCCACAAGCCCAAGGACCTCGGCATGGATCATGCGTTCGGCGAGCTCCTAGGATGGTTGAACGAGCGGACCGGGCTGCCGCCGCTGAAGGCGCCGCGGATGCTCGCCCGCAGAAACTACGGGTGGGTCGAATTCGTCCGGGCCCGCCCGTGGCGCGACTCCGCCGAGGCGAGCCGCTACTTCCGCGAGGCGGGGATGCTGCTGTGCGTGGCGTACGTCCTGGCGGCGAACGATCTCCACTACGAGAACATCGTCGGTGCCGGCGAGCACCCCGTCCTGGTCGACCTGGAGACGCTGCTCACGCCCCGCCTGCGGAACCGGACCGGCGACGAGCCCCACGCGGGCGGCTTCGACCCCGGCCTCGACCGCTCGGTGCTCGGAACCGGCCTGCTCCCGGTCCACGACACGGGTCCCGACGGCGCCGTCCATGACTCCAGCGGCCTCGGCTGGACGCCGAGCGAGTCCGCAGGCTTCTGGACACCGCATTGGTCGCGGATCAACACCGACCACATGTCGCTGGCCTTCGCCCGCCGGCCCGGACGGGGCCCGGCGGCCGGCGGCGGGAACGTCCCGCTCGTCCGGCACGAGAACGACCTCATCGACGGCTTCCGGTCGATGTACGCGCAGCTCCGCCGGCTGCAGGGCGAGCTGCTCGCGGCCGGGGGCCCGGTCGCCGCGATCGCCCGCAGGCGCATCCGCGTCGTCCTGCGGCAGACCCGGCTCTACGAGCTGGTCCTGCACCGCTCGCTGAGGCCCGAATGCCTGCGGGACGGCGCCGTCCGGAGCGCCGAGCTGGACGTCCTGGCCGTCCAATCGCCGGGCGGCGCCGATCCGGCCTCGCTGGAGTCGCTCTCGGCCTGCGAGATCACCGCCCTTGAGCGCATGGACATCCCGGTGTTCTTCGCCAGAGCCGACGGAACGGACCTGATCGGCGAGGCCGGGACCAAGGTCCGCAGGGCCCTGGCCCGGCCCGGCCACCTCGCGGCGGTCGACCGCCTGCTCGCGCTTGGCGACGGGGACCTCGCCCGGCAGATCGCGTTCATCCGCGGCTCGGTCGGGGCCAAGGCCGCCGCGGCGCGCCGCACCTCCTACCGCTCCGCCGAAGCCGGGCGCCGTGCCGTCCCCTCGTCCGCCGACCTGGTGTCCGCCGCGCAGGCGATCGGAGACGGCTTGCGAGCACGGGCCATCGTCTCCGGCGACGGTGCCACCTGGACCGCTCCCTACCTCACCCGGGATCAGACGATCACGCCGCTGCTCATGGGATACGGCCTGTTCGACGGCACCTGCGGAGTGGCGCTCTTCCTCGCCGCGCTCGGGCGGCAGACGGGCCGGTCCGGCTACGCCGACCTCGCGCGCCTCGCGATGCGTCCGCTGCGCACGGCCCTGCAGCGCGGCACGTTCACCGCGACGGCCACGCGAATGGGACCCGGCGGCGCCGTCGGCCTCCCTGGGCTGATCCACGCCCTGACGCATATCGGCGAGTTCCTCGACGATCCCGGACCGCTCGACGCCGCCGACCGGATCGCGGCCCTGCTCACCGCCGACCGCCTCCGCGCGATACAAGAGTCCGACGTGATCGCCGGCGCCGCCGGGTCCCTGCTGTCGCTGCTGACCCTGCACGCCCGTACCGGCGCTCCGCCGCTGCTGGCCAGGGCCGTGGTGTGCGGCGACCTCCTGCTCCGGCGGCGAACCGCCGCGCCGACCGGCATGCCGGCCTGGGCGGACCCGCAGGGCCGCCATCTCACCGGCTTCTCCCACGGCGCCTCCGGCATCGGGTACGCGCTCCTGCGCCTGTACGCCGCGACCGGGCAGGAGGAGCTGCGCCGCGCCGCGCTGGAGGGCATCGCCCACGAGACGGCGCTCTTCGACCCGGCCCGCGGCAACTGGCCCGATCTGCGGCTGCCGGACCGGGGCGCGCCCGCCTTCGGATCGTCGTGGTGCCAGGGCGCCCCCGGGATCGGGCTGGCCCGGCTCGCCTGCGCCGACCTGGCCGACGACGCCGCGATCGGGCGCGACGTCGAACCGGCCGTCACGACCACGCTCGCGGCCTCCGCCGAACGCAGCGACCAACTGTGCTGCGGGGCCATGGGACGGACCGAGCTCCTGCTGAGCGCCGCCAGGCGGCGGAACCGGCCGGAACTCGAACGGGCCGCGCGGACGATCGCCGGGGAGGTCCTCGACCGGGCCGAGCGCAGCGGCTCTTTCGACTTCGGCGTCAAGGGCGCGGTCGACAACCCCGGACTCTTCCAGGGAGCGGCCGGGATCGGATACCAGCTACTGCGGCTCGCCGAGCCGGAAAGGCTGCCCGCACTCCTGCTCTGGGAGTGACGGAGCTGAACATGCCGTCGGCATGAACAACAAATGGCAGGGAGAGAGCAAATGGCGAAGTACATGGTTCAGACGATGCGGGCGGGGACGCATCAGCCCGTCACCTACTACCGGAAGCAAAGCCATCATCCGAGCCACGGAGAGAGCACGAACTTCACGAAGGACGCCAAGAACGCGTACGCCGCGAGGGTGAACGTGAACGTCGACACCGTCGAGGCTGGAAAGTACCAGAGCGATCAGGGCGTACCGAGTGATCCAGGAGCGGTGAAGATCTGATCGCCGCAACCACCGCCCCGCCCGGCGGGCCCACCACCCGCGGGTCCGCCGGACACCGGCGGCCACCCCGTCAGGCGAGGCTGCTGAAGGTGCTCGACCGCACTCGCCGGACGATCTTTGCTCCGGGCGTGTCGCTGTGCTGGTCAGCGGGTGGTGGTCAGGCCGCCGGTGACGCCGATGATCTCGCCGATGGTGTAGCTGGAGTCCGGCTCCGAGGCCAGGTATACGTACGCCGGTGCCATTTCGGATGCCGGCGGTCCGGCCGGATCGGCACCCGGCCGGACGCCGGTGTGGTCAGCCCTTGTCGCGGGCGTCGCGGATCATGTCGCGGACGCGGTCCATCATCGCGGCGGGCGGACCGGCCAGCAGGTTCTTGGTGGCGCTCTCGGTCCCGGGATGCGGCCGGGTGGGGGCGGTCGCCTCGGCGGCGCGGACCGCGGCGGCGAACCCCTTGAGCTGCACCGGGCTGAACTGGTCGCCCAGCCGGTCGAACTCGTAGCGCTCCTCAGCCCGGGCATGGGTCAGCACGTCCATGCGGAGCTTGTCGAGCGACTTCAGGAACGCGGGGTCGTCGGTGTCCATGCCGTCCAGCTCGGACAGCAGCTCCTTGGCCTCGCGCTCCTCGGCCAGGCGGT